>JAJFJC010000383.1 GCA_021774385.1 Alphaproteobacteria bacterium
GCGATCATCACGCCGGCACTCATTGTCGGTGCTTATCCCGAGCGGGTGAATTTCGCGGCGGTAATATTTTTCAGCGCAGTTTGGCTGATCGTGGTTTATGCCCCCGTGACGCATTGGGTTTGGGGTGGTGGCTGGCTCGCCGATATGGGTGTATTGGATTTTGCCGGCGGCATAGTTGTTCACGTAACGGCCGGCATTTCCGCGTTGGTCTTCGCAAAGATGCTGGGCGGTCGCAGAGGCTTCCCCGAGCAGGTCCGCCCACCGCACAACCCGGGCATGGTGATGACCGGCGCCGCGATGCTGTGGGTCGGTTGGTTCGGTTTCAACGCGGGTAGTGCGCTCGCAGCGGACGGTAACGCCGGCATGGCCATGGTCGTAACGCATATTTCAGCGGCGGCGGCATCGCTTAGCTGGGCGGCCGTGGAATGGATCAAGTTCGGCAAACCAAGTTTGATCGGTATCGTTACCGGCATGGTCGCCGGTTTGGCGACGATCACGCCGGCATCCGGATTTGTCGGGCCAATCGGTGCACTGATCATCGGCGTGGTCGCCGGCATCGTCTGCCAATGGATGACGACCTGGATCAAACAGACGGTCCGGATCGACGACTCATTGGATGTGTTCGCGGTTCATGGCGTCGGTGGCGCGTTGGGGACAATCATGGTTTCGTTCTTGGCGACCGCAACCTTCCAGGGGTTGGGACTCGCCGATGGCATGACGGTTGGCAAACAGCTTGGCGTGCAGGCGATCGGCATTGTTTCCGTCGCGGTATGGTCGGCGGTGGCGAGCTATGTGATCATCAAAATCGCAGATGCGATGTTTGGTCTCCGGGTGCCCGAAGAAGACGAAATCGAAGGCCTCGACATCACATCGCATGGCGAACGGGGCTACGATTTGTAGAAGACTCCAAAGTTATGAAAGATAACGCAAGGTAGAGAATCGGGAGTAAAGGCCATGAAAATGGTGATGGCTGTTGTAAAGCCTCATAAGCTTGATCAAGTCCGAGAAGCGTTGACCGAAGTCGGCATCGAAGGCATGACCGCGACGGAGGTCAAGGGGTACGGTCGGCAGAAAGGGCACACGGAAATCTACCGTGGCGCCGAATACACGGTGAATTTTCTGCCGAAAGTGCGTATCGAGGTCGTTGTTTCGGATTCCGTTGTCGATCAAACGGTCGAGGCGATCCAGAACGCGGCGAAGACTGGTAAGATCGGCGACGGTAAAATTTTCGTATACGACGTATCGACCGCCGTGCGTATTCGCACCGCGGAAACAGGAGATGAAGCGCTCTAACGAGCGTACTGAGTGGGGTCGACAAGGAGGTTATCCATGGATGATGTGCAACGCGGTGGTTTCCACCATGCCGATCCGGCGGAATTGGGGTTCGATACCGCAAAGCTCGCCGACGCGGTGGCCTTCGCCGAAGCTTCCGAAACGCCATGGCCACGTGATTTAAGCGGCGGACTCGTTTCAGTGCAAAAGGCGGCGGAAGAACCGCCCTGGAACGAGGTTCTGGGACCGACGAAGGATCGTGGCGGACCCAACGGCGTCATTCTCAAGGATGGCGCGATTGCCGCTTCCTGGGGTGATACGAGCCGTGTCGATATGACCTTCAGCGCGACCAAAAGCTATTTATCGGTACTCGCGGGTATCGCTATCGCCGACGGCTTGATTGGCGATGTCGACGACCCCGTCTGCGACTACGCTATCGATGCGGCGTTCGATACGCCGCAAAATAAAACCATCACCTGGCGGCACCTTTTGCAGCAGACCAGCGAATGGGAAGGGTCGCTATGGGATAAACCCGATGTTGTCGATCATAATCGCCGCTTGGGCGTCGCCGTCGACAACTCGAAAAAGGGTACGAAACGCGAATTGCAGAAACCCGGTACCTTTTGGGAATACAACGATGTCCGCGTCAACCGGCTGAGCCTGTGCCTGATGCAGGTGTTCCGCCGGCCGCTGCCGGAGATATTGAAGACACGCATCATGGATCCGATTGGCGCGTCCGATAGCTGGCAGTGGCAGCACTATCGTAATTCCTTCTTCGAAATAGACGGAGAAGTGATGGCGTCTGTGCCGGGCGGCGCACATTGGGGCGGGGGTTTGTGGATCAACAGCCCCGATCACGCGCGCGTCGGTCAACTTATCCTGCAACGCGGTGCGTGGGAGGGGCAGCAAATTATCCCGGAGACCTGGATCGATGCGTTGTCCACGCCTTGCGATATCAAGAAGACATACGGTTATCTTTGGTGGTTGAACACGAACGGCAGGCATTTCAGTAAGGCGCCCGATAGTAGTTTCTTCGCCTTGGGCGCAGGCCAGAACATCATTTGGATAGAACCGAAGCACCGCATGGTCGTGGTTGCGCGTTGGGTCCATGACGCCAAGGCGAACGATCTCGTGGGGCACATCATGGCGAGTTTGACCTAGGGTATGGCTTTCGCCCAAGCGGACGGCGCATCGATTTATTACGAGGCGCTTGGCGACGGGCCGGCGGTTGCTTTCGCGCACGGCGCCGGCGGCAATGCCGCGAGCTGGTGGCAGCAAATACCGGTCTTTTCACAGCGCTACCGCATGATTGTATTCGACCATCGTTTGTATGGGCGGAGCGTCTGCGCGCCGGATAATTTCGACCGCTCGAAATTCGGCGACGATTTGATGGCGATCCTCGACGCGGAAGGCATTGAGCGGACCGCCATCGTCTGCCAGTCGATGGGTGGCTGGACAGGACTCCGTGCGGCTCTGGAGCGGCCCGACCGTGTGTCCTGTTTGATCCTCAGCAACACGTCCGGAGGCGTCTTCACGCCGCTTGTCGAAGAGAACATCAAGGTTGCGCGGGCCCGCTTCGCGTCGGAAGGCTTTGGCAATGTCGCGCTGCATGGCGGATTCATCGAACGGCATCCCGATCTTGCCTTCCTCTATGCGCAGATCAGTTCGCTCAACGCGCAGCTGACGCCGGAGGTCCGGGCGCAAATCGCACAGCGGGATAACCCGGTGTCGGAGATGGTGCTGGCGGAGTTGTCGGTGCCGACGCTTCTGATAACCAGCGAGAACGACGTCGTGTTTCCCCCGGCCGCGATCCGCGAGGTCGCGGCATTGATGCCCGGGGCGGAATTGATCGAACTGCCGGAGGCTGGACACTCGCCCTATTTCGAAACGCCTGAAGCCTTTAACCGCGCGGTCGGCGAATTTCTCCAAAGACATGGCGAATAGGAAGGTCTGGTATGAGCGCAATTTCCATCCGTAACATTGATCACGTCGTCCTGCGAGCGGCCGATCTCGACCGTGCGATCCGATTTTATTGCGATATTCTTGGTTGTTCGGAGGAGCGCCGCGTCGAGGCAATTGGGCTCGTACAGCTTCGTGCCGGTTCGGCGATGATCGATTTATTCGATACCAAAGACAACCCGCCGCCGGATGGGCCCGGGAACATGGATCATTTTGCGATTCGCCTGGAAACATTCGACGAGCCGGCGATCCGCGCTTATCTTTCTGCGAACGGCATTGATGCCGAGGCATCGAAGTCCCGTTACGGCGCGGAAGGCGATGGTCCATCGATTTATATCGAGGACCCTGACGGAAATACGGTGGAACTTAAAGGACCGCCGTATTAGTTAGTCGTAATGCGTAAATTTCCGTTCCCTCGGCTCCGCGATTGGCGGCGGCCGGAAATCCTTCTCTATGTCATGGCGGCGTCTTCGACGCTTGGTTTCGCGGTTTGGCACGCGTTGTTGAATAACTTTGCGATCGAACAGGCGGGATTCACCGGTTGGGAAATGGGCGTTTTGCAAAGCCTGCGCGAAGTGCCCGGCTTTTTGGCGTTTACGGTTGTGTTTCTGTTGCTCTGGTTTCGCGAACAACCGCTCGCGTTGCTTTCTCTCCTACTGCTGGGTATTGGAACGGCACTCACCGGTTTTTTTCCGACAATTCTGGGCCTTTATTGCACCACCGTGCTGATGTCGATCGGCTTCCACTATTACGAGACGGTGCAGTCGTCGCTCGCCCTGCAATGGATCGAAGTGAAGCGGACACCGGAAACGCTCGGCCGGTTGATCGCCGTGCGGTCCTTCACATCGATCGTGACATTTGGACTGATTTGGCTGCTTTTTGATTTCATGAGCATGGCGTTTCATTGGGTATATTTGCTTGGCGGCGGCGTTGCCGCGGGATTGGCGATATTTTGCTGGTTTGGGTTTCCGCAATTCCCGCAGAAGGTCGTGCAGAACAAGCACATGGTCTTGCGGACCCGGTATTGGCTGTACTACGCCCTAACATTCATGTCGGGCGCGCGGCGGCAAATATTCGTCGTTTTTGCCGGCTTCCTGATGGTCGAGAAATTCGGCTATTCCGTCGGTGCCATCGCGGTCCTGTTTCTCGTCAACGCGGCAATTAATGTGTGGCTGGCCCCGCGTATCGGACGGCTCATCGGACGTTGGGGAGAGCGCAAGGCGCTGATTTTCGAGTATGTCGGTTTGATCGGCATCTTTACGGCTTACGCCTTCGTCGAGAACGATACGGTTGCGGCGGGGCTATACATCGCGGATCATGTGTTCTTCGCGCTGGCGATTGCCATTAAAACCTATTTTCAGAAGATCGCCGACCCGGCGGATATCGCATCCACAGCCGGCGTCAGTTTCACGATTAGCCATATCGCGGCCGTGGTGATCCCGGCGGTGTTTGGCGCGCTATGGCTGATTTCGCCGGCGGCAGTGTTTCTATCCGGTACCGCCATGGCCGCGATGTCGCTTGTGATGGCCTGCAATGTGCCGAATCAGCCTTCCTCTGGAAACGAAGTTATTGTTGGGCGCGGTCCCGCGGTTGCCGCCGCGGAGTAGCAAAATGCCCCAATAGGCGCTGTCTTCGCGCGCATTCCATGCGCGTAATCGGTCCCCGCTGGATGGACCTGGGTGTAACCAATTGACACAAAGGTGTGTAGAAGTGCCGGTTCCTCTTGGCAACAGCGCTCCTTTCTGTATTTTGGCATCCCTCGATTAGGGGATCAGGCGGGATTGCCATAAATGAAATTCGCTATTCTTAAAGAGCGGCGGCTCAACGAAACTCGCGTGGCGGGTTCGCCGGAGACCGTTAAGAAGCTCGTCGCCTTGGGCGTCGATGTTGTTGTCGAGAAAGGGGCGGGCACCAGCGCTTCGGTCTCCGACGCTGATTTTCGGGAAGCCGGTGCAACGGTTGCCAGCGATGCGAAAGCGGCGCTTGATGGCGCGGATGTTGCGCTCAAGGTCCAGCGCCCCATGATCGAGGGCGAAAAATCGGACGAATTAGGCAATTTCTCGCCGGGACAAATCCTTGTTTGCCAAATGGCCGCGCAGAGCGAACCGGAATTCGTCTCCGCACTGGCGGTGTCAGGCGTCACCGGCTTCGCGCTGGAACTCATGCCGCGCATCACCAGGGCGCAGTCGATGGATATCCTGTCGTCGCAGTCCAACCTCGCGGGTTATAAGGCCGTGTTGGATGCCGCGGCGGAATTCGGCCGTGCCTTTCCAATGATGATGACCGCCGCGGGAACGGTGCCGCCGGCGCGGGTGCTGGTGATGGGGGTCGGCGTTGCTGGGCTGCAAGCCATCGCCACGGCGAAACGCCTGGGGGCTGTTGTGTCGGCGACCGATGTGCGCCCGGCGACGAAGGAACAGGTGGAATCTCTTGGCGGAAAATTCGTCGCCGTGGAGGATGAGGAGTTCGCGCAAGCGCAGACGGCTGGCGGGTATGCCAAGGAAATGAGCGACGCCTACAAGGAAAAGCAGGCGGCGCTTATCGCGGAGACCATCACAAAACAAGATATCGTCATTTGCACCGCGTTGATCCCCGGGCGCCCGGCGCCGGTCCTTATCTCCGAAGAGATGGTTGCGACGATGAAACCGGGATCGGTGATTGTCGACCTGGCGGTGGAAGCGGGGGGCAATTGCCCGCTTTCCAAAGTGGGCAGGGTTGTTGCTAAGCATGGGGTGAGGATCGTTGGGCACGCCAACGTTCCCGGCCGGCTTGCCGATGATGCGAGCCGGTTGTTCGCGCGCAATGTGTTCAATTTTCTAACGCCGATGATTGGGGACGACCCGGTGGCGCTGACGATTGATATGGAAGACGAAATTATTGCCGGCACGCTTGTGACGCGCGACGGGAAGACCGTTAACGAAAACGTTCCCGGCGGCGCCAGCGAAGCGGCACAGCCAGTGGCTGTTGATCAAGAGGAAGCTTAGGCAATGGAAACCGAGAAACTTGTCGAACAGGCCGCCGGCGTGGCGAAGGGCGCGAAGGCCTTGGCGACGGAGGCCGAGTCTCTGTTGGCGCAGGTCAGCAACCTTAAAATGCAAGTGGCCGCTGGTGGGACCGATACTTTTGTCTTCTATTTCATGGTTTTCGTGTTGGCTATCTTCGTCGGCTACTACGTCGTCTGGAGTGTCACACCTGCCCTCCATTCGCCCTTGATGAGCGTCACGAATGCGATTTCCTCGGTGATTATCGTTGGCGCCTTAATCGCCGCCGGTCCGGTGGATATGAGCTTTTCCAAGGCTTTTGGATTTATTGCCGTGATCTTGGCTTCGATCAATATTTTCGGCGGTTTCATCGTTTCGCAGCGCATGCTGTCGATGTTCAAGAAAAAGAAATAGGCGAGACATCATGAGCGAGAATCTGTCCGCATTCGCGTACCTAATCGCCAGCGTCTGTTTCATCATGGCGCTGCGGGGCCTGTCGTCACCGCGAACCGCGCGGATGGGCAATATCTACGGCATCGTCGGCATGGTTATTGCTGTCGTAACCACGCTCGCCGCACCGAATGTCTTAAGCTTCACGATGATCCTGCTGGGGATGGTGATCGGTGGTGCGATTGGTACGGTGATTGCGCTCAAGATAGAGATGACGGCATTGCCGCAACTCGTTGCCGCGTTTCACAGCCTGGTCGGCCTTGCGGCCGTTTTTGTCGCCGCCGCGGCGTTTTACGAGCCGGCGGCATATGGCATTGGCGTCGCGGGGGATATAGCCGTCGCGAGTCTGGTTGAAATGAGCATCGGTACGGCGATTGGCGCGATTACCTTCACCGGATCGATCGTCGCCTTTGCCAAGCTGCAGGGCTTGGTGAGTGGCGCACCGGTTGTTTTCTCGGGACAACACGCCCTGAATGCCTTTCTAGGATTGCTCCTGATCGGCCTGGTCGTTTGGCTTTGTGGCGAGGAAAGCAAGATGCTTTTCTGGGCGATCGTTTTGCTCTCCGGGGCGATTGGACTGCTGATCATCATTCCGATCGGTGGCGCCGATATGCCGGTCGTGATCTCTATGCTGAACAGCTATTCGGGTTGGGCGGCTTGCGGTATCGGATTTACCCTTTCAAACCCAGCGCTCATCGTCACCGGGGCCTTGGTCGGGTCCTCCGGCGCGATATTGAGTTACATTATGTGCAAGGGCATGAACCGCTCCTTCTTCAACGTTATTCTTGGTGGCTTCGGCGGGGAAGATGCGACCGCGGGCATCGTCGCGGAGGGCGATAAGACCGTGCGGCAAGGCAGCGCGGATGACGCCGCCTTCATCATGAAGAACGCCGGTAGCGTCATTATTGTGCCCGGATACGGCATGGCGGTGGCGCAAGCGCAGCACGCCTTGCGGGAGATGGCGGAAATACTGAAGGCCGAGGGTATTAAGGTCAGCTATGCGATACACCCCGTGGCGGGCCGTATGCCCGGCCATATGAACGTTCTTCTGGCGGAAGCCAACGTTCCTTACGACGAGGTGTTCGAGCTCGATTCCATTAACCGGGATTTTGCGTCAACCGATGTGGCCTTCGTGATCGGCGCTAATGACGTGACAAATCCAGTCGCGAAAACCGACCCGACAAGCCCGATCTACGGTATGCCAATTCTCGATGTCGAGAACGCGGGTACTGTCCTGTTCGTGAAGCGCTCGCTTAGTCCCGGTTATGCCGGTGTCGATAATGTTCTGTTTTATCGTGATAACACGATGATGTTGTTCGATGACGCAAAAGCGATGTGCGAGGGAATTGTCAACGCGCTAGGCGAGATGTAGTTCGGGTTAAAGGCTTGCCGCTATTGCGGCTCAATTAAAATTTGGAATTGGCGTCAGGACGCCCAAACCCCGCGCTGTATGCCGTTGCGGATTTTGGGCGTGGAATAATCAATAAATGTCGTGCTGTAATATAATTGTTAACCTTTTTGTTTTAATATCAATGAAGTAAATAAATAGTTAGAATTATATTTACAAAAAAGTATGGTTACTTGTCTACGTTAATAAGAAATATAATTTTTCGAGAATGTGACCGATATCACAGTGGTTAATTTTATTTTGTTTTACGATAATGCAATATTTTTATTTGGATTAAAATAAGAATGGCAACGATAAGAAAGTATTCACTGCATATGCGTTAACGTTGGGAGGTGCGCAAAACTGATCGGGCGGGCGCCCGAAAGGAGGACCATATGATGCGCTCGACATTAACGGCACTAGGTACCGCTTTGGCGATTTTATTTCTGGCAACGCCTTCTATGGCGCAGTCGGTATGTGGCAAGCGGTCCGATATCGTGGAACGGTTGAGCAGTGGCTTTAAGGAGCAGCGGCGTTCCGCGGGCCTGGCTGCGGACGGCAACCTTGTCGAGGTTTTCGCTTCGAAGACGGGAACCTGGACGATTATTTTTACCAAACCCGGCGGACTTACCTGCCTTGTCGCGGTTGGTGAGAATTGGCAAAAGGTCGACGAACCGCTGAACCTGACCGGACATATGCTTTAGGGGATTTGCCGGGCGCCTTGTCGGGTTTATTTGTCGTGAATCGTCGCCTTGGGGAAGAAGGCGTGAAACGCGAACGCGAAATCCACGAAATAAGGAATGTCCTTCCCATTGCGCTGGACGGTGACATTTCCGACATCAGCGCTTTTCGCGATGATACCTGAATCAAGCGCGGAGTTTTGCCCCGGTTCCCAGCGGAAAATCAGCCCGTCTTTCAAGCGTATCTCTTTCTTTTTCCGCAGCAGATCAAGGCTCCAAGCCTGGCTGCGGTCCAAGGTGGAGACAACCCGGGAAAGCGGTGGCACGTTTTTGGGCATTTCGCCGGAGTATAGAAAAGGTTTGTCCAGTGAATCGTAACCGCGATACGGGTTTGCGCCGTAATTCCGCATGCTCTTCGAGTTGGGAACCTGAACCAGCCCTTTCGGTGCTCGTGCCTTGAAATTGGCCCAGGATTCGAGCCGTGCCGGCATTGCCTTGAGGGTTTTTCCGGTCATTTCGCCGATGATCCCTTTACCCAGGAATTGTTGCCACCAAGACTCCGTTTGCCTGTCATACATGACGAGATCGGAATTGCGGAGCTTGCCGGTGGTTCCGAAATCCAGCACTTTCCCATCTAGCCGGCGGTCATAGACGACGGCCGTATTACACAGCGGGCAGAAAGTTACGCTAACGGGTACCCCACCAATGGTGTCATTGACGATTTCATGCCAAATCAGAATGCGAACGGGATATGCTTTGGCGACACCATTGACAATGAGGCCAATGACCGGGTCGGTCGCCGTCAGCTCCTTTTCCTCGGAAACCGGCACGAATTTGGGATTATCAATGGAAGGGATGCCGTCTTTTGGCGGACCACCCGAAAATATCTCGTCGAAAGCAACGCTATGCTTGGTAAAATCCGTCCGCGACCATTCATGTTTCCAATAGGACGGATTCGCCATGGCAAATCCGACGGGAAATAAGAGGAATATTGACAGCGTGATCAGTGTATTTCGCATGTTTTTAAGTTTGGAGACAGGCCTTGCCGTCGGCAAATCACGTTGATGTGAAATTTAGCGGCGGCGGCACTGTCCTAGGCATGGCCGAAGCAGCACGCGCGATCAACTCCGGTCAGCTCAGCGTCGCGGCATATCTGGATGACTGTCTGGCCGTGATCGAGGCTCGGAATGAGACGATTGCGGCGTTGGTTGAAGTCGATGAAAAGCGAGTTCGGCGCAGAGCCTACGTTCTGGACCGGATGCCTACCGACAAGCGGGGGCCCGCGCATGGTATACCTTTCGCCGCCGCGCGCGTGATCGACGTTCTAGAATTAAACGCGTTCAAGGGACAGGTGGAGACGTCTAACCGTGTCGCACAACGCGATGCCACGATCATTAAACGGGCATATACGGCTGGTGGTATCGCGATAGCCGCCGCGACATCTGCTGAATTCGGCTGCTTTGGCATGGGAATAGCCCGCAATCCACGTGACCCCGAACGCGCTTCGCGTGGCTCTGGCGCCGCCGCCGCGGTCGCGGCCAATATGGTACCCTTCGCATTCGACGCGCGCGCCGACGGGTCCGTAACGCTCCCGGCGGATTATTGCGGCATCTATGGATTGACCGCGACTCGGGGGGCAATAGCTTCGGATGGTATTTTGTCCTTGGCGCCTTCCGTGGAATCACGCGGCTTTTATGTTCGAAAAGCCGAGGATATTGGGTTTGCGTGCCGTTTATTCCTGGCGACGCGACCGCTTCCGGAGGTGCGCGAGGAATTGGCTTACCGTACGGTGGGCATGGCGGTTCACGTGCTCGATGGACCGATGAGCTATCGTGTCGAAACGGCGGGCCGATCCGCGATCAATCGGGCAACGGCGGCATTGTCCGACGGGCATGTCGCGGTGGGTCGGTTACGGCTGCCGCCACGTTTTGTAAAGATGGAATCCTGTTATAATACCTTGTTGAGCTATGAAGTCGCGCGCCAACTAACCGCCGAGCGCGACCGTATGAGTGCAAAAATGAACGACGAAACGCGGGCGCTAGTCGACCGTGGACGGCGAATTGACGCCAGCGAATATGAACAAGCACGCCGCGATGCGATAACATTGCGCAGCGAATTATTGGATATGATGCCGGGTGATACTGTTTTTCTGGACGCCGCCGCCGAAAGCGTGCCGCCGCTTCGTGGGTCAAACGAAAATTCGAATGCCCTTCAAGCATTGTGGGCAATCGCGGGCCTACCGGTTCTCTCTATACCCTGTGGGACCGTAGGTGGGTTGCCGGTTGGCGTTCAGATTGCCGCCGCGCCGGGGCGTGAAGATTTGCTGGCCCGTCTTGCCTGCATTATCGAGGATCGGTTGACCGGGGGTTAGTCCTCATCGCGTGTTGGTGCATCCATGACCCAGCAGTAGCCGTCCGGGTCAATGATATAGACTTCGCGTAAGCCGTGCGGCTTGTCGGATGCACCAGCGAGGACCGTATAATCCGCATCGCGGGCACGCTTTTCAGCTGCATCCGGATCGGTATTGTGCAGGCGTATTTCCACACCCGCCCCGCGTCCTACGAGTGGGCCGACGATGCCGGAAAGAGGGTGGTTTTCATAGGTGTGATCGGCATGCAGCATCCAGCTTGCATCACCGTGGCGCAAGACGGCGAAATCAGGATCTTCGTAAACGATCCCGGCTTTAAGTACGGATTTCGCGAAACTTACCGAAGCCGGTACGTTTGCCACTAAAAGATTGATCGATAAACCAGTAAGGCCACGGCCGTAATCAGGGGCTGGCATCCAAGGGTTGCCCGTTCGTTTCTTCGCCATGGCCTGCCCTCCATGCTTTCTCCAAAAACAACAACGCGCCCTCGAAAATCTTTCGAGGACGCGCGGACGTACCGGTCGTAATGTGCCGTCGCTGCTAGTAGCCTTCGCGTTCCAGCCGCTTACGCATTAGTTTCCTGTAGCGCCGTTTTGCTTCCGCTTGCTCACGCGCGCGGCGCTCAGACGGCTTTTCATAGGACCGGCGAAGCTTCATTTCCCGAAAGATACCTTCACGCTGCATTTTCTTTTTCAACGCGCGGAGGGCTTGATCGACATTATTGTCGCGTACAACTACCTGAACGATAACGAATCTCCTGCATACATAGCATTGTCACGGGGAAAGAGTGGCGGCTTATAACACAGGTTTTTTACCTTGTGAAGGCCGTAATGCGTTATTTCGTGACGTGTTTTCGATGAATTTCAACTCTTTGACATACCCTACCTCGGTCCCATATTAACCAGCAATGGCAATTTTGAAGATCGCAAAAATGGGGCACCCGGTCCTTCGGTA
Organism: Alphaproteobacteria bacterium; assembly: GCA_021774385.1. Classification (GTDB taxonomy): domain Bacteria; phylum Pseudomonadota; class Alphaproteobacteria; order UBA8366. The sequence goes on from JAJFJC010000383.1 coordinate 12,052, forward strand.
TTCTGCCGAGGCCGTTGAAGACCCGACGGCACCGGAAATCCGGGGGCTGGTCGGTGACATGATGGAAACGCTCGTGGACGCCGATGGCGCAGGCTTGGCGGCGCCGCAGGTTCATGTGCCGCTTCGTGTTGTGATATTCCAGGTGCCGAAAGGGCGTGAGACCGATAACGACGATGAGATTCCCTTAACAGTGCTGGTAAATCCCATCATTACCCCAACCAGTGACGAGCAGGATGAGGATTGGGAAGCTTGCCTTTCGGTTCCCGGCCTGACGGGGTTGGTGCCGCGATGGACATCGATACAGTATTCCGGCGTGACGCTGGACGGCGAAAAAATCGAGCAGGCCGCGGAAGGCTTCCACGCCCGTGTGGTACAACACGAATGCGATCATCTTGATGGCATCCTTTATCCGGCTCGAATGAGCGACCTTTCGACACTGATGTTTCGCGAGGAACTGCGCCATTATGTCGGATCGGCCGATGATGAAGACAGGGAAAGAGATACCGCATGACCGCTAGTGACGCGACACGCGATGAAATCCTTCTGGCGGCGTTGCCGCATGTTCCGTTCGACGGTTGGGGCGAAACGGCGTTGAGGCGTGGTGCTGCGGATGCCGGGCTTGAAGCGACCACGGTGCGACGGTTGTTCCCTGGAGGGCGCGCGGAGATGATCGCCGCCCATAGCCGATACGCTGACCGGATTATGCTTGAGGAATTGGATAGGCTTGATCTGGACGAGATGAAGGTCCGGGAACGGATCATCGCCGCCGTACGCGTTCGACTGGAGCAGAATGCACCGCACCGCGAGGCGGTTCGGCGCGGTTTGACGGTGCTTGCAATGCCGCAAAATGCCGCGCTCGCAACGAAGCTGCTGTACCGCACCGTTGATGCCATGTGGCATGCGGCGGGGGACAAATCGACGGATTATAATTTTTATAGCAAACGGGCGTTGCTCGCCGGGGTGTATTCCACCACCTTGATGCATTGGTTGAATGATAATTCAGAAGGATTTTCAGCGACTTGGGCTTTTCTCGATCGGCGTGTTGCCGAAGTTCTCCAAGTACCAAAAGTATTGGCGCGGGTGGGTCGAATTCTTGAACGATTACCGGACCCGTTTCGATTGCTCCGAACCGCACGGTCGGCGTGACATCTTGTAGGTTGCGCGGCTTCTATAGTTTGCGTAGACCTGTGTGATTGGACATTTACGGCACGATTGCGGGCCTATGATCGATTTCGCGACCCATCCAGACAAATACCGTCACTGGACGCTCCGCGTCGATGGCCCCGTCGCCGAGTTAATCTTGAACGTAGACGAAGACGGTGGCCTCAAGCCCGGCTATGCGCTCAAGCTCAATTCCTATGATCTTGGCGTTGATATTGAGCTCTATGACGCAACACAACGGCTGCGTTTTGAGCATCCGGAGGTCGGTGCGGTACTGGTTACCTCTGCGATGGACCGCGTATTTTGCGCGGGCGCGAATATTGCCATGCTGGGCCAGTCCAGTCATGTCGAAAAAGTAAACTTTTGCAAGTTTACCAATGAAACCCGGTTTGGTGTCGAGGATGCCAGCGAGAATTCGGGCCAGCGGTATATAGCGGTCATTGACGGTACTGCCGCCGGCGGTGGGTATGAACTGGCGTTGGCAACGGACTACATCATGCTCGTCGATGATGGCTCCAGTGCGGTTTCGCTCCCGGAAGTACCGTTGCTGGCCGTCTTGCCCGGGACGGGCGGATTGACCCGCGTTGTCGATAAACGCCGTGTCCGGCGGGACCGGGCGGATTTTTTCTGCACCGTGACCGAAGGCGTGCGCGGTAAGCGCGCGCTGAGTTGGAAGCTGATTGATGAACTGGTTCCACGTTCGCGGTTGCGCGAAACGGCGATGGCGCGTGCGGCGGCATTTGCCGCTGATGCGGGACGGCCGGAAGGGGCACGGGGCGTCGAATTGACGCCGCTGAAACGAACGATCGGCGATGCCGGCATTCGCTATGGTACGATCACCATCGAACTTGACCGGGAACAGGGTGCCGCCAAGTTCAAGGTCCGGGGCCCAGAATCTCCGGCGCCAGCCAATGTCGCGGGCATACACGATGCCGGTGTCGCATTTTGGCCGCTTGCGCTTGCGCGCGATCTAGACGACGCAATTTTATATCTGCGCGCCAATGAACCGGAACTTGGAACTTGGGTCCTGCAAACAGAAGGCGATGGCGAGAGGGTCGCCGCTTATGATTCAGTGCTCGCCGCTAATAGTTCCGATTGGTTGGTTCGAGAAATCACGCTTTACCTGAAACGGACCTTCAAAAGACTAGATGTTTCGTCGCGTAGCTTGATTGCGCTGATCGAACCAGGGTCTTGTTTTACGGGCACTTTGCTGGAACTCGCCTTGGCGGCTGATCGAAGTTACATGCTCGATGGCACGTTTGAGGATTCCAATCTGCCACCGGCAACGGTGCGGCCAACCGCAATGAATTTTGGCCCGTTACCGATGGGCAACGGCCTTACGCGGCTTGAGACACGATTGTTAGACGACGCCGAGGGTCTGACTGCGATACGTGCGGAGATTGGGTCTGACTTGGAAGCGGAAGACGCCGAAGAGTTGGGACTTGTAACATTCATTCCTGACGACATCGATTGGGAAGATGAGGTGAGGCTTGCGGTCGAGGAGCGCCATAGCTTCTCACCGGATTCGTTGACCGGTATGGAGGCGAGCCTCCGGTTCGCGGGACCGGAAACCTTGGAGACGAAGATATTCGGACGATTGACCGCGTGGCAGAACTGGATTTTCCAACGTCCCAACGCGGTGGGAGACGAGGGGGCGTTGAAGCGATTTGGTACGGGGAAGCAGGCGGCATTCGACAGGAAACGCGTCTAACTTAAATCTAGACTGGAGTCCGTGCGATGAGCATCGACTATAATGAAACGATTCCGAACAATGTGAATCTCGCCGATGACCGGCGTCTGTTGCGTGCGTTGGAGCGCTGGCAACCCGCCTATCTGAAGTGGTGGGAAGATATGGGACCGGTGGAAAGCACGGACCTCTCAGTCTATCTGCGCACGGCGGTGAGCGTGGATAAGAATGGCTGGGCAAATTATGGGCATGTAAAAATGCCGGACTACCGTTGGGGCATTTTCCTGGCGCCGCCGGAGGAGCACCGCAAGGTCGGTTTCGGCGTCCATAAGGGCGAAGAGGCGTGGCAGAGCGTGCCCGGCGAATACCGCTCTGAACTGCGTCGTCTTATCGTCACTCAGGGTGACACGGAACCTGCTTCGGTCGAACAACAGCGGCGGTTGGGCAAAACCTGTCCATCTCTGTACGACTTGCGCAATCTATTCCAGGTGAATGTCGAAGAGGGGCGGCATCTGTGGGCCATGGTCTATCTGTTGCACGCCTATTTTGGCCGCGATGGCCGCGAGGAAGCGGATATGATGTTGGAACGCCATGCGGGCGATGTCGACAAACCCCGTATCCTGCAGGCCTTCAACGAGCAGACAAATGATTGGCTCTCGTTTTTCATGTTTACGTATTTTCAGGATCGCGACGGCAAATATCAACTCGCCTCCTTGGCGGAAAGCGGCTTCGATCCGCTATCGAGGACATGCCGTTTCATGCTGACGGAAGAAGCGCATCACATGTTTGTCGGCGAAACAGGGATTGCCCGCATCGTGCAACGTACTTGCGCGCTTATGCGCGAACATGACACGGATGATGTGCGCCGCTATGGCGTGATCGACCTGCCGACGGTCCAAAAATTCATGAACTTTCACTACTCCATCTGTCTCGACTTGTTTGGACAGGAGAGGTCGACCAATGCCGCGAACTATTTCTCAATGGGCCTGAAAGGCCGTTTCCAGGAAAGCCGGATCAACGACGACCATCAACTTGACGGCGCGGTCTATAACGTACCAGCGTTTGAGGATGGTCGGATTGTTTCAGTGGAAGTGCCGGCGATTACCGCCAGCAACGAACGGCTTCGCGCCGACTATACGAAGGACAGCCAGCGCGGCGTCGACCGATTCAATAAGATCATCCGCGAGCACGGTATCGACTTCGAATTGACGTTGTCGCATGAGGTTTTCAACAGGTCAATTGGCGCGTTCGCGAGTGTCGAAGCAACACCCGATGGCAAGATTATCGATGCGGCTGAATGGGAAAATCGGCGAGGTGAATGGCTGCCGACGGCGGCGGATCACGAATTCATCCAGTCATTGATGATCCCTGTAACGGAACCGGGCAAGATGGCCTCATGGATCGCGCCGCCACGGCGCGGCATCCATGGTCAGCCGATCGATTACGAGTACGTCAAGTTCCACTAAGCGGGAACAAGCTCCCGCTAAGGATTTTGACGCTCAAGAAACCGCTGAACTTGGCGTGCAACGAATGCGTGCCCTTCTTCGGTGAAATGTCCCCGGTATAGGGCGACCGGTTCGGGGAGGCGATGGAACGGCACCGATAAATCGAGCATCGGGATTTCGAGGGCCACCGTGGCATCGATTACGACCTTGCGGAATCGATCCAGTATGCGCCTCGCGCTGGCCGAGGCGAACCGGCGGGGTGCAGGGAGATAGACCAGGACAAGGTTCCCGCGCCAATTTGCAATATCATTTTTCGCGGTTTTCAAGACGTTCAGGAATGCTATCGTGCCGCTTTCGTCGGGAAAATCTGCGTATCCCAGCCGAGAGCGAACCTGGTAAAGAGAAACTGCGGACAGAATTCGTTGACTTAGAGTTTTCGAGTTCGATGTCACGTGGCCGTCGCGTTTTGGACCGCTCAGAAGGCGTTGATCAATATAGCGGGCGAATAAGGAAGATTTCTCGGCTTCCCGTTCGATTAGGTTCTGTGAAAAATCTCGTTCTAGATAGCGGACTAATAGGGGCGTCTGCATTTCGCGTACGAAATCGCCTGGAAGATCATTGCCTTCAAAATGGAACCATATGGTCGTTTTGGGGCGTCTCTCGGACAAATATTCCCTGATTGACGCCAGGATGGCGAAGGGGCCGTTTCCGCGTTGTCCCAAGTTTAAGGTTTTCGGATAGACGCTGCGCAAACGGTCAACGAAGCCGTCTCCATCCGCGACACAATTTCCCTGCGTAAAGCTGTCGCCGACCATTGCCAAGTCTGGTGTATCATTCCAGACCGGTTCTGGGTTTCGGAACCCGAACTGGTCAGAAAAGTACGACGTCCAAGTTCCCGTCTCGTTGCACAGCATTGTCGTTGCGCGCGCGACGCCGCTTAAGGGGAGTAAGGGCTCATCATCGACTTTGAGCGCGGGCTGTAACTTCCCGTTCGCGTCCGGCACCGTGATATCGGCGTGAAGAAGAGAAGCATAGGCCGGCCGTCCACCCTCGCGCAGTTTGAGAAGCGCCTGATGGCCGCTTTTTCCCCCCACGGTGTTGTTAAAGCTTCGAGCGCTTGTGCCCGAGGCGATGACGAGTTCCGCTGCGACGGTGGCTAGTGCCGCCGAAATCAAACAAAGCGCAACAAGCTGCCGCGCGGATCTATCGAGCCTGAAGGTCACCAGACACAGCAACGGCACAGCTACCACGGTTACAATCAAGCCGATATTCATCGTGCTGAAAAGGGACGGCGCTTTGGAAAAAATAAATGAAAGCGCGCCAACCGTGGCCGCGCTGAACACGATCAGTACGAAATTGGTGGCCCAATTCATCGTTTGTAATTTGCGGGATGTTTGAAAATTTTAGGGCCTCAGCTCGTACGCGAATCAACTCTAATTTCCAAGAGGTTAATACACCAGTTCGGCGGTATTCGAAAACATCTTCACGCGATATATAAACGGAACCTGAACCCTTTTTACGAGCACATCTGGATGCTTACTGGAATTTCACACGCCAGGTTTGGTGGCATCCCAGTAGCGCTTGTTTACAGTCGTGACGAAACCGTCATGACCGAGTTCGAGGCAACGGCGCAGGATGCCACGCTCCACCATGACCAGAGGATGCCCGCAAAGTTTATAATACGCGGCTGCTTGCCGCATGCCGGGCCGCGAATGGGCGGTGGTCCCAAATGTTTTGCGCCATAGATCGCCTGCCGGCTCCGCGGTGTCGAGCGTGACATGCGGTAGGGTATTGATCATTTCGTTTATTACGGTCGCTGCGGCCATGTTCGGGGCCTCGTCGCCAATAATCGTTCGCGGTGAGTTGTTGAATGCCATGACCGTAGCTTGAATCTCTGGCGCCGATTGCGGCGATGGGTCGCCGGGTTCGGCGACGGGAGTGAGGGCGACACGGCCTTCGAGAGAAAGTGCGGCTTCGGTGATGCCCAGCGCCTGCAGTGCCGAGTCTGGAAGGGTAATCGTCACCGCCCAGGAACCCCGTTCGCTGATGATGTGTACGATATCGCCAACCGGTTGTTTAACCCGGCCACCATCGGCCCTGGTTCCCCGTAGCGTGATTTGGTTCGGTTGGACGGGCCGATACGCGGTTTTCCACCCGGGCATGTCGCGCGTCTCCTGCAGGCAGATCGCACTGACCTCGACAATACAGACACCGTCCGCGCATTTCATCGGAAGATCGGCATCCGCCAACAGGCCGAGCATCTGCGGGGCGGCTTGGACTGTGTTGAGGGGAAGCGCTGCCAGTATTGCAGCGGTTGCGAGAATGAGCCGGATGTTCATCGGAGTCCTCCCGCGCGGTGTATTCAGATAATGCAGCCTATGCCGGATCGCGATTGCCGTGAAGCCAGAAATGACCAGGGCGTTACGTAGGATACTCTATCTAGATACCGTCAGTTCTTTGGCCGCGCCGGCATGTGTTCCTGAAACCAGTCGAGCGTCGGCGCCATAACCTCGCTGAAGGCGGGTTCGACATAAACCTCGTAGTGCCCATACCCCTTCAACACGACGAGTTTTTTGGGCTCGCCGGCCTTGGCGTAGAGCGATTCCGATTCCTCCGGAGGGACCAGCCGGTCGTCGTCGGTCGTGATGAAAAGTATAGGACGCGGCGCGATCTTATCGACGACCCACTCGGCGTGAAACTGTAAGGTCTCGTCAATATAGTCGAGCGGCAGCGTGTTGATCGCATCCGGATTATTTTTTCGCGCCGCCGCCGCGAGTTCGGCGGATTGGCGATCGGGTAACAGAATTTCGCTACGGTCCGCGCGTTCCGACTCGCCGGTGAGGGTGCGTTGGATGCGATCTGCTTCGGATCGCTCCAGCATGTCGACCCACTCGTCCGGCCGACGTACGCTGCGCATCCAGCGCTGGCCATGTCCGACGCCGACGACACTAACGACGCATTGCACGCGTTGATCGATTGCCGCCGTCCAGGTGACCGTGGCGCCGCCATAGCTCGTGCCATAAATGCCAATTTGGCCAGCGCTGACCTGATCCTGCGCACCGAGAAAAGTTATTGCCGACTGTACATCCGCAACCCGGCTGTAGGGTGCTAGACGGTCGCGCGCGCCTTCGCTTTTGCCCCAGCCTTTATAGTCGAAGGTGAGCACGATATAGCCGGCGTCGCAGAGGACACGCGCATTATCGGGCAAATACAGGTCTTTGACGCCGGTATAACCATGACAGAGCACAATGCCGGAGCGGGTTTCGTGCGATCCCAAATCGTCTGGCAAAAACAGATCGCCGTCCAACTTGTAGCCTTCGCTATAGAAACTTATCGGTTCCTTAACCATAAAATAGCCCTCCGCGCCGTGCCTCATTGGAGCAAACGGTAGCACCACAATCACGGAGCCGCTAGACATTGCATCTGTGATCGCGATCACCGTGAATTTTGGCGTTTAGCAGTATAGTCAGCAATATGAATCCGGTCCTTTCCATAGCACTGAGCGGCCTGCAGGCGGCGACCAAGCGTCTTGGTGTGTCGGCGAACAATGTCGCCAACGCTCTGACAAGCCGACCAACGACGGTTGGCGCACCAACGCCCGACGGCGTGTTCGAGGCCCAGCAGGTAACCGATCAAACGGTTGCCGGCGGGGGCGTGAGATCTTTGGTCCGAAGCAGAGATCCAGCCACGATAACGGGACCTGATCCGGCGAGCGCGACAGGCTCGTCCGCATTTCCGAACGTCAGTCTGGTCGAAGAGGCGGTTAACCAGAAAGTGGCGCTTGCCAGCTATCGCGCCAATGCCGCGGTCATCCGTACGCAGCAAGAAATTGACGACGCACTGCTGGATATCGAAACCTAAATTTTTTTTATCAAAAATTTATGGTGCGGCGGTTCGTCGCATTTGCGGCGCTTGTAATATTGTTGCAACGCAACATATAACATCCATCACATTTTAAAACGATTCTATAAACTGGAGCGAAACGATGTCCGAGAAACATGTCGGCGGTGGTTGCTTGTGGCCGATGTGGCCGCATTCCGACACGCCAAACCACGAATATTGCGGAAAAAAGCGGCAGGACGGACAGTCCTATTGCATGCAGCATTACGCGCGCTCGATCCGTAATCCCGATGAACAGGCCGAAGTCTTCGTTCCGCGCAAGATTGCCGCGTAGCAAAGACCCTGTTTAGCGGCGTTGCGGTGCATTCGTAACGGCATTAACCTCCTGATTTGATAACGCGTGTAACAAGGCGCGCGGATCAAACGGGAGGAAAGCTGGATGCGCGATAACACTGTCAGCATCGATCGATCGGTTTCACCGGCGCGGATTTCATTCGCGCCGGTTTTTAACGTTGCGGCGCCTTTCATCGACCGTCATTTGGACGAAGGCCGGGGCGGCAAGGT
>JAJFJC010000384.1 GCA_021774385.1 Alphaproteobacteria bacterium
ATGCCTGTTCCCAGCGATGCGGATATCGACGCGACAACCAATTTGGTCGGGCAAATGGGCACCGGCGCCTTTCGGCGCGCCCTCGACGCGGAAGCCGACGTCATCATCGCGGGCCGGGCTTGCGACACGGCAATCTTCTCCTCCGTTCCGGCCATGCTCGGCTATCCGATGGGACCGGCCATGCATATGGCCAAGATCATCGAATGCACGTCGATCTGCTGCACGCCGGGCGGCCGTGACGCCATGCTGGGCACTTTGGAAGGTGACTCTTTCACGCTCGAAAGCATGAACCCGGAACGGCATGCGACACCACTTTCCGTCGCGGCGCACGGCCTCTACGAACAGGCCGACCCCTTCTCGGTCCGTGAGCCGGACGGCGCACTGCATCTCGACGATGTTGAATATGAAGCCATCGACGAACATCGCGTCCGGGCCAGAGGTGCCCGCTGGGAGCCGGCATCACAACTCTCCGTCAAGCTGGAAGGGGCGACCTATGTCGGCGAGCGCGGCGTGCTGCTGGCCGGTGCCTGCGATCCGAATTTCATCGCCGCCATCGACGACATCACACCAGGGTTACAAAAAACCGTGCGCGACTTGTTGGCCGGCACGGTCCGCGACGACTTCCAGCTCACCTTTCGGGTCTACGGCCGCGACGGAGTCTCGCTCTGGCCGACACCGCCAGCGTCACCGCCACATGAAGTCTTCATCATGGGCGAATGCATCGCCGCCACCGCGGAAGAAACCAAGACCATCCTCACCACCTGCAAACAATACTTCCTGCATTACGGCTTTCCCGGACGCATATCGACAGCGGGTAACCTGGCGTTCCCCTTCACCCCACCGGAAGTCGTGACCGGCCCCGCCTATCGGTTCAGCGTCTATCATGTGATGGAAACGGATGACCTAGCAGAGCTGTTCCCGGTGACGATCGAGGAAGTTTAAGTCAGTCAAAAAATCACTGCCTACTGATTTAAACTTTGAAAAGCCTGCTATTCGAATAATTTTATGGCCACTTTGGCGGCCTCGGTGTTGATAAAAATGCCAAGGTCTTGTTGTCTAGAATGTCGTATTTAGGGACGGGTAAATTCTTCGGTGCCGGTCCCTTGCGAATCCGGCCGGACGTATCGTAGTGAGCAGCGCCGCAAGGACAGAACCAGCCACCGAAGTCGCCTTTGTGATCGGTTGGCTTCTGGCCAAGCGGAATACATCCCCTTCTTGTACAAAGCCCAAGCACTACCAACCATTGTGGCATCTGGGTCCGGTCCGAATCCCGCTCTGGGTCCCGCAGGTCCGACAAGTTAACGTTTTGCGCTGCTTCAATTTCGGACGGCGTCCGATGACGGATAAAGATCGGGAGGCCTTTCCTCACGGCTGTGAGGCTTTGCCCCTCCCGTATGTCGGTTAAATCCACTTTCAAGTCATAACGGTTAACACCGGCGGCCGGATTCATGGAATCGATCAATGGCCAAACCGCGAAAGCTGCACCCAGCGCGCCGACCGCAGCCGTGGACAGATACAGGAAACGACGCTTACCCTTGTCCCTAAGCGGCTCAGCGGGAAGAGAATCGCTCATGAATTCACCTTAAAGCAGCATTACCTTCAATCTATACCGCTGACCGAAATTTGACAATCGCGCCCTTGCTAGCGTGGCGCGCAGGCTCTGATCGCCGCCTCGAAGGTGGCTTTGGCACCGGGGCCCCGCGCGAACGGGCTGATGATCGGCAGGTCGATACCGGAAGCGCGATAGGCCTCGATTTTTTCTCGGCATTCCTCCGGCGTACCCGCCACGCTGGTCGCATCGACCATCGCATCCGTCACGAGTCCGATTGCCGCCTTGCGATCGTTTCGCGACCACGCCTCGGAGATGGCCGCGGCTTCGCCGGGAAAGCCATGTTCGGCGATCAGTTTATTGTAGCGGGGAAAGAATCCGGCATAGAAGGCAAGGCCGGGCCGCATGGCGTCAAGCGCCTCTTCCCGCGTCCCAGCAACCGATGTCGGCAGCAGTGACGTAATCGCGATCCGCGACGGATCGCGGCCGGTCCGCTTTGCCCCCTCGGCGATTTTTTCTTTCACCCAAACGCCCGTCTTGAGCGTACTCCGCGTCAGGATGATTCCATCCGCGACCTCACCGCATAGCGCCGTCATTTTCGGGAACACCGCCGCAACGTAGATCGGCAAATCGGCACGGCGCGGCGTAAACCACAGGTCGAAATTTTCGATCCGAACCGTGTCACCGTCATACTGGACAGCACCGTCACGCAACAAGGCACGGATGATCTCAACGCTTTCCCGCGTGCGGGTCAGCGGCTTGCCATAGGGCACGCCATGTTCCGGCTCGACCTGAACCTTGTGGCTCGATCCGATGCCGAGAATGAAGCGGCCCTCGGACAAATCGTCCACCGACGCCGCCGCCATCGCGATGGTCGGGATCGAGCGCACATAGAGGCTTGTGATCGCCGTACCCAGTTGAATTGTGGCGGTGCGCATCGCACAGCCGGACAACGTCGCGAACTGATCGCCGCCGTGGCCTTCCGCAACCCAGGCGGACTCGTACCCCAGCGACTCGGCCAACGCGACGCAATCGACGATCTCGAGCGGATTAGGTCCGCCGGAGAACGCAATACCTACTCGACCCATCGTAAACCTTCCTTTGCCGCCGAAACCCGTTAAAGTTTAAGCTAGACGTATAGGCGACGAAAGCACGGCAATCCATGACTCGATCCATCACTTTGTATGAGAATTTGCGCGCCGTCCCTTACGTGCCTTTTTATCTCGCCATCGCAAGAGGAGATTGGGCACGGGAGGGTGCCGACGTATCCGTCGAAACATCGCCGGCCATGTCGCTGACCGCAGAGGCCTTGCTCGACGGTCGCGCGGACGTGTCCTGGGGCGGCCCGATGCGGGTCATGATGCATCACGACGCCGACCCTAAAAGCCCCCTCGTCTGCTTCGGCCAAGTCGTCGCCCGCGACCCTTTCATCTTGGTTGGCCGCACGCGCAAGCGGCGCTTCCAATTCGCCGGCCTGATTGGCCAACGCCTCGCCGTAGCTATCGAGGCGCCGACTCCCTGGATGACCTTTCAGGACGATCTCGCCCGCGCGGGGATCGATCCCGGCAGCCTGCGACGCATGAAAGACCGGCCCATGGCGAAGAACGTAGCAGCCTTTAGGAGAGGCCAGATCGACGTGATCCAAGTGTTCGAACCTTACGCCGACGCGTTGGTCCGATCCGGCGCGGGTCACATCTGGCACCGCTTCGCCACGCGTGGTGATATCGCATACACCAGCTTCTACACGACACGGACCTTCGCGCAGCGCAACCGCAAAACCTGCGAAGCGCTGGTTCGTGGCATTGCCCGGGCGCAAGTGGCGTTGCACAGCGAAACGCCGGCCAACATCGCCAGAGCCATCGCAAGCTTCTTTCCCGATCTGGCCCCGGATCACCTCGCCCGCATGATCAAGGGCTATCGCGATTCCCAATTATGGGCCCGCACACCAGAGCTGCCCGCCGAAACCTTCATCCGACTGAAGGCCTCGCTGGTGTCGGGTGGATTGATCGACTCCGACCCGCCCTATAAGCGCATTATCAACGCAGGCTTATCGAACATCGCATAGGACTTACGCCATGCCACCCGCCGCAATAAACGAAACCATGTATGTCCCGGCGATCGATATCGCGCCGTTTCTTTCCGGCGACCCGATAGGAAAACAACGTGTCGTGGACACCGTCGCCGCAGCCTGCCGCGATATCGGATTCCTGGTGATCGCGGGACACGGCCTACCGGCCGACGACCTGGCGCGCGCCTTCGCATTGACGCGGGAGTTCTTCGACCTGCCGCAAACTACCAGGGATAAATGGCATCCCACCGGGCCATCGAAACAACGCGGCTACCACGCCTTCGAAACAAGGGGCCTGGCGCATACGCTCGATGCGAACGTCCCGCGCGATCTGCGCGAGACGGTGTTCCTCGGCCCGCTGGAGGATCATCGCGATCATTATCGCGGCCTACCGGAAGCCCAGCCCGCTTATTGGCCAAACACGATTCCAACGGAACCCGAAGGCGTCGATGAAGCCGTGACTACGGTCTATCGCGGTTTCGAGCGCCTGTCCGCCAATCTATTACGAATCTTCGCCCTGGCGCTTGACATGCCGGAGGATCATTTCGCCGACAAGATCGACAAGCATTTCTCAATCCTGAGCTGTCATCACTATCCGGCGCTCACCGAACCGCCCTTACCGAACCAGTTACGCACCGGCGCGCATACCGATTTTGGCGCCATGACGATCCTCGCCATGACGGAGGCGAAAGGCGGCCTGGAAGTGAAGATGCCCGATGGTAGCTGGGCCGGCGTTCAGACCGAACCGCAGGAGTTGGTCGTCAATCTAGGCGACATGCTGGCGCGCTGGACCAACGATCGCTGGCGCTCGACCCTGCACCGCGTCGTCAACCCGCCGAACCTGGAGGACGCAATGAGCCGGCGGCAGTCGATCGGCTATTTCATGCACCCCAATTTCGACACAAGCATTGAATGCTTCCCGACCTGTCTCAATAGCGGAGATGAACCGCGCTACCCGACCATCACGGCCGGCGCGCATATCGCCATGAAAATAGAGAAGAGCCACAATGCCTGATTCAACGATGCTCGACCTGCCGGACGGTGGCCCGGAAGACCGCCGCGTCATCGCGGCGGGACTCCGCGACCTTGCGCAATGGGCGGTCGACACGTCTTTCGACGACATTCCAGATGAAGTGTCGGCGAGCGCCGCGCTGGTGCTGTTCGATGATATCGCCGCCATGGTTGCGGCGCGCGCGGAGCCGGAATTAGCGCGCCTGCAAGACGGATTGCTGAGTCATGCAGGTGTCGTGGAAGCGACCGTCTTCCGAAGCGGTCGTCCTCGAACGGATCGCTATTCGGCGGCCATGGCCAATGGCGCGGCCAGCGATTGGTGCGAGCTTGACGAAGGTTACCGTGTCACCAGCTGTCATGCCGGCATTTATATCCTGCCTGCCTTATTGGCGGAGGCTGAAGCGGCGGCTCTGCCGACAAAGACGGTGATACGGTCGTTGGTCGTCGCTTACGAAGTCGTGACCCGTTTTGCCCGTTCCTTTCCAACGATCACGCAAACCTTCCATCCGCATGCCGCCTATTCAGCGATCGGCGCCGCCGCCGCGACAGGTCTGGCCCGCAACCTGTCCGCCGAGACCTTCCAGGCAGCCCTTACCAACGCCACCACAATGATCGCACCGGGACCTTCCAACCACACCGGCGCCGGTGCGCTGGTCCGTAATGTATGGCCCGCTATTGGTGCTACGAACGGCATGCGCGCGGTTGATTGGGCGGATTGCGGCATCACCGGACTAGCGGGATCGCCCTACGACGTATTCGGCATGGGATTGGGCGCCGCTTGCAAACCGGCCGAAATGACACACGGCCTCGGCGGCGTATGGGCCATCACGCAAAATTTCCAAAAGCTGCACGCCTGTTGTCAGTTTCTCCACAGCAGCGTCGAAGCCATGCTCGACTTGCGGCAACAATATGGAGATGCCGTCCCGCCTGAAAAAATTGCCCACATCAGCATCTCGACACATCCACGCGCGGAGCGGCTCGATGGAACCCGTCCCGCGACGACACTCGCCGCCAAGTTCTCCCTGCCGCATGCGGCGGCGGCGGTAGCCGTGCTGGGGCACGCCGGCGCGGAAGCCTTCGCCGCCGACAGGCTCGACGACCCGCAAATCGACACCTTGCGGCACAAGGTCGAGGTCTTACCGTTCGAACCGCTGCCAGATTCCCCTAACGACCGCCCGTCGCGTATTGCGCTGACCCTGGAAGGCGGCGCGACCTTCAAGTCGGAATGCCTCAGCGCCCGGGGCGGCCCCGACCGGCCCTTTGAACGCACGGAAATCTTGGAAAAGATTGATGGTATCTGCGATCCGGTCTATCCGGCGCTCGGTGGCTTGGCACGCCAAGCCATCGCCTTGGATAGCGATTTACTGACCCAACCATGGGACCAGACCGTGGTGGCATTCACGAAAACCGATTAACCGATTAGGCTGCCGTTGGCCCCTTCTGCCGCCCGCGAATGACGCCACCCGGCAACGCGCCGGTATGCTCGCCATTCTTGAACGTTACCGCACCGGACTGCACCGTTGCGATATAACCTTGCGCTTCCTGAATCAAACGTCGTCCCCCAGCCGGAAGGTCGCGGACGATATGCGGCGGGCGCAGCTGTAAGTGATCGAAGTCGATGACGTTGATATCCGCCTTCATACCTGGTGCCAGGACACCGCGGTCATGCAATCCGAAGAATTCGGCGTTTTCCTTGGTCTGCCGTTTGACGATCCATTCCAAAGGTAAGCGGTCACCGCGCTCGCGGTC
>JAJFJC010000385.1 GCA_021774385.1 Alphaproteobacteria bacterium
CTTTCACATTTTTAGTGCCGTATCGGAACTTGGCCGCGATATGATCGTCGAAAATACGATTGAGGGATTAAACGCCGCCCGCAGGCGAGGAACACAGTTAGGCCGTCCGCCGAAACTGGATGAAGAGTCCATATTGGGGGCGCACATGATGCACTACCGGCAGGGCGTGCCGGTTGCCGAAATGGCAAGGCGCTTGAAGGTTTCCCCCGTCACATTGAAACGGGGTTTTGATCGCTTGGATTTGGAGCACCTGCCTACAACGTTACGGACGCGAAGCGGCGCGAATGATCCAGCAAGGGGCGTTTCGGTTCTTGCCGACAGCAGTTAACGCAGAGCGCAATAACCGCGCAGTTTAATCAGCCTCGAAACTTTCTAAAAACAATTCCCATACCGTCCGGCAATGTTCTTCTTCCAGGACCGGCGCATGCTCACGTATCATTTGAACGAGGACCAGGCGCTTGATTTGCTCATCTGATTGATGGTTGGATTCTGATTTTTCAGCTTTCCGAGCCCTTGCGCTAAACATCCGGTAATGAAAATCGCTCACCAATTCTGCATGTGCCTTTACGCCAATCGCCAGGCCGAATGAGGTCTTCGGATCCATCTTATCGGGTCCGGTCCTGGTATTTTTCAAGCTGGATCAGAGTTGCCACCTCACTGGGATAATCCTGGTCGAGGATGAGCTCCATGTCATCAACGTCGTTTGGAGACTGCCGTTCAATCGGCTTTACACCATTTTCCGCGACAAATTCCCATAGAGCTTTAGCGATCAAAAGATTCTTGCGCTGCTCGTCCATCAGACCATTCCCTCATTATCGTAATAGACTTCATGAAGCGCAAAATGGCCTTCTTTGTGCCGGATTATTCTATAATTCCAGCTCATCAAGGTCACTCCGCACTGACATGGAGTTCGACGCCTTCATGTTGGCGCAAGGAAACGATGACCTTCGAAATATTATCCAAACTAGGATTGCCTTTCTCACTGAGCATGCGCATGAGGCTCGCCGGTTTTTTGTCGGTGAGACTGGCCAGCTTTTGAAAGCCGAGCGTCGCGTTAACGTAGTCGCGCAATAAGGTCTTGGCGACCCCAACCTCATCATTGAGAAGACACTCAGCGGCTTCCGTCAGCAGGCCAATGCGAAAGTCCGGGTCGGATTGCGCCCGTTCCTTGATGGTCTCTTTAAATTCACGCGTTAACGCCATAGCCTTAGCCTTTCTTTTTTCGGATTTTGTAGGCAGCCCAAAGGCCCTTGGCGGTTTCAATGTCGCGGTTCTGCCGTTTCTTCGTACCGCCTCCCAGGAGGACCACCAGCTTGTCTCCGTCCTTGCCGAAATAAATCCGGTATCCGGGGCCAAAATCCAGTTTGTATTCATTCACGCCCTGCCCTACGCCTTTTACGTTGGAAAAATTGCCGTTTTCCATGCGAGCAATCGCCGTGCGTATTTTTAATGCTGCCTGAACATTGAGGGTTCCGAACCACTTCGAAAAAGGGTGTGTTCCGTCCTCGTCTTCATATTCCACGACAACAATCATATCCCTATGATAACATATACGTTATCAATAAGAAAGTGCTTTTTTACTCTTTTCCACTGTGAGGATGCCGGGCCTTGCCTGTCTTCGGAGACGTTCGTCAGTGAAATTTCGTAATGGCCAGTTCTCCACAAACGCATTGTGGGAAGCGTTGTCCGAATTTTTAGATGCTGAAAACGTGAAGGCTACAGGTCGCCAAGTGGTCGGTGTTAGCTCCGAGCCCTTGGGTATTTTTTATTTGTCACGATCCATGGCCAAACTGTTGTATCGGCTCTCATACATTGAAAGCGGGTAGTGCAGCATGCATTTGACGGAGAACATCCGTTGGATCAACTGAACCTTGATTGCACCGCGGTGCACCGACATTGTAAGTCCGAACTCTGAATACCGACGTGTTAACGCTACGCGCAAGCTGTACCTGACTGTCGTCAGGTCGCTTGTCTCAGGCCGCTAAAGCGGCCTTCGGCAGGGAGACGCTGCGCTCTCCCGTGCACCCTCTCGCACTTGGCGCTACCCGCGCCAATAAGAACGTATCGCCGTTCAGTCCCTCGCACCGTCTGGTCGGTGCAGCACCATTCAAGGGATCGTTCCTGCTTTTCGAAGGTTTCTTCATTTGCTTCCCTACGCACGGTACGGTGAAGCAGACCTTTTGATCAGGACGTTTTGCGCACAGGATATCGATGTTCAACTCATGCAGGGCGCGGCCAAACTGGGTCATGCCACCTTGAAGTCCAGTACCTTTCTGCGCGGGCTTCGATGTCCGGAAAATCGTGTGCTTGTCCGAGTAGAACGCAGTCGGTTTGCCATGCTCGGCGACGTATGCTCTCACCGCCGCCATATAGTCGAATGTGCTTTCCGACGGACAGGACCGCAAATGCATGATCCGGCTCGTCGCATCATCGATGAACACAAGCAATGAACATCGATCCGCACGGTCCTCGAACCAGTGGTGCAGGGAGCCATCGATCTGAACAAGCTCCCCCATACAATCCCGTCGATTGCGGGGCTGGTAGATGCGCCGGCGGACCGCTTTGGTGATCCAGAGCCCTTCCGCGATCATCCATTGCCGGATCGTTTCCTTGCTGACAGCCAATCCGTGCCGTTCACGGAGCTTCTCAGCCGCCAACGTTGGACCAAAATCCGCATAATGTTCGCCGATCAGCGCCATGCTGAGTTCACGCACCGCTGGCGACAACATCCGATTGCTGGGCCGGTTGCGGCGCTTGGAGATCAGTCCCGGCGCACCATCTCGGTGGTAGGCGGCGACAAGCCGGTGCACCTGGCTGCGGCTCAGCCCCAAAAGGCGGGCGGCCCCAACAACACTCAGGGCCTTGGCTTCAATGCGGCGTATCAGTTCAAGACGGTCGAGCTCGCGTTTGCTCATCAGATAGAGTTCCATGCGTCACGCCCCAATAGCCGGCTCCAAAAGCCGGGGAGTGTCGCATCTCTATCTGGCTCAACTGTCGCATCTCTACTTTGCCCCTACAGCCAAATGTCGCAGAACGCGTATTATGGAAAACGCTGCTTAACGGAATGGCCAAAAGCGTTAAGCCTGTACCTACCGTCCTAGTTGTATGATGGATGCACCGCTGGTACTATGGAAACGGGCGAATCCCATAAATTTATCCACAGCGTTCTGTCGATTTAATTTTGAGAAAAATGCAGCGTGCAGAAATCCGCAAGCGAACTTAAGGCGGAGGAGGCCTTTAAGGAAAGCGAACATCGGTTCAAGGACTTTGCCGAGGCGTCGGCTGATTGGTTCTGGGAGATGGATGCCGAGTTGCGCTTCACCTACATGTCACCGAACGTGGAGGAGATCGTCGGCGTCCCACCGGAATGGCATTACGGTAAGACTCGAGAGGAATTGCTCGGCGATGATTATGACCGCGAGCAATGGGACCGACATCTTGAGACGTTGAAGGCCCGCGAACCCTTCCGCAACTTTATATACCGACGTATAGGCAGGGATATTAAGGCAAAGTGGTTGAGTGCGAGTGGCGTACCTATTTTCAATTCACAAGGCGTATTCCAGGGGTATCGGGGCTGCGGAAGCGACGCCACGTTGCAGAAACAGGCGGAAGAGACGTTACGGCGGGACAGGGACAACCTGGAAAAACAGGTTGATCAACGCACCAAAGAATTGACGCGCGAACTGGCGGAGCGCAAGCAGATGGAAGAGGCGCTGCGGGAGAGCGAGAGACAACTGCGCCTGGTGACAGACTCGCTACCCGTTGTAATCACCTACATAAACCCTGAAAATCGGTACGCATTCGCGAACAAAATGGCGGAAGAATGGTACGCACAGCCTCGCGGTAAGTTGATTGGCAAGCATTTTAGCGACGTGTTCGCCGGCGAAGACCGAGCGGTCATCAACCCCTACAGGAAAAGAGTATTAGTCGGAGAGACGGTAAGAGCCGAGGAGACATTTTCCTATCCCGACGGTGTCACCAGAACCGTCGACTTCGTCTACGTACCCCATCGTACTGAACAAGGTGAAGTTGCCGGATTCTATGCGCTAACCATCGACATTACAGAGCGTAAGCAGATCGAAGAACAACTGCGCCGGTCGCAGAAACTGGAAGCCGTCGGCCAGGTGACGGGCGGCGTGGCGCACGAGTTCAACAACATGCTCATGGCGGTCATCGGCAATCTAGAAATGCTGCAGGAGAGTGACCTTCGAGACATGCCGAAAGCCCGCGAGAAAGTGGAGCGGGTCTTGAAATCCGCCTTCAGAGGCAAGGACCTGACGAGCCGTCTGCTTTCCTACACGGGCAATCGATTCAACAGGCCCGAGATCATCGACGTCGGCGAGACCGTTACTGGAACAATCGCGTTGCTGCGCCCGATGCTGGGCGAGACTTTTGTCCTCGAGACCGAAGTGTTGGACGACCTGTGGCCCATAGAAGTTGACCCGGGCGAGTTCGGCGGTGCCCTGACCAACCTTGCGATCAATGCCCGTGATGCCATGCCCGATGGCGGCACGATCACGATCACCTGTGCGAACGCCAAACTTGACGATGCCTTTGCCGCAAGCCGCGCCTACCCGGTGGAAACGGGCGATTATGTGGTTGTGTCCGTCAGCGACACCGGTACGGGAATGTCGCCCGAGGTCGTCGAGCGCGCCTTCGACCCGTTCTTTTCCACCAAGGGCATGGCCGAGGGTACGGGGCTGGGGTTAAGCATGGTCTACGGCTTCGTGCACCGGCAGTTGGGTGGCCATGTGGACATCGAGACCGAGGAAGGCCGGGGTACGACGGTGACGCTGTATTTCCCAAGGATTAAGTCGTTGTGAAAGAACAGCCGCTCGATGTTGATGCCGTGACGCCTGCATCCTATGAGCGGACAGTGTTGCTCGTGGAAGACGACGCTGACGTGCGTGACATGCTGGCCAATCAGCTTGAAGCGTGGCACTACACGGTCATCAGTGTTGCCGATGGCATTGCCGCGATGGAGAGGCTTGACCAGAAGATCGATCTGCTGCTGGCGGATGTCATCCTGCCGGGCGGCATGAACGGAATCGACGTGGCGGAAACCCTTGAAGACACCTGGCCGGACATGAAGGTCATTCTCGTATCCGGTTACGCCGACGCGGTCCTCGCGGCCAAGGATATTCCCAAAGACCGGTACCCGCTGCTCTCCAAGCCGTTCCGAACGAATGAACTGCGAATGGCCCTGGAAGAAGCCTTTGCGGCGATCGGCGAGACACCAATCACCACGCCTCAACAGACCTGACTCAAAGACATCACGGTCCACTACTCCAAATGCCTTGGTGCCCTAAAACGCGCCATCGCCGTTCGCGACCTAAACAGGTTGAGAGCGGACATTTCCGTTAGTCTCAACGGCCCATGAAACACTAAGTCTATAGTGTTTCATGGATGTCGGGTGCTGAGGGAACAACGGAAGTCGATTTGGATCGTCGCGAGCTCTCTTTGTAGCCACGAACTGACATTCGGAGGAGGTCTATCGTCTGTAGATTGTTAGATGGTTTGCCGTTAAGATTGCTCGGCAGGGAGGAGTTTAATGTCAGACCCAAACCTTAGCCACATGCGCGAACAACAGTATAACGTTATCCTCAATCGTTCGCCGAACATGATTGCCTATCTGGACGAACACGAGCGGTTCCGTTTCGCCAACGATAAATACTGCAGAATACATAGTAAGACCGCCGACCGGATTGTCGGGTATAGCATAAACGAAGTACTCGGTGACGATCTTGTGGCATCGATCAGAGATCGGATCGATGCGGTCCTCGCGGGTGAAGAACAGCGATTCGAGTCGAAAGTGAGGAATGAAAAAGGCGAAGAACGTTGGGTTGAGGCCTACTATGTCCCTGAAATCAGTTCCGACAACAAGATCCGCGGGTTCTTCGCATTTATTGTGGATATTCACGACCGCAAGATTACCGAGCAATCTCTCACCCGTTTCAAATACGCCATCGATCAGGGAGCGGAGGGTTTTGCCCTGCACGACGCCGCCGGCAATTTCACATACATAAATCAAGCGCAAGCCGCCTTATATGGCTATGACGCGGCCGAAGTGCTGGGTCGGAGCTGGTCTATCTTTTACGACCAAGAGCAGACCGAAGAGATAGAGACCGTTCACTTTCCACGTCTGATGAAGGAGGGCAAATGGCATGGTGAGTTGATCGGGATGAAGAAGAGCGGGGAAAAGTTCGATATCGAAGTATCGTTGACCTTGCTGAAAGATGATGCCGGCAACCCTTCCGGGCTTGTCTGCAACTGCCAGGACATAACCCAACGCAAGATCGCGGAGCAATCCCTTCGCCAGCTTCAGAAAATGGATGCGATTGGTCAGCTGACCAGCGGTATCGCGCACGACTTCAATAATATGCTGGCAGTCATCCAGGGCAATGCCGAACTGCTTGAGGATGAGATCGGCGAGGGCAACACGAAACTGGCCGCTGTGTTCCACGGGACTGAGCGCGCTGCGGATTTGACCCAGCGCATGTTGGCCTTCTCGCGCAAACAGGTGCTCAGACCTGAGGTCATCAACATCGACAGATTGGCCAAGACCACCACCGGCCTGCTCCACCGTGTCCTGGAGGAGCACATCGAAATCGAGACCGTCACCTCTGCCGGCCTCTGGAACTGCGAAGTGGATCCCGCCCAACTCGAGACCGCCTTGCTCAATCTCGTGATCAACGCCCGCGATGCGATGCCCGACGGTGGTAAGTTGACTATCGAAACCGCCAATGTCCGACTCGACGACGAATATGCTGCGGGCCAGGCCGAGACGAGGCCGGGTCAGTATGTCTTGCTGGCCGTCGCCGACAACGGGTTCGGGATGCCGCCGGAGGTTCGGGAGCGTGTCTTCGAGCCATTTTTTACGACGAAGGGGGTCGGTAAAGGCAGTGGTCTTGGCTTGAGCATGGTCTACGGCTTTGTCAAGCAGTCTGGCGGAAATGTGACGATCTACAGCGAGCCGGGCGAAGGTACAACGATTAAGCTCTATCTGCCCCGCTCCACCGAAACCAAGGCTGTCGAACGGAAGGCATCGACGGATAAAGTGCCGATGGCCCGGGGCGAGACCGTTTTTGTGGTGGAGGATGACCCTGACGTGCGCACGCTGGTGGTCGCGCAATTGAGTAGTCTCGGCTATCAGATCATGGAGGCTGAAACGGGGATGGCGGCGTTGGAGCAACTGGGGACGTTGCCGCTGCCAAACCTTCTGCTGACCGACGTGGTGCTGCGTGGTGACATGAACGGGCGCGAACTGGCGGTCGAGGTCAAGCGGCGCATTCCCGAGATCCAGGTGTTGTATATGTCCGGCTATACCGAGAACGGCATCGTGCATCACGGTCGGCTGGACACGGATTCGGCACTATTGCAAAAGCCCTTCCGCAAAGCCGACCTCGCCCGAGCTGTACGTAGAGCCCTCGACGGCCCATCAGTTTGACTGCGCTCGGGTCGCCTAACCCACTTCCGTTCAGGGTCAGACTCGGCTGTGGCGCGTGCACGCGAGCTTAGTCTGAAGGTGCGCGACAAGCGGACCTAAACAGGTTGAGAACGGACATTCCCGGCAGTCTCAACGGCTGATGAAACACTATACGCTAAAGTGTTTCATATTTGGCCGGGTCGCCGGCGCTACAGTTGGCTTCTGCCTCGACGGACTGCATTTCGTGAAACAGATCGTCCGGGGAACTGTTTCATCGCTGCCCGAATAACAACAGCAGTCTGGAAGCCGCTTCCAAAGATGTTGCACGCCAACTATTTCTATTAGTTGGTATGGCACACCCTTCGGGGCCGGGCTGTCGTGAACCGAACCCGCAAGCGGTTTCGGCCATACGGATAGGCTTCCATCCCTTGCGCAAGGGATCAAGGCCAGCGCCAGGACGCTGTAATAATTTAAATTTATAAGGGGTTAGGGAGGACCAGCCCTCCCTCCCCTGTACGTCTTCTTAGGTTTGGCAAGGCCGCGTCCCGCGCAGACCTCAAGGGAGGCCCGCTAAGCCGCAACCCGGCCAACCACGAACCCGCACCACCCCACACCCTCCCGTTTTCGCCAAAGGGCAGGGTTGCATGCGCAACCCATACCCAAAGGAGAAAAGGGAAATGACAACAACATTACATGCACAACCTTACGATATTTCAGCCACGGGCTTTTATTTCGAGACAACCGAGCAATACGCCGAACGCGCGGCCAAGGCCGTGAATGATTACGGCCAGGGGGTCGAGGAATTCGAAATCCAGTTTATTGACGGTGAGAATATCGATTGCGAACTGGCGAAAGCCATCGGCCTGAATCAAGCGAATATCGAGCAATTTCTCGATTGCGTGGCCGATTGGGAAGACCCGGAAAAAACGAATATCATCATCGCGGTTGGTGAATGCGGTTACACATTAGGTCCCGAGACCGACCTCAATGATTTTGACCTCGATATCCATGAAGCCGGGTCCTTGCGCGAACTGGCCGAACAGTTTGTCGATGACGGACTATTTGGTGAAATCCCCGAACCGCTGCAATTCTATATCGACTATGACGCCATCGCCCGTGACTTGGGCGTGGAATACACCGAAACCGAGATTGCCGGTATGTCGGTTGTTTATGCGTGCCGGTAACGCGGTTACACATGTGCAACCCATAAATGACCAAACCAAAAACTAAAACCCTGGCCCATTGAGGCTACAATTCGGATTGCGGCGGGTTTTCCTGTACAATAAAGGGATGAAAATGCCCGAAGTTTCCACCAATCCCGTCTCGCGTAAACAGCGGCATCTTGACGCGATCAAGCTGCATGAGATCGAAGGCAATCCCTTCACGTCAGAAGATAACGCCTTGTTCGAGATGTTCGAGCGCGAAGGCTGGACGGGGCAGCAACGGCGCGAACACATCGTCAAGGAAGCCCGCCGCCGCGCGGGTTTGGCCGCCGCCGCCGAATGAACGGCGACGCGCTGGACGAGCAGCTCTATAAATATCCGGGCACCGACGTTTTAAGAAACAAGCTTGATATCCGGGATACGGCGGCGCTGGAATACGCCGAGCGCATGCTGGTCCGCGACCGCATGGCACAGGGCTGTCCGAGCGGTAACTTCGGCCTTAACACGATCAAAAGCCCGGCCCATCGCGGCTATAATTGCGCCGCATGTCGTTGTAGGTGCGAATATCGCGCTCAAGATGATGGCGCTCGCGGGTGAATTCCTGGCGCAAGTTCATCTTGAACAGATTGAATTTCTGGCGCTGATCGAGGTGAGTGTAAACAAGCGTATCCCGTTCGCTTTGATCACGCTTCAGAGCCGCGAATGCCTCTGATTCATTGGCCCTGCGGATGCGTTTGTTGTGACCGCGCAGACCGTCCCACAAGCCCTTTAAGCCGCCTCTAAACCGAGCTTGGCGCGCCCGATTTCCCTCTTCCCAGCGGTTTTCCTGTCGGTCCTTCAAAGATTGCCTTTCAGCCTGTTGACGCCAGATAAGGTCTTTTTTTCGCCTTTCAAAATCTTGGCTTTTTCCAACTTCCGACGCGGCACCCTCTTCCTTGAAACGGTTCAACGAAGAAAGCATCAGCGAAGCGGTTTTTTCCTTCGCCTCATCCACGCTCAGGAAGTTTTCGGAATTGTCTCTCTCGCTGCCGATTTTCTCCCGTACCGCCTTGATACGAACACCGAGCATCTTCGGCACCGAATACACCTCTCCAAACATATCGACGCAGACAATTCCGGCGCGATCACCTTTCGCCAGCTTGCAGCCGCGTTCTTCCAGAGCGTGAGAGAACGCGACCCGTGAATCCGATATGGCCCATGCGGTTTGAATAGCTTTCTTCACCGCACGCGGGTTGCGGTCATGTTTTTTGGCTTGATGATATTCCTTGAGCGTAAAATTCCGGGGATCGCGGTTCCGGCGGTCAAGCAAACCGTCCGGCATTTTCCAGCCGTGTTGAAGGAATAACTCACGCGTCAGCGGTTGCAACTTTTCGCGGTCGAAGCGCAGCCGCACCGCCTTCATTTCCCGTGCGTTGATCAGCGACCAGACCACATGCGCATGCCGCCGTCCTTCCTTCTCATGAAACACGACGGCACGCGGCTGGTCCGACAGCTTCAGGATTTTTTCCGATTTTTCCACAGCTTCAAGAATGTCCGCCGTGCTGACCTTTCCCCCCGGCGGCGGGTTGACAGACATCGAGTACATGAACTTTTTGCACCGCGTCCCCTTGCTGATCGCGTATGTCTCATTCAATGCGCCCATGAGGTTTGGCGATGCAAAGCCGCGCAGTTCATGCAGCTCTACATGATCGTTTTCGTCTTTCATCAGATGCACCGCCAAATCCTTGGCACCGCCCCGCCTGTTGCCTTTCAGGATCACCGTACCTTGACTCCCAAAGCGGCAACCAGGCGCACTTTCATGTCCTGTACGGCGTCACATGCGGCCAGAACCTCGCGCTCCAATTTCGGCGACACAGGCATGGCGCCGGCACGCGCCGCCTTCGCAATATCATTTAGATTGGCCGCTATCTCCGATTCGCCCAGACCACCCAGCATATGGCCGATCATAATTAACTCGGAAGATGGAGACGTTTTCTTGCGTGTATACGCTTTGCGGTGCGGCGCAGTTTCTTCCTCGCCAAAGACCTTCAAACGAATATACGCCGCCATCGACAGCACCCCCGCATCACGGCGGAGGCGTGCATACTCGTCCTCACTCAACCGAACCGAAACGGGCGGCGGCCCCTTACGCTTCTTAGGCCCTTCCGAAGCTTTCTTAAACGCCATAACATTCGAAGAACCGCTCATGGCGTCGGCCCCTCGAATTCATCCCCAACATTGGCGTGTTCGGGAAACTCTAAATGTTGAAGTTGATGTTCCCAGTCCGTTAATATCTCGAAGATGGGGTTCGAAAATTCTCCCCCCGTCTCCGCCAGATTTCTTGACATTGCCTGATAATTTTCATAATATATTCAGTATATTGTAATAATATTCGGTTCGAACTTAGTCAGTTTGGCCGTATTGTTTGCAAACAATTTGTCAAACATTGTTTCAAACATGCGATGCAAAAACTCACCTGCTGGCCTTACCTATACCGCCACAAAAATGGAACGCTCTACTATCTCCGGCGCGTGCCAACGGATATTGGGATACTGATCCATGAACGGCAATTCAGACGATCGCTGAGGACCAAGGATGAAC
>JAJFJC010000386.1 GCA_021774385.1 Alphaproteobacteria bacterium
CCGTCCCGGCGCGATCCTTACCCGCCGTGCAATGCACCACGACACGCTCGCCCTTCGCGAGCCGGCGTATCAAGGTGCCATAGCCCTTGGCATAGAGAAACGGGTAGTTGCGGTAGTTTTCCCTCAGATAGGTCCGTGCCGATTCGGCCGCGTCGGGGGACGGTTCGAAGGAATCAAGAAATGACGCGCTAGGCCGCTCGTCGAGCCCTAATTCCAAAACCTCGACCTGGTCGTGACCCAGAAACCGCGACGGTTCGCGTTGCCGCTCATCGCCATATCTAAGGTCGATTGCCGTGTTCAGTCCAAGGCCGCAAACCGTTTCGACATCCACATCGCTCAGCGAGGACAGCGTATCGGAGCGAAAGAACGTCCGCCATTTCACAGTGTCGCCGGTAGCGGTCTTGTATCCGCCAAGGTCACGAAAGTTCGTTATGCCTTCGAGTTCGATGCGCCGTTCCATTCTACCCTCTCTGTTCTTCCCGCATTCTAGACAAATTTATCGTTTCGTATATTCGTCGCTGCATTTCTTACCGTACCATTCCCATTTGCCGATTTGTGCCGGAACATGGCAAGCTTGTCCAAACGGGAGGATGTCTCGATGGCAGAAACAGTAAAACCGGATCCATTTTGGTGGGAAGCCGCACCGCGAGGCGAGACGGAGTCCGACGCCTTACCAGAGACCGCCGATGTGGCAATCGTCGGTGCCGGCTTTACCGGGCTCAGCGCCGCCCTCACCCTGGCGCGGGCCGGGCGCGATGTCGTCGTGCTGGAAAAAGACCGACCCGGCGAGGGGGCATCGAGCCGCAATGGTGGAATCGCCAGCGGCAATCTGAAGCTCGGCTTCGGCGGTATGGTCAAGGCTTATGGTCTGGATCGCGCCAAGCAGATCCATGCCGAGGGGGTGGAAGCGCGCCTCGATCTCGCCCGCTTCATCGAGGCAGAGAAAATCGACTGCGACTGGAAACTGGTCGGCCGCTTTACCGGCGCGATGCGGCCCAAGCATTACGACACGCTCGGCCGCGAGAGCGACCTGATGAACAAGCATCTCGATTTGGGTGTCGAGATGGTGCCGAAATCCGAGCAGCATAAGGAAATCGGCAGCGACCTCTATTTTGGTGGCCAGGTGCGGCACGATATTGGCGGGCTGCACCCAGCGAAGTTTCACCAAGGTATCGTCGATCGGGCACGGGAAGCGGGTGTCGCCGTCTTTGGCCGCACGCCAGTGACGGGCATACAGCGCGACGGCGAGGGACACGCGGTCGCTACCGAACGGGGTACGATCAGGGCGCGCAACGTCATCGTCGCCACCAACGGCTATACCGGCCCGGCGACACCGTGGTTGCGCAAGCGCGTCGTGCCGATTCCGAGCCAGATTATCGCCACCAACCCGATCCCCAAGGAAACCATGGACCGGCTGATGCCGAAACGGCGCATGCTCGGCGAAACCCGCAATCTGTATCACTATTTCCGCCCCTCGCCGGATGGCACCGGCATCGTCTTCGGCGGCCGCGCCGGCGCGTTGACCCAAGACCATATGAAGAAGCTCGACCATCTGAGCCGCAATCTGATCGAGATCTTCCCGGAATTGGATGGGATCGGCTTCACCCACAGCTGGTGGGGTTATACTGGTTTCACTTTCGACTTTCTGCCAAAACTGGTGGTCAAGGACGGGGTGCATTATGCCGCCGGGTTCTGTGGCTCCGGCGTGATTTGGGCGCGCTGGCTCGGGGCCAAGGCGGCACAGGACATCATCGGCAACGCGCCGGCGGAAACGGCCTTCCGGGCGGACGATTTCTCCACTCGGCCACTTTATTACGGCCGGCCTTGGTTCCTGCCCTTCATGGTTGGCTGGTACGAATTCAAGGATCGTATGGGCTGGTAGTACGCCATCATGCCCGCCATACCCGAAGGCAAAATTTTGACCGATCTGGTCGTGCCGCCGGGCGAACCTTGGTCGTCGGTTGTGCCACAAGGTCAGCATCTCCGTATTGTCGATCTTGAAGGTCTTCAGGCCGTCGATTTCCTTTGCTACAACGCGCACGACCCGGCGGAACGTTATTGCGCCGCGGACACGATGAAGATTGATGGCTCGATCTTTCTGCAACAAGGCACGACGCTGTATTCCAATTTGGCCAATCCGCTCTTTACCATCGACGACGATACCTGCGGCCGTCATGACACGATTGGTGGTTGCTGCAGCATGGAAAGCAATCGCGTCCGCTACGGCGCCGACGCCACGCCGAACTGCCGCGACAATTTTCTGCGCGGGCTTGAGCCGCACGGGCTCGGGCGCAAGGACGTGGTCGCCAACATCAATTTCTTCATGTATGTGCCGGTCGAATCCAACGGCACCATGGCGATCGTCGACGGCCTCTCGAAGCCCGGTGACTATGTCGATCTTTGCGCGGAGATGGACGTACTGGCGGTACTGTCGAACTGCCCGCAGATGAACAATCCCGCAAATGGCTTCAATCCGACACCAATCCGAGTCATGATCTGGAACCCCGCATAGCGGGGCGCAACGAAGGAGCAGGCGATGCACGCACCCGCCGACCCGTTCGACCCTAAACATTTCGAGGCCATGCGGCGGCCGCTCGATGAAGCGGAAACGATGCCGCCTTGGGTCTACACTTCCGATGAGTTTTATCGGCGAGAAGTTGACCGCATCTTCATGAAGGTTTGGAACTTCATGGGCCATGTCGACCAAGTGCCCAATCCCGGCGACTATGTTGCACTGGAGTTCGTCGGCGTTCCCTTCATAATCTGCCGTGACAATGACGGCACGTTACGCGCCTTTGCGAATAGTTGCCGGCACCGCGGTTCGAAAGTCGCTATCGGGTCGGGCAACACCAAGGAATTCATGTGCCCCTATCACGGCTGGTGCTACTCACTTGAAGGTGCCCTTACCGCCTCCGTCGATATGCAAGATACGAAAGGCTTCCAGCACGCGGATTACGGACTGATCCCCATCAATATCGACTGTTGGGGTGGATTCATTTTCATCAATTTCGACTCAGACTGCGAGAGCCTGCAATCCTATCTCGGCGACCTGCCTGACAATCTCGCTTCGCATCGTCTGGAAGACATGGCCAATACGCGAGTCGTCGAGTTCGAACTGAATCACAATTGGAAAATGTTCGTCGAGAACGCCAAGGAGAGCTATCACATCGCGGTAGTGCATCGCGAGACGATCAACCAAGTCGCGTCGGTCTATTCCTCCGACTACACGGTGTCCGAAACCGCCGGACAGTATTGCACGACCTATTGCGGCCATGACGGCAGCATGGCGCTGCTCAAGGACGACAAGGGTTTTCCCAAGATCGAGACGTTGGAAGGACGTTATCAAAACGGCACCTACGCGCCCATGATCTATCCCATGACCTATATGGCCTGCACGATAGACACGGCGTGGTTTCTGCAGCTCTTCCCAATGGGGCCGAACCGGACCAAACTCATTCACGGTGCCTGTTTCCCGAAAAGCCGCTTGGAGCAGCCGGATTTCGAAGAACTGGCGGCCAACTACTATAAACGATGGGACCGTACGATCATGGAAGATATAGTCGCCGGCGATCACCAACAGGTCGGTATTGCGTCACCCTTCGCGCGGCAAGGCAGGTTCTGTTTCCGCGAACCGCTGGTGCATCAAATCGACAACTGGATCCTCGACCGGGTGCTCGACTGATGCCGACGAAAAAACAGAAACGCATCCGCATGCCCAGGGACTGGGCCGCACCACCAAAAAAACTGCGCCTGCATATCGAAAACGTCGCTTCGATGGCGCTGGTTTATCAGATTATCCCCGAACGCTACGCGGCGGCCGCTAAACGCCACAAGCAATTGGCCCAGCGGATCGAGGCAACAGTCGCGGCCGACCCGAAGAATTTCGACAAGGCGATTGCCGATGCGGATATCTTAGTTGGCTGGCGCTTCGATCACCGAAACCTCGCTGAACGCGCACCGAACCTAAAATGGATTCATATGACCGGCGCGGGGATCGAGCATGTGCTGCCGCTGGATTGGTTGCCGCCGGGCGCGGTGCTCACCAACAACCGTGGTGTCCACGCCCCCAAGGCACGGCAATTCGCCATGACCGCGTTGTTGATGTTGAACGAGCGCATACCCGAACTCATCACCGAACAGCGTAAGGCAAAATGGTCGCGTCTGTTCGCCACCGCGATCGAGGGCAAGACTGCGCTAATCATCGGCGTCGGCATGATGGGTGACGCCGCCGCCCGTGCCGCCAAGAGTTTAGGTCTGCACGTAATTGGCATCCGGCGTAGCGGCGCACCCAACCGCTATGTGGACGAAATGTTCACGCCGGACCGGCTGAACGAACTTCTGCCACGTGCCGATTTCGTTCTCGTCAACGCGCCATTGACCGACGAGACCGAAGGCATGATAGGCCGCCGTGAGCTCGATCTGATGCAGCCGACCGCCGGGCTGGTCAATATGGGCCGCGCCCGCGTCGTGGACTACAAAGCGCTCTCGACCAAACTACGCAAGGGCGAGTTGTCCGGCGCGATCCTTGATGTATTTGATCCGGAACCCTTGCCTAAATCCTCGCCGCTCTGGAACGTGCCGAACCTGATCATGACGCCGCATGTGTCGTCGGATGACAACGACAACTACGCACCGCTCACCATCGACCTCGTGTTCGAGAACATCGCCCGCTGGACTGCGGGTAAGACGCTGAAGAACGTCGTCGACACTGATTTACAATAT
>JAJFJC010000387.1 GCA_021774385.1 Alphaproteobacteria bacterium
TCCGGAACGAGGTCGAGGAAGCGCAGCGGTTGCGCGAAGAGGCACAGGCGACATTGGCCTCTTATCAGCGCAAGCAACGCGATGCGGCGCAAGAAGTCGAAGCGATGATGGCGCACGCGAAAGCGGAAGCCGAAGCACATCGCAAAAGCGCGGAAAACGCTTTGACAGTGATGCTCCAACGACAAGAACAATCCGCTTCGGAAAAAATTCAGCAAGCCGAGGCAACGGCCGTGCAGGAAATTCGCGATCGCGCCATTTCCGTCGCGTTGTCGGCAACCATGATCCTGCTCGAAGACAAGCTCTCGGGCGACGTGGGCGATGCCTTAATCGACGACGCAATCAAGACCCTGCCAAGCAAACTGCATTAATATTCTACGGTTTACCGTCGTGGACAAGCCGCCGTTCGGCGGCTTTTTCATTTAGTATTGGCAGCAGGGACCCGTATGATTTAGACATGCCTTTCGTTTCAAGAAACAACAACGGCGCCATCACCGGCGTTTTTAGCAAACCGACGCCCATCGCGCAGGAACAGCTGGATAGCGACGATAGCGAACTGCGCCGTTACCTTGAAAGTGATGAAACGCTGGAAACGCGTGATGAATTAGGCGCCAGCGACCGGGAAATGGCGCGCATCGTCGAAGACCTAATCGAAGTTCTAATTACAAAGAATATGTTGAACTTCACCGATTTCCCGCCCGAGGCACAAAAAAAACTGCTCCGCCGCCATTCCCTTAGGCAAAACCTTTCGGCGCTGAAAAACCTTATCGATGACGACGACGATATAATCGTCTGACAAGGCTCTGCTCTATCTCTTTGAAATTAGAGAAATTTCTCGTGTAAATCGGATCACCAAGGTGATTCCAGTTTATTTCGATCTTCCCTAGACCTTTCAGTCCGCCGCATCCCGGTAAGCATCAAGCGGAGGACAGGCGCACATGAAGTTTCGATCGCCATAAACCTGATCAATTCGCCCAACCGGCGGCCAGTATTTATTGTCCCGGACGCCCAATACGGGAAACGCGGCTTCCTCGCGGGAATAGGGATGGGTCCAATTATCACCAACGACTTCACCAAGCGTGTGCGGTGCATTTCGTAGTGGATTATCCTCGGCATCGAAGGCGCCGGAAGCGACCCTGCCAATCTCCCCGTGAATTGCAATCATGGCATCGCAAAACCGGTCGATCTCGGTTTTAGATTCGCTTTCCGTCGGTTCGATCATCAACGTATCCGCTACTGGCCATGCCATGGTCGGCGCATGTATACCGAAATCGACCAAACGTTTCGCAACGTCATCAATGCTGATATCGGCCTCGAGTTGTCGAAGATCGATAATACATTCATGCGCAACCAAGCCATTCGGGCCGGTATATAGCACGGGAAAGTAGGGATCGAGCCGCCGAGCGATATAGTTTGCATTTAAAATCGCCAACTCCGTCGCACGGCGTAGCCCTGTTCCTCCCATAAGAGCAATATAAGCCCAGGAAATTGTCAGGATGCTGGGGCTGCCCCATGGCGCCGCCGCGATTGCCCCGACCGCGCCTTCACGCCTCTCGGCTTGCGTGTGGTGGGTCGGCAGGAAGGGCGCCAAATGTGCCTGGACGCCGATCGGCCCCATGCCGGGACCGCCGCCGCCATGCGGGATACAAAATGTTTTGTGCAGGTTCATATGCGACACGTCGGCGCCAAATTCCGCAGGGCGGCAAACACCCAGCATGGCGTTCAAATTAGCGCCATCCAGATAGACCTGCCCGCCATTGTCATGAATGATCGTGCAAATATCACGGATCGTCTCTTCGAACACGCCATGCGTCGATGGATAGGTCACCATCAATGCCGCCAAGACATCCGCATATTCCGTCGCCTTCCCCTTGAGATCATCGACATCGATATTGCCGTGATCGTCGCAATCGACGACAACGACTTTCATCCCCGCCATGATCGCGCTCGCCGGATTGGTGCCATGCGCGGAGCTTGGGATTAAACAGACATCTCGCGCGCCTTCGCCACGGCTTTCGTGATAGGCCCGAATGACCAGCAAACCGCTGAATTCTCCTTGCGATCCGGCATTTGCCTGAAAGGAAACGGAATCGAATCCCGTCGCACGGCAGAGCATATTCTCCAAATCGTCGATAAGCGCCCGGTAGCCCGCCATCTGGTCGGCAGGTGCAAAGGGGTGAATTCGCCCAAATTCCGGCCACGTGACCGGCGCCATTTCCGTCGTGGCATTCAGCTTCATCGTGCAAGACCCAAGTGGAATCATGGATCGATCAAGCGCGATGTCCTTATCTTGCAGGCGTTTCAAATAACGCAGCATCTCCGTTTCGGAGTGATGGCTGTTAAATATGGCGTGGGTAAGAAACTCACTCTCGCGGCGCAGGGCCGATGGAATGGCAATCTCCCCGCCAAGAAAATCGGGCGACTCATCGCCACCGAATATTCGCAATATTGCCGCGATATCGTTCCGCGACGTGGTTTCGTCAAAAGACAAACCGACCGTATCGGCATCGATCAGCCTGAGATTGTACCCTGCCGCGCGCGCCTTCCCGAAATAGGTTTCCGCCGCACCCGGTACGCAGACACATAGTGTGTCGAACCAGGTCGTATTGGCGACAGAGACACCCGTCGCCCGCAAACCTTCGGCCGCGATACTTGTTAACCGGTGGATCCGCGTGGCGATCGTCTTAAGCCGCCCCGGTCCATGATACACGGCGTACAGTCCGGCCATCACGGCAAGGAGCACTTGCGCGGTGCAAATGTTGCTCGTCGCTTTCTCGCGCCGGATATGCTGCTCCCGGGTCTGCAATGCAAGCCGGAGTGCCGCCCGACCCGTCCGGTCGATCGAGACACCGACAAGCCGTCCCGGAATCGAACGACGGTAAGATTCTCGTGTCGCCATGAATGCGGCGTGCGGACCACCACAGCCAAGCGGCACCCCAAATCTTTGGGCGCTTCCCACAACGATGTCGGCGTCCCACTCGCCAGGCGGTTTCAATAGGGTCAAAGAGAGCAAATCCGCGGCAACCGAAACCAGCGCGCCGGCATCATGTGCCGCCGCAACGATATCCGCATAGTCCTCCACCGCGCCCGTGCTCGCCGGATATTGGAGCAAGATTCCGAACGGATCGGCATCAGACAACTCACGCCTCTCGTCGCCTATAACCAGGCGTATTCCCAAAGGCTTCGCCCGCGTCCTCAGAACTTCGACCGTTTGCGGATGGCAGGACTTCGAAACGAAAAAAACGTCGCTTTTCTTTTTCCCGACGCGTCTGCAAAGCGTCATTGCCTCCGCCGCCGCTGTCGCCTCGTCCAGCAATGACGCATTTGCCATTTCCATGCCGGTCAAATCCATGACCATGGTCTGGAAATTCAACAATGCCTCGAGCCGGCCTTGTGAAATTTCCGGTTGATAAGGCGTGTAGGCGGTGTACCAACCGGGGTTCTCGAGCACGTTACGCAGGATAACGCCGGGCGTGAAGCAATCGTAATAACCCATTCCAATCATCGAGCGCAGAATCTGGTTTTGAGACGCCATCCCTTTCAGCGACTCCAAGACATCGTCCTCACGCCGCGCCGGCGGTAGGTCCAATGGCCGGTCCGAGCGAAGGCCGGCCGGTACCGCCCGTTCGACTAACGAATCGAGAGAATCCACCCCAACCGTTCCCAGCATCGCTTCGATCTCCGCGTCACGCGGGCCAATATGCCGAGAAATAAAATCGTCATGCTGTTCAAGATTAGACAAGGCGTCACGACCGTCAGGCATCCGTCTCTCCCACTTCGTCTCGAATTATAATTTGGCAACAAAAGCCTTATAGGCGTCCGCGTCCATGAGGTTATCCAACTCCCCGGTATCGGAAAGCGTTAGCGTGAAGAGCCAGCCCTCGGCCTCCGCATCTTGATTGACAATGCTGGGATCGGCGTCCAAGGCGTCATTAACTTCGCCGATTTCGCCGGACACGGGTGCGTAAATATCGCTTGCCGCCTTGACCGATTCGACGACCGCCGCATCGTCACCTTGCGCCAATTCGGCGCCAGCTTCCGGCAAATCGATAAAAACGATATCACCGAGTTGTTCTTGTGCGTATGAAGTGATGCCGACGGTCGCGACGCCGTTCTCCACCCGTACCCACTCATGATCTTCGGTAAATAACATCTCGCTCATCGTCCCTCTCCCTATTTAGCCCCTGTAATAGCGTTGTGGTGTAAATGGCATCGCGGCAACCCTGGCCGCCATTGCCTTATTGCGAACATTCAAAGCAACCTCGGTACCGACCGTTGAAAACTCACGCGACACATAACCCATCGAAA
This sequence comes from Alphaproteobacteria bacterium, assembly GCA_021774385.1. GTDB lineage: Bacteria > Pseudomonadota > Alphaproteobacteria > UBA8366. The sequence continues at coordinate 4,306 of JAJFJC010000387.1, forward strand.
CCGGTCCACCGACCGTGGGTCCAAATCCACCGCTGGTAACGGCACCAATTTCGGCGCCCGTTGCGTCCAATATCCTCGTTCCCCCGCGCGCGGGTGCACGGCCATCGGGACGAATGCCAATTCGTTTGCGTGGCGCCCCCTCTTGGATCTGTTTTTGAACAATCGAATCACCAGGGAATCCACCGTCCGTCCGCCGCCGCTTGCCGATGGACCAGGCGAGGTCCGCTTCTATTGGCGTTGTCGTTTCGTCGATATCGTGACCGTAGAGGCATAATCCCGCCTCCAGACGCAGCGAATCCCGCGCGCCCAGCCCAATAGGCTCTACTTCGGCTTCATCCAGCAATTTTGCGCCGATTGTCTCCGCCGACGATTCGGGAATGGAAATTTCAAATCCGTCCTCGCCGGTATAGCCGCATCGTCCGACGATACAGGTCACATCTTCGATCATGACTTGGGCCGACGACATGAATGGCATTTCGGCAACCGATGGCGCTAAACGCCCGAAAACCACGGCAGCTAACGGGCCTTGAAGCGCTATTAATGCACGCTCTTCAAGCGGCTCAATAGAGATATCGGCGGGCAGTCCTTCGCGAAGCAAATCCATATCCGCCGCCTTGCACGCGGCGTTAACGACGACATAAAGCCGGTCCTCATACCGCGTCACCATAAGATCATCCAAGATCCCGCCCGCCGCGTTCGTAAACTGCGTATAGCGGGTACGGCCGGCTTTCAGGCCCTGAATATCACCGGGAACCAGCGCTTCCAATGCGGCAGCCGCACCAGCGCCATGTAGATAGAGCTGCCCCATATGAGAAACATCGAACAGACCCGCCGCCACACGAGTCTGTAAATGTTCCTTCAAGACGCCAGCCGAATACTGGACCGGCATTTCATAGCCGGCAAACGGCACCATCTTCGCGTTCGCGCGAACATGTAGATCATATAAAGGTGTTCGCTTAAGAGGCGTTTCGCCCGGATCGCTCATCTCTGGTCCTCAGACAACACAGGTTCAAGGCGGCAGAATTCATTCTCATGAACTCGCCACCCCGCTCTGTCGTCGTACCTGAGAGGTTGACCGGAAAAATCCGGCTTTCACCTTCGGTGAGGTGCCGGCGAACCGACACCTACTTTCCAGAGTGCCCTTACCCTGCGGTCCTTTTGCCTGAGAGATTCCGGGGCGGTTGCTCCTTCGGCGCGGATACAAATTTTCGTACCCACCTCTCCCACAGGGGTCAACGGTGCATTAAACGTATAACAGAGGCTAACGCTCTGACTCAGAAAGTCAATACTGGCGGATCGGCTTTATTTCCGCTTGGCCCGATTGAAGGCCAGTTCCTGCTCCGACAATTCAAGGCCGACATAAATAGTAAAGGAATCCGTCAACACGCCGCGGCTCAGAGGTATGTTCAAATCGAGCGTATCTTCAAAGAGAACGGTCTTGCGGTTCGAAAACGGCGCCACGGTTTGAAACATCTCTCGACTTAGGATCTTGCGATCCTTGTCGGCGATCGCAACAAAGTAACGGATTGTCGCCTTATCGGTTTTTGTCGCCGGGCCGCGACGAGATCCAATTCGAACGATGAGATCGGCCAGTAACTCATTGTCGTCAAGCGAACATTTACCGCCAACGCCGTCGATCCATCCTTCGACCATGATATCGGTCGCATCGCGCCCTTTTCCCGGTTTAAAGCGAACAAATTCACCAAGGTCTTGCAGTACCTCCACCCGCGGGCAAGCGATTTGGCTTTCCGCGGACTTGGAACAGGCGGCTATCGCTGTCGCGGCAGCGAGTAGGAGAATATATTTTATTGAAAGTCGCGTCACGGCGCGTAGAACGTCAAAGCGCTGAATGCGCACCGTCGCAGAGCGGCGAATTCGCCGAACGTTTGCAGCCACAAAAATAAACATTTTTTGACCGCGTCGCGGTGTATTCGATTGGTGAAATTCCCGAACCTTTGTGACTGCCATCACAAAATGGCTGAGACTTGCTCTGGCCGCAAGCGCACCACCAGTAACTTTTTCCGTCTTCCACCGCGACTTCGAAAGGTGCCTTTTGCGCGATTACCGGATCCGCCATGACTGCTTTCTTCCTTTTCCTGGATGTACTATTTTCACGTAGAAACGCTGCGGAGAGAAAATCGCTAACAGCTTAAACGATTAGTCCCATATGGAAGATTTATGGTCGCCTCGCGGCATGACGTCAAGAGTGCCGGGCAGGTCTAAATCCATTGCGGCTATTTAAAACCATTTACGAATTCAGGATTCAAACAATGGCGGTGTATACCGAGGTCAGTGACGAAGAACTCATCGACTTCGTCGCGGCATACGATATCGGCGATGTGGTCTCGTACAAAGGTATCGCCGAGGGTGTGGAGAATTCGAACTATCTACTGCAAACCACCAGCGGTTCGTTCATTCTGACACTCTATGAAAAGCGTGTCCGCGAAAGCGATTTACCCTATTTCATCGGCTTTATGGAACATCTCGCAGCGCAGGGAATCGCTTGCCCAACGCCCTTACAAAGTCGAGACGGGACCACCTTGAAGAGGCTTTGTCAGCGCCCCGCGGCAATCATTTCTTTTTTGGAAGGCATGTGGCCGCGACGCATTCAGCCGTTTCATTGTGCTGAGCTCGGCACCGCGCTGGCGCGCCTTCATATTGCCGGCTCATCGTTTGACATGCAGCGGAAAAATGGCCTTTCGGTTCGAGATTGGCGGCCACTTTATGAATCTTGCAAGGCCCGGGCGCACGAGGTGGATTGTGGATTGAACGATATCCTCGCCTTAGAACTCGACCATCTCGAAACCCAATGGCCCAGCGCCCTGCCCTCCGGGGTTTGCCATGCCGACCTGTTCCCGGACAATGTATTCTTTCTCGGCGACAAGCTGTCGGGAATGATCGACTTCTACTTCGCCTGCAACGACTTCTTTGCCTATGATCTCGGTATTTGCCTCAATGCTTGGTGCTTTGAACGTGATGGTAGCTTCAATGTGACCAAGGCCCAGCTAATGCTCTCGAGCTATCGAAAAACACGTGCATTCTCGGAAGAAGAATTACACGCATTACCCCTGCTTGCACGCGGGAGCGCCGTCCGGTTTCTGCTGACTCGCCTTTATGATTGGCTAAATCACCCCGAAGGCGCCCTGGTAAAACCAAAAGATCCGCTCGAATATCTTGGCATCCTGCAGTTCCATCAGCAGATAAAATGCCCCGGCGCATACGGGCTTGAATAATGACGAGTAAAAAACCGGTTGAAATCTATACAGATGGCGCATGCAGCGGCAACCCGGGGCCCGGCGGCTGGGGGGCATTGCTGCGCTATCAAGGGAACGAGCGAGAACTGCAAGGTGGCGAGCGCGATACGACCAACAACAGAATGGAAATGTTGGCGGCAATAAACGCATTGGAAGCGATGAAACGTCCCGTCCAAGCGGTGGTCCACACTGACAGCATCTACTTACGGGATGGAATCACGAAATGGATTCATGGTTGGAAGAAGCGCGGTTGGAAAACAGCGAACAAAAAGCCCGTTAAGAATATCGATTTATGGCAACGCCTCGAAGCCGCGATAGTCCAGCACGACGTCGAGTGGCGATGGGTAAAGGGCCATGCCGGCCATCCGGACAACGAGCGTGCCGACGCCCTCGCCCGCGAGGCGATTCCGGGTATCGGCACGCCGGATTTTTGACCGTGATAGTGCTGTGCTTACAGCGCCTCTAGAACCGATTCCGCGCTGGAAATCGTCAACCCACCGCCCTCTTCCAGGTTCAAGGTCGTCACCACGCCATCTTCCACGACCATGGCGTATCGTTTGGAACGAACCCCAAGGCCCCGTTCGCTCAAATCGAATTCCAGACCCGCGGCGCGCGTGAACTCACCGCTACCATCGGCCAGCATGCGCACTTTTTCAGCGGCGCCTTGTTCCTTGCCCCAAGCCCCCATGACGAAGGCGTCATTGGTGGCCAAACAGGCTATCTCATCGACACCTTTTGATTTTATCTCACTGGCATTGTTCACGAATCCAGGTAGATGTTGCGCGGAACAGGTTGGTGTAAATGCTCCCGGTAAAGCAAACAAAACAACTTTTCTTCCGGCGAAAAACGCATCCGACGAAACGGCGGCCGGCCCCTCGCTTCCCAGTTCATACAACGTTACCGAAGGAACCTTATCGCCTACTTTCAGTGCCATGATCTACTTTCCCTCCACTACGAATTTCAGAATTTTTCCAAAGAACATCTATACCTCCGAACGACGAAGTCCAGGGCAATTCCGGAAACGATGCGGGCCAAATTCACGCTATTGGGCGACAAGCCGCATATCGCTGCCGGACTTTTTAGCCGCGTCCAACACAAACGCACTCGTCAGGAGCTCAGGCAAGGCGATCCCCTGAGGGGTGTCCGGTCCGTAAACAGCGTTAAAGGGGATTCCATATCGCCCAAAACTAGCCAAGTATCGCGCGATTTCCGAATTTGGCCGCGTCCAATCGGCCCGCATCGCGACGACGTTTTCACCACGCAGCCAGCCGGCCACGGGTTCCGCGTCCAGGACCACTTTTTTGTTCACCTGGCAGGTGATGCACCAATCCGCCGTAACATCGACGAAAACGACCTTCCCCGATTGTACGAGTCGGGAAAGTTCCGCCTGATTAAAAACCTGCCACTGTCCAAGGGACTCGGGAGCCGTCGTCTCTAGCCGAGGCGTACGAACAATCGGCAAAGCAAGCGCCGCTATCGATAAAACAAGTACGACTTTCCCCGCATGCGCGCCAAGGCGTGACCCCGGTAAACGGCGAACTAAAAGAACGGCACCCGCTAGCACCAACAACGCCGCCACTAGGAATGCACCTTCCCTGCCGATTTGTACGGCAATGACCGTCAAAAGCCATACCGCCGTAGCAACCAACACCAAACCTAGAATGTGCCGCAGGACGACCATCCAATTGCCCGGCCTTGGCAGAGCCGTTGCGATCTTGGGAAACGCCGCCACCGCGAGATAGGGGAGTGCCAGCCCCAGCCCAAGAGCCCCAAACACCAAAAATATTTCGCTGGAATCACGGCTCAATGCAAACCCGACGGCCGTGCCGACAAAGGGGGCGGAACAGGGTGTCGCAAGAAGGGTCGCGAACGCGCCGGTCAGAAAATGCCCTGTCGTCGACGGCTTCCCGCCCGCATTCAAGCTAATATCCGAAAGCCGCTGCGGCAATTGAATTTCGAAAAGACCAAACAAATTATACGCAAACAACATCACGACAAGCGCCATGAAGACGAGAAAGAGCGGCTGTTGAAACTGTATACCCCAACCAACTGTCATTCCCGCCGACTTGACGCCAACTAACGCCGCCGCGATGGCGAGCATCGATGTTACAACACCGGCGGCAGTTGCAATAAATCCTATCCGCACACCGGACGCGTCCCCGCCACCATACTTAACCACCGAAAGCAGTTTGATCGACAGAACCGGCAGCACGCAGGGCATCAAATTAAGGATAAACCCGCCAATCAAGGCCAAGAAAATTATCCGCCACAATGAATCCGCATTTTCTTCGCGCGGCGATGAGGTCTCCGCATGGATTGAGCCGCCAAACCGAACCGGCGTCCTTGTCTCCATCGACCGGTCGCCATCCACGAGTGTTAAGATAAGTGTTTTGCCGTCGATCGTCTCCGGTTTCACGCCAAGGGCTGCAATCTGGATTACGGCCCGCTTACCATCTTCGGAGAGATTGACGATTGGCTTTCCGAAGATGGCTTCGTCCGGTCCTTCGACGAATAGGTCCGGTTTTGAAAAGCGCTCTCGTCCGTGCGCTTCGATTTGTATTTGCGTATCGTTCGTGCCCGAAAGCAGTACGGCTTTTCGGATCGACAGTCCGTGCCGGTCACCCGCACCTGGAACCCGTGAAACATAACTATCGATCAGATGCGTGTACGCGCCCGGTTTCGCCGAACCAGAGGGCAGGTGCAAAGCAACCTTCGCCTCATAGGGAATACATATTTCCTTGCAGGTGAGATAACGGATTTGAGAATTCAGATCGAGCGGCTGGCCCGGCACCGTAACGGATGCCGTAAGCGGTAGAACGACTTCATCCTTATAGCCAAGTGTTTCAAGCCCCAGGATTGAAAACCGCTTCGGTGCTGGCCACGTAAGTTGCGCATCCTTCAAATTCCCAGAGCCCTTCCACCGCGGCGCCGGCGGGAAACCCGCATCTCCAGGCGAACGCCAATAGATTTTCCAGCCCGGTTGAAGCTGAAATTGTAACCCCAGTGGAATGGTTTCACGGTCTCCAACCGCAGCCACGGCGGATACGATACGTACCTTTACCTGCTCGTTGGAATCCCAATTCCCCGCCATTGCAACAGCGACGCGCGGCAAGGCCGCGATAAAGAAAACGGTCAGTAGAGCCAAGAAAGCCCGTTTGAAGAGCAAAATGGTATCCCTTTATACACGCACGTAAATTCACGCACCACAGGCTGCGATTACGAGCATTATATAGTGTAATCATTACCTTGAGATGGGTCACTTTTCCGTGCGTGTAGATGAATCCCAATACCGCGACGGGATGCCGCAAATATTTGCGGCGCCACACGGTTCCTTTGGCGATCCGTTCGCGGTATCATTCTAAAATCGGTGTCAGGTTTATTTAGGCAAGCCAATGGATGACTCTGACAGCTCATTGGGTTATTTGACCGGCCAGTTACTGGTCGCCATGCCCGCGATGCAAGATCCGAGATTTGAGCGTTCGGTCATCTATATGTGTATTCACAATACCGACGGCGCGATGGGGTTGATTATCAACCGGTCGTTGGAAAGCCTAAATTTCCGCGACCTCCTATCTCAGCTTGATCTAAATCCCTCAGAACACGCGTCGAAAATCATGGTCCAATATGGGGGGCCGGTTGAAACTGGTCGAGGGTTCGTTTTGCACTCATTGGAATACGAACAAGACGGCACGATCATTGTCGACAACAAGGTTGGCCTCACCGCAACGGTCGAGGTGCTAAAGGACATCGCGGCGGATCAAGGTCCAAGACGCGCGATACTGGCATTGGGGTATGCGGGATGGGGGCCAGGGCAGCTTGACAGCGAAATTCAACAAAACGCATGGCTAAACGTGACGGCCGACGATGCATTAATGTTCGACGTGGAAATCGAAAACCGTTGGGACCGCGCCGTGGCGAAAATAGGGATCGACGTATCACTGCTTTCCGGCGAACACGGCCACGCCTGAGCAATTGGTCATTTCGCCGCTTTCGGGCGCGGATCCGTCCTCAAAACCGCAAAGGAAACATGGTCCTGCCACGTGCCATTAATGCGAAGATATCGGCGCGCGAACCCTTCTTGAAGGAAACCACTCTTCAACAATAAGTTCCGACTTGGTGTATTCGACGGAAGACATGCCGCTTCCACGCGGTGCAACCCCAACGTATCAAAGGCAAATTCAAGAAGAAGTTGGATCGTTTCGGCCATATATCCGTTGCGGGCATAGGGTTTCCCCATCCAATAGCCAACGCTTCCCGATTGTGCGACACCACGGCGAACATTGGAAAGCGTGATCCCGCCAAGCAGTCTATCGTCTTCCCGTCGAAAGATGAGGAATGCGTAGGTCGTGCCCTCTCTCCAATCGGCAGTAAATTTTTTCAAACGCCGCCGGTACGCCGCGGGGGTCGTCGCATCCGACGGCCAGGTCGGTTCCCAAAATTCAAGGAATTCACGGCTTTTCTCGCGAATATCAATCCATTGCTTTTCATCCGTTCGCGCGGGCGGGCGAATGGCAACATTCGGACCCACGAGACGAACGGCGGGCGAATTTCCTGAGAGCAAGTTGAACATTTTTCTTAATCGTCAAACCACGGAATCGAACTGTCCACTTCCCGGTATATCTTCCCAGGGATCACGGCATCAAGGCTCCAGTAATCGTGTCATAGTCAGCGAGCTTTCCTAACGGTCCAATCGCCGCGACCGTGGGCACGCCCGAGAACACGCGTTGTGCGATGGCGGCCACCGCTTCGGTATCGACGGCATCGATCTTTGCGATTTGTTCCTCGATGGGAACTTGTCGGTTAAATATCAGGGCTTGCTGTGCCATTTGCTCAGTTCGAACATTCGTTGATTCAAGCGCCATCAGTGTCGCCGCCTTCAGTTGGTTTCGCGCGCGGGCAACTTCGGATTCCTCCAATGTCGTCGAAAGCTTTCTTATCTCTTGGCAGAGAGCGGGAGCCAATTCCGCCGCTTCATCACGCCCGGTCCCGGTATAGATAGAAAATAGCCCGCAATCCGAATAGTAAGATAAAAACGAGTAAATCGAATATGCGAGGCCCCGCCGCTCCCGAATTTCTTGAAACAATCGCGACGACATTCCACCGCCAAACAAAGATGACAAAACGGACGCCGCATAGAAGGCATCGTCATTATAGCCGATCGCCGGAAACCCTAAGACAAAGTGGACCTGTTCCAGTTCTTGCTGCTCACGATAGTCGCCGCCACGATACCGTCCCGGAAGAATCTCATGGCGGACATTATTTTTCACTCCCCCAAAATTGGATTCCGCCAAGGCCACCACCGCGTCATGCTCGACCCGACCCGCCGCCGATAGCACCATTGTTTCCGCGCTATAAGTTTTACCCATATGCCCCACGATGGCATCTCGCGCCATCGCTTCAACAATTTCCGGCTCACCCAATACTGGTCGGCCAAGTGGTTGATCTGGAAATGCCGTGGTCTGGAAATGATCGAAAATTATATCGTCGGGCGTATCGTAGGATTGGCCGATTTCCTGCAAGATAACCGACCGTTCGCGAGCAAGTTCTTCCTCGTCAAAAGTCGAATTCAACAAAATATCGGCCAGGATATCCACCGCCAACGGCGCATCTTCATGTAACACTTTGGCGTAGTAGGCGGTATGCTCACGGCTGGTATAGGCATTTATCTGTCCGCCCACATCCTCGATTTCCCGAGCGATATCGACGGCGTTCCGGCGTTCGGTACCCTTGAATGCCATATGTTCCAGAAAATGGGCGACACCATTAATTTCCGGCGGCTCGTTTCGCGTTCCGGCTCCAACCCAAACACCAACGGAAACGGTTTGAACGGTATCAACCGTATCGGTGAGGATACGCATACCGTTCGCTAATGTGGACATCCGAATGCCACTCACGCGGCACCTGCCATACTGACATGATCCCGCACGAATGCTTCCACGCGGGCCAAGTCGTTGGGCAGCACGGTCATTCGCTCCGGTCTCTCGTGAAGATCAGCCAAAGCAAGTGGAAGCGCTGGTGAAATCCCCGATGCCTCGTTCACCGCATCGGGAAACTTTGCCGGATGCGCGGTTGCCAGCGCAACGACAGGCGTGGCGGGGTCGGTTGCCTTTGCCCGCGCCGCCGCGACCGCAATAGCGCTGTGCGGATCCAGCAAGTAACCGCATGAGGATTTAATATCGCCGATCATTGCCATTGTTTCTGAATCGTCCATCCGGTGTCCGCTGAATGTCTCTTGTGCCTTTTGCCAAAGATTTTCCCCGACGGAAAGCCTGCCAGTCTCCCGGAATTCCGTTACCGCCGCCCCCGTCACCGTCCCATCCCGGCCATACAATTCGAACAGAAATCTTTCGAAATTGCTCGAAACCTGAATATCCATGCTCGGCGAAATCGTCGGCGTTACCCCCGCCATTTCCAGCGAGCCGCTGTCGAAGAAACGCGGCAATATGTCGTTTACATTCGAACCGACAATAAACTGTCCGATGGGAAGCCCCATCGCGCGCGCCGCATAGCCCGCATAGACATTGCCAAAATTTCCCGTCGGCACGGAGAAGGAAATCGGTCGATCAGGACTGCCAAGCGATACCGCCGCGTGAAAGTAATAAACGATCTGCGCCATGATACGCGCCCAGTTGATCGAGTTTGCCGCCGAAAGGTGGAGCTCGTCCCGAAAAGTGGTGTCGTTGAACATCGCCTTCACCAAATCCTGGCAATCGTCAAACGTACCTTCAACGGCAACCGCATGAATATTGCCGGAATGAACCGTTGTCATTTGCCGGCGCTGAACCTCGGACACCCGCCCATGTGGAAACAGAAAAAAGGTATCGATTGCATCGCAATAACGGCAGGCCTCGAAAGCAGCCGATCCCGTATCGCCAGACGTCGCGCCAACGATGGTTACCCGCTCGCCACGGCGCCGCAGAACATGATCGAATGCGCGACCCAGGAATTGCATCGCAAAATCCTTGAACGCTAACGTGGGACCGTGGAATAGCTCCATGACCCAGAGATTCGCGTCGATCTGGGTTAACGGTGCGACGGCATCGTGGCCGAAGTCGCGATAGCTGTCGGCGAGAATAGAGGCCAAATCCGCTTCATCGATACTATCACCGACGAACGGCGCGATAATGCGTGTGGCCAGTTCAGCGTATGACAATCCACGTAGGGCACGAATATCGGCGGCATCGAATTGAGGCCAAGTTTCAGGTAGATAAAGTCCACCATCGCGCGCCAAACCGGCGAGCAGAACGTCATCGAACTCAAGAACCGGTGCGCGACCGCGCGTACTTATATAACGCAAATTCGTTCCCTCAATCCTGGCGGGACCGGTAGATTATCCATCCAACCGAAGCCAGGCAAGCACGGTGCAAGGTGGTTTTCTATAAGGCGATTAGCGTTCTATCGACTAACCTTGAATCAGCCTCGCCGTCTCTTCGGGATGGGTTAGCATCGGATAATGGCCGGCGGTCATTTCAAGCCACGCGGCGTTCAATCGGTCGGCTGTCCGGCGTTGATGGGAGAGCGGCGGATTGGCGCTTTCCGTACAATAGATCACTGAACATTTCCAACTTTCCGCCCAAAAATCATCGAGCTCGCCAGGCAGTTGATCCGAAAGGCCAAGCGGATGTGGTGTCGCACGGTCCAGGGTCCATGCCTTCATTTCACCATCCAACTCCGCGAACAATCCGTTCTCGAGCGAATCACGGGAGGGTCCTCGCGTAAATGCTGTCACTTCATAAGGCACAGCGCCAGGTGGACGCTCAACGATATCACCCACGCTCTCCCCCGGTTGCGGCACGAGCGCATCGAGAAAGACCAAGCGTTGGATACGATCGCGCATCAGTACCGCTGTCTTCTGGACAACCAAACCACCGGAGCTAGTCCCAACGAAAACAACATCACTCAAATCCTCGTAAAACATGGCTTCGGCAAGTTCTTGCGACACCGAAGACACCGTGATGCCGGGTCTCAAATTGACCTTGCGCTCGGCGCATCCGTCCAAGGTCGGCACGTAGACGGTGTGTCCCGCCGCACGCAATATTTTTGCGGTCGGCTGCCATATCCAACCACCTTGAAACGAGCCGTGCACCAAAACAAAATTCGTCATTCGTCCGCTCCTCAATCCCGCGTTTTTGGAAGTTCAAACCCAGCGGCGCGTTCGATTACCTTGACGATCTCGCTCATATCACCGTCGCGAAGCCCCATAGCAAGCGCTTGCTGCATCGTATTGTAGGTTGCGCTCGCAACATTTTGCGGCACCTCAAGGCGCTCCGCCTCCATGCGCCAAAGCATCGCATCTTTCGCGGTGATATACATGGGCGCTTCCATATTAAATTCGCGGTTCATAACGAAATTGGGAATTTTCGAAAGCGTGGCACTATTTTGCCCCGAACCGGAATTGATCACGGCAAGAACCTTCTCCGGATCGACCCCGCCTTTTGCCGCCATCGTAAGCGCTTCCAAACCAACGACTAGGTTCGTGAACGACATGATGTTGTTGCAGACTTTCGTTATCTGCGCTTGCCCAACCTTTTCACCGACATAATGAATATCCCGAGCGAAGGATTTCAAAAAGGGTTCAGCTTGCTCGAAAACCGCCTTTGGGCCGGAAGAGATAACCGTGATATCCCCTTCCCAGGCTCGTTGAACGCCACCGGTGATGGGCGAATCGAGCACCGGCACACCGTTCCTCGCCATCGTTGACTCAATCTCCGCGAGGGCTTCCGTACCCATCGTTCCCAGATTGACGAAGACTTTCATTTGCGTGCCATGAACGACGCCATCGTCTCCGGTGACGACGGCGTGAAAACTATCGATACTGGGCATGCAGGCGAACACGATGTCTGATTCGTTCGCCACGGCCACCGGTGACTCGACTATTCGAGCCTGTTTCTCGGCCAACGGTTTCGTTGCATCAGGGTTGATATCGTAGGCGACCAGCGCGTTTTCCTGGTCTAGGATATTCGATGCCAAGGGCAGCCCCATGCTACCGGTGCCGATAAAGCCTGCTTTCATGTCCCAACCTCCCGAATCTAATTCTAATGGATAAGCGTAGTGCAGGGCGCCACCGCGTCAAAATTGGTCGCGACGGCGACCTCTATGCATCGAGATACCGCGCCCGCAAATGTGTCTTGAACGCCACGTCGTCAAAAGGTCGGTCCGTCGCGCTTTGGATCAGCGCATCGGTCGAAAGCAACGACCCCTTGCCGTGAATATGTTTGCCTAACCATGCCATGAGCGGCCGAAAATTACCTTGCGAAATTCCCGCGGGAATGTCCGCCGATGCTTTTCTCGCCGCATCGTAAATCTGTGCGGCGGCCATAGCACCCAGCGTATAGGTCGGAAAATAGCCCCAAGCACCGTCATACCAATGAATATCCTGAAGGCAGCCGAGCCGGTCGTTCGGTGGCGTCACGCCGAGCAAGTCCCGCATACCGTCGTTCCACGCTCCTGGTAAATCCACAACCGCGAGATCACCGGACAACATCGCTTTTTCCAAGCGGTAGCGGAGAATAACATGGGCAGGATAGGTTACCTCGTCCGCGTCAACACGTATAAAACCACGCGAAACATGGGTCGCCAGACGGTAGATGTTTTCCGCATCCCAAGCATCACCTTCGCCTTGAAAAGCGTCCCGCATAATAGGTGCGGCCCAACCAAGGAATTCCCGTGACCGGCAAACCTGCATTTCCACAAGTAGGGACTGGCTTTCATGAATTGTCATCCCCCGCGCGTCTCCAACGGGTTGACGGCGCCATGCCACGGGACGAGCCCGTTCGTACATCGCATGGCCGCTTTCGTGCAGCACGCCCATCAGCGCAAACGTGAAGTCGGATTCGTCATACCGCGTGGTAATGCGGCTGTCTTCTGGGATACCGCCGGAAAAGGGGTGCAGGCTCTCATCAAGCCGAGCGGTTTCGAAATCCAATCCGACGGCTTCGGCCATGTGGCGCACTAGTTGACGCTGCTCCGAAACAGGAAACGGTCCCGGCGGCAATACCGGCTCCGGACCGCGATTTTGCCGTGCAAGAACATCATCCAGGAAATCAGGCAAAAACGCGGCATAACTCTCGAACACGGGATCAATATCCGCGCTCTTTCCATTCGGTTCGAAAGCATCCAAAAGCGCATCATATAGGCTGCAGCCAAACGCCGCCGATTTAACCTCGCCAAGGTGCCGGACCAACCGCAAAACTTCTGAAAATGTCGGCACTATCGCGTTGAAGTCGGCATCGCGCCGCGCCGTGCGCCAAACCGTCTCGCAAGCGCTCGAAGCTTTCGACATCGCCTCCACGAGGTCCGAGGGAACAGCCGTCGCATGAACCCAGTTGCGTCGCATTTCCATCAGGTTGGCGGCCTGCCATTCATCCAACCCACCCTGTTCGGCCGCGTCACTAAGCAGTTCGCCAAGCGCGGGATCGGTCATCATGGAATGCCGGATTACAGACAAGGCCGCGATTTGTTCGCCTCGCGCGGTAGCGCCTCCCTCGGGCATCATGACCGACTGGTCCCAACTCAACATGCCAATGGACTCACCCAGCAAGGCGGTGCGGCGAAAGCGATCTTCCAACTCCGTATAGGCGGAGAGCATCAACGACGCTGACGATGGTAGACCACATAAATGACGATTAAGGCGACCGCCATGAGATACCAGGTAATCGCATATTCGATATGATGATTTCGAATATCAACCCGCCATTGGCGTGCAACGGGGAACCCGCCCGGCGTGTCCTTTATGCCCGAAAGAACATAGTAGTCCGGCAATGCATCAAGGCCGGCGACCTTGGCCATGGCATCCGGTTCGATGAAATACCAGTAATTACCTTTGGCATCGTTGTCCGGCGTAAACGTGCCGGGCCCTTTTGCCAATCTGATCATACCATCGATTTCAACCAGGTCTTCAACCTGCCCCTCGGCGCGTTCGGCGGGATCGCGCTTATCGAATGGCACCCAACCACGGTCCACGAGTACATATCCCGCACCATCGGTGCGCTGAAACGGTGTTATTACATGCAATCCCGGGCTACCGTGCAACGAGCGTCCGAACAAATAGAACTCATGCTCATGTAAAAAAGTACCGGACACCAGGACATGTTGGAATTCGAACTTTTCCAGCGCGACCGAATTTTTGGGGAGCGCAATCGCGGCGGATTCAGATCGTGTCTGCAGCTTTTCGATGAGATCGGTTTTCCACCCATAACGCAGAACCTGCCACGTTCCCAGATAGAGCAGCAACACGAGCATGAGCAATGTTGTAACAGTCGGCCAAAATCGGGGACGAAACGACATCACGTTCTTCGCGACAATTTCAATCGAAGGTAGGCGTGCCCGACTCGCCCGCCTTGTGGCGATATTGAAGCGCCACGAGAATAGCCTTGAAGGGTCGCAGCAATAGCAGAGAACCACCCAAAATTGCGGGAATCCAAAGCGCGAGATGAAGCCACATCGGCGGCGTATAAGCCATCTCTACCCAAAATGCGAGCCCGGTCACGATGGGTCCGATGATGAAGATCACGAAGACCGCCGGGCCATCCCCACTGTCCGAGGCGCTGAAATCGAGATCGCAATGGTCGCAACGCACCGCGATGGTCAAAATTCCACCGAACAACCGTCCGACCCCGCATCGCGGGCACCGGCACATTAGGCCTGTTGAATACGGAGAGAGTGGTGGAAACGGACCCGCCATTCAACCGCAATCAGCCACCCCACCAATAGACGCAAACGAACAAGAACAGCCAAACCACGTCAACGAAGTGCCAGTACCAGGCGGCGGCTTCAAAGCCAAAATGGTGGTCGGGCTTGAAATGTCCCGCGCGGGCCCTGAAGAAACAAACGGTCAGGAAGCATGTTCCGACAATGACATGGAACCCATGGAAGCCCGTTGCCATGAAGAAGGTCGAGCCGTAGATGCCGCCCGAGAAACTGAAACCGGCATGAGAGTATTCAAAGGCCTGCAATGCCGTGAAGCAGATGCCTAAAATAATTGTAAGGGCCAGCCCACGGACCAAATCGCGCCGGTTATTCTTGATCAGAGCATGATGCGCCCACGTCACCGTAACACCCGACGTCAGCAAGATCAGAGTATTCAAGAAGGGTAGACCGAACGGCGCGAACGTCTCCACACCTTCGGGTGGCCAAACACCGCCGGGCAGGTCGTACGGCATTTCCCGCGGAAACAGGCTTGCATCGAAGAAGGCCCAGAAAAACGCCGCGAAGAACATTACTTCCGAACAAATAAACAACACCATCCCATACCGCATGCCGAGTTGCACGACTGGTTTATGGAAACCTTGAAATTCGGCTTCGAGGATCACATCCCGCCACCAAAACCAACTGGTCAGAAAGAGCAATACGAGACCAGGCGCAATCAGCCATATTCCAAGCGACGTCAGCGTCTCTTCCATGCCATCGCCGAAAAAGTCGGGATGCATGAATAGGATCAAACCAAAAAATAGTGCCCCACCAGCGATCGCGCCGACGGCCGGCCAGGGGCTTGGATCAACGAGGTGGTAGTCGTGGGAGTGTGCGTGTTCAGCGCTCATTGTTCCGTTCTCACTCGTTCCTGTTTCAGCTCGACTCGCATTGGCCTTCCGGCCATTTAGTTTACATTAGGCCTTTCGGCCTCTTCGACCGAGGCGGTTTTTGGTCCCGCTTCATCTTCTTCGGCCGCAAAGAAAGTATAAGATAGGGTAATCGTCTTGACTTCGTCCAAATTTGGATCCTTCGCGATATCCGGATCGACATAAAACGTAACCGGCATATCGACAGCTTTACCTGGCTCCAACTGTTGCTCGGTGAAGCAAAAACAATCAATTTTCGTGAAGTATTTGCCAACCTTCATAGGCGTCACATTGAACGTCGCGGTTCCGGTGTTCGTCGTGGCAGCAAGATTTTGCGCCCGATAAAACGCCACCGCGCTTTCCCCGATCTTCATCGATATCTCACGCTGTACCGGTTGAAATCGCCAGTCCAGCGAAGAATTGACCGAGGCATCGAAGCGGACGCGGACCATACGGTCGATCACGACGTCTTTCGCTTTCGCTGCCTGCTGCGTCGTCCCGCCATAACCGGTAACCCGGCAGAACAAGTCATAAAGTGGCACCGCGGCAAACGAAAGCGCCGTCATACCCGCGATGACAACGACGCAAGATACCAATGTCCACCGGTTGCGGTTTTCTCTTACCACGAGGTCAGCCACCTCCCATACGAACGAGAGCCACGACATAGAAAAGCACGACCAACCCAACGAGCACGGCCAACAAGGTCAGGTTCTTCGACCGTTGCCGTTTGTGCACCTCACTTGGATACCGCCGCTTTTCGCTGTTTTCCGCCATGCTTTCCGTTACCGCCGTACGCGCGTTCATGACTACCCGCCGAAACCTAGTGAGTTATCAGCCACCATCACCGCAAACAACGCAAATAAGTAAAAAATCGAATATCCGAACATTCGCTTCGCCGAGCGGTCCGTCCGGTCGAACCAAACGGCGAGCGCCGCCGCCAGGAAGATCAGACCCAACAGACCGGCGGCAACGCCATAAACCCAGCCAACGAAACCAAACCATACTGGTGCGATCGCAAGGGGAATCAGCAACACCGTATAGAGTATCATCTGCTTCTTGGTTTCGGTTTTCCCGGCAACGACCGGCAACATGGGAATGCCTGCTTTTTGGTAGTCGCCGTTCCGGTACAACGCCAACGCCCAAAAGTGGGGTGGCGTCCAAAAAAAGATCAATGCAAATAACAACAGGGATTCAACAGTTACCGATCCGGTAACCGCCGCCCACCCAATCATCGGGGGAAACGCGCCTGCCGCGCCACCGATGACGATATTCTGAGGCGTACGCCGCTTGAGCCACATCGTATAGACAAACACATAAAACAGCACCGCCACCGCCAACAACGCCGCGGCCGTAATATTCACGGCGAGGCCCATAACCGTAACCGAGCCAATCGCCAAAACGATGCCAAACCCCAACGCATCGCCCGGCACAATCCGGCCCGTCGGAATGGGCCGGCGCCGCGTACGGTCCATCACCGCGTCGATATCGCGATCGTACCACATATTGATGGCGCCTGACGCGCCAGCGCCCACCGCGATACACAGAACCGCGACAATGGCAATTAACGGATGGATGGCCCCCGGCGCGACCAGTAGCCCGGCCAGTCCGCTGAACACGACGAGCGACACCACGCGCGGCTTGAGCAGTGCGAAATAATCGCCTGGCCCCGCAACGTCCGTATCCGAACGCTCGATAGTGCTATATGCGGTATCGCTCACCTTATATTGTCCCCCGGTCGCCGCAGACGTTATTTAATCTGCGGGATTTCCTCATAGCTATGGAATGGCGGCGGTGATGAAACGGTCCATTCGAGCGTCGTCGCACCCTCGCCCCAATAGCTGGCATCAGCCGGACGGCCGGCTTTCATCGCGTAAAGCAGCATGATGAAAAAGAACACCGTCGACGCCGCGGTAATGTACGCACCGATCGACGACACCATATTCCACCCCGCAAAAGCTTCAGGATAGTCGATATAACGCCGCGGCATACCTGCCAGACCAAGGAAGTGCTGCGGGAAAAATGTCACATTGACGCCGATGAATGTCGTCCAGAAATGCAGCTTGCCGCCCCATTCCGGATAATGCCGGCCGGTCATCTTGCCGAACCAATAGTACGTCCCGGCGATGATTGCGAAAACCGCCGCAATCGAAAGCACGTAATGGAAATGCGCCACGACGTAATAGGTGTCATGTAGAGCCAAATCCACGCCGGAATTGGCCAGCATCACACCGGTCACGCCACCGACGGTGAACAGGAAAATAAACCCGACGGCCCACAGCATCGGCGTATCAAAGCGGATCGATCCGCCCCACATTGTCGCGATCCAACTAAACACCTTAATGCCCGTCGGAACCGCGATCACCAGCGTCGCCGCCACGAAGTAGGCGCGCATGTCGACATCCATACCAACCGTATACATGTGATGCGCCCAGACGATGAAGCCCACGAACCCGATCGCAACCATGGCGTACGCCATACCGAGATAGCCAAAGATCGGCTTCTTGGAAAAGGTCGAGATGATATGGGATACGATGCCGAAGCCTGGCAGGATCATGATGTAGACTTCGGGGTGTCCGAAGAACCAGAACAGATGCTGGAACAGGATTGGGTCGCCGCCGCCTTCCGGTTTGAAGAACGCCGTGCCGAAATTACGGTCCGTCAGCAGCATCGTGATCGCGCCACCTAGTACGGGAAGCGACAGCAACAACAGGAACGCCGTTACGAGTATCGACCATGCGAAAAGCGGCATCTTGTGGAGCGTCATACCAGGCGCGCGCATGTTAAAGATCGTCGTAATGAAATTAATGGCGCCAAGGATCGACGACGCGCCGGCCAAATGCAGCGCGAAAATAGCCATATCCACCGACGGGCCAGGATGACCCTCGACATTGGAGAGCGGCGGATAAACCGTCCAGCCCGTACCCGCGCCGTCTCCCACCAATGTCGATGCCGCCAACAGAAGCAGTGACGGCACAAGCAGCCAGAAACTAATGTTGTTCATACGCGGGAACGCCATGTCAGGCGCACCGATCATCAAGGGCACGAACCAATTTCCGAAGCCGCCGATCAATGCCGGCATGACGACGAAGAACACCATGATCAGACCGTGCGCGGTTACGAACACGTTCCAAATCTGGCCGTTCGGCGAACCGTCCTCGTTCGTCATATACTGGACGCCCGGTTCCATAAGCTCCATGCGCATGTAAACCGAAAACGCGCCGCCGATAATCGCAGCTATGACCGACAGGATGATATACATCGTGCCGATATCTTTGTGGTTGGTCGAATAGACGAAGCGCTTCCAACCCGTTGGGTCTGCGTGTGCGGCAGCCATGTCCAATCCCTTCCTCTAAACGCTCAGTCGGCGGTTTGATTTTTCGCGAGGCGCACAGCCGGTGTTACCGGCTCCGTCCTGGCATATTTCTTCTGGGCTTGCTTGACCCATTTGTCGAAAT
The DNA here is from genome assembly GCA_021774385.1 of Alphaproteobacteria bacterium. GTDB lineage: Bacteria > Pseudomonadota > Alphaproteobacteria > UBA8366. The sequence goes on from JAJFJC010000387.1 coordinate 23,572, forward strand.
CTTCAGGAGATACCGCTTCGACAGTGATCGGCATGTAAGAGTGGTTCACACCACAGAGTTCCGAACAAAAGCCGTAATATACGCCTGGTTTGTTGATCTGCACCCAGGTCTCGTTCAATCGACCAGGCACCGTATCGAGCTTGATCCCGAAGGCGGGCACCGCCCAGTTGTGCAGGACATCGTCCGCCGTCATGAGCAACTGCACCTTTTTCCCAACCGGCAATACGACACGGTTATCGGTATCCATATTGCGCTTCAGGCTCGGGTCCTTCGCAAGTTCCTCGTCATCAACGAGGTTCGCGTCGAACGTAAAATTACCATGGTCCGGGTATTCGTATGACCAGTACCACTGATGGCCGATAATTTTCAGGGTCATGTCCGGGTCTTCAACCCGATCGGCGAAGTATAGCAGCCGGAATGACGGGATCGCGATAACGACGAGAATAATGACCGGTACCGCGGTCCAAAGAACCTCCAACAGAAGGTTATGGGTCGTCGTCGTCGGTTTCGGGTTCGCCTTCTCGTTAAACCGGAAAATTACGATCACCAGCAAAACCATAACGAACAAGGCAATGACCGTCGCGATGATGGTCACGAAATCATGAAATTCGTGGATTCGCTCCATGGTGGGCGTTGCCGCTTCTTGCAATCCCAATTGCCACTCTTTCGGCTCCGATGCCAACACGCCACCGGCACTAAGTGCGCCAACGAGTACAGCCGCAATAGCGGCAAATCGTGCTTTCACGTTCGCTTCTCCCATCCCAAAACGGCTGCCTGCCTGCTCCGTATACTAGCGCCTCGGCAAATAAAACGGAATCCACCTCGGCAAGGCCAGCCCATACTACCCGGCAGCAATGCCATATCAAGCGCCCCAACGCAATGTTCCGGCACTAATAGCTAACCCCTTGCCAAGCAACGGAATACCTACAGTATTCGATAACATCCCTGAAGTGCGCGCGACACTTTGCCGCAAAACCTCACCCGATTCGCTCAAATTCCCATCATCATAGACCGTGGCACATAAACATTTCACAGCCACCATCGTATTTGCCGCACACACAATTCCGACGATGCGATAACGGCAATCCGCCCTAAAAGGCATCTTAGGTCATTAAGAATCGATTAATCCGCAAACAAGGCATCGGGCTCGTCCCGCCAAATCAGCCCGCTCGGCGCGAACGCGCAAGCCTTGGGCACGGACGATTTGCGACACGGACTCTTTTTGGCCCGCTCCAAATTCAATTACGGCGGCGCCATCTAGCGCGAGGAGTTCTGGCAAAACCGCTGCGATGCGCCGTATCGCCGCCAATCCATCAGCCCCTCCGTCGAGGGCGGAGCGTGGATCAAACCGTGAGACTTCGGGCTCC
>JAJFJC010000388.1 GCA_021774385.1 Alphaproteobacteria bacterium
AGAGACTCGAACTCCCGACCTGAGGTTTACAAAACCCCTGCTCTACCAACTGAGCTACTGCGGCGGCGCGCGGACAATATCAAATGCGTGTCTGAAAACAACTGAAACAATCGCATCGGGCAGACCGATTATCCGCGATGACGGTCGAATACCTTGAACAAGCGGTCGATGTCCATCTCATCGGTAAACAAATAGGGGCTGATCCGGATTGCGTCGCTTCTTAGATTGAGATGAACCCCGTCGGCGGCGCAACGGTCGGCGAGGTCCGGCGGCGGCGGTGTCGGACCCCGAAAGCCGATGAAATGCGCAATACGGTGCGCTTTTGGCGGGACGGAATAGCCGCGCTCGACGGCGCTCTCGGCGATCTGGTCGGTAAGCCGTGCCATCGTTGCCGCGATGTGGGTGGGGTTCCATGTGTGGAGCTGGTTTAAGGCGGTGACGGCCATTGGCAGATTGATGGGATTGTTTCGTTCGCCCATATCGTAACGGCGCGCATTGTCCACGAATTGCAAGGGATAGCCCGTATTGTGCCCGCCTGGTTCATGATCATCGCGCCTGGCGCCGGCATGAAATTCGATTGGCCGCCCGTTTTGGCGATGCGGTGCAACATAGAGGAACGCCAGCGTATAGGGGCACAACAGCCATTTATATGCGGAGCAAACCATGAAGTCCGGTTGCACCGCCGCGACATCGAAGGGCGCCGCGCCGACTAATTGCGTTCCATCGACGACCAGGGCGGCGCCGATCGATCGGCATTTTGTACCTATTGCTTCGAGATCCAGGCGGCTGCCGTCCGTCCAGTGACAGGGCGGGACCGCGACAATATCGGTTTCGGGACGGATCCGATCCAAAACAGCGGTGGTCCAGTTCGCGTCGGTGGGACGTTCCACCGCGATTAGCTTGGCGTCGTTCTCCGCCGCCAGGCGATGCCAGGCGTAGTAGTTCGAGGGAAACTGTTCTTCCAAAACCAGAATTTCTCGGTTGGGTGCGATCGCCAAATTCGCCGCGGCGACGGCAATGCCGTAGCTCGTCGCGGGCACGATGGCGATGTCGTTTGCCGTGGCGCCGATCAGCCCGGCGAATAGGGTGCGCACTTCCGTCGCTTCGCGTGCTGCTTCGTCCCGGTGCGGTTCCCAGGGATGCGCCTTGCGCAGGACGCCGGATTCTCCGGCAGCCACGGTAGCGCGCAGCAAGGGCGTTTGCGAGGCGCAGGCGAGGTAGGTAACCGAATCCGGAATATCGAAGAGGTGTTTCTGATTGTCGAGCATTTGCCTAGTCCTCTTGCCTGCCACGCCGTGCGATTTCGTATAGCGCGATTGCGGTTGCATTGGATACGTTGAGCGTCTGGAGATTTCCCGGTGTCTCGATGTGAGCCAAATGGTCGCAGTTTTCCCGTGTTAGACGTCGTAGCCCGCTTCCTTCGGCGCCGAGGACCAGGGCGGTGCGGCCGCTCAAGGGTGCGTCCGCGAGGCTGCTGTTCGCCGCACCATCGAAGCCGATGCGCCAAAACCCCGCCTGTCCAAGCCGTTCCAAGGTGCGCGCCAGATTGGTGACCCGTGCCAGCGGCACGATATCCAGCGCGCCACTAGCGGCCTTGGCGAGCGCCCCGCCCGGCGGCGGCGCGCTGCGGTCTTGAACGATAACCGCGATTGCGTCGAAGGCCGCGGCGCTGCGCAATATGGCGCCGACATTGTGTGGGTCGGTGACCTGATCGAGGACGACGACCACCGCGTTTTCGGATGCATCGGCGAGAATATCCTCAAGCGCCGGCATGGTGGGCGGCGGGGCGTCCAAGGCAATACCTTGATGCACGGCCGAATCGGGTAATAAATCGTCTAATGCCGCCCGGCTTAAAATATCGGGCGTGGCGGCCGGCAAATCCTCCCGCAAACGCGCAGCCGCGTTGGCCGTCGCAATGAGCCGGCCCGGCTTCCGGTGTGGATTTTTTAAGGCGGCGAGGACCGCGTGCCATCCATAAACCCATTCATCCCTGGGCGATCTCGGCGCAGCGGAACTTGGCTCGCGCTTCCCTGTATCGTGGCGGCGTCCGGTTGGCTTGCGTTTCCTCATTGGTTTCCCTAATATTATTGGCTCAAAGCATATCGTTACCGACGCTTTCCGACCCCTAAGATTTAAGGGTCGGGGAGGCGTGTATTATTGCGTCTTTTAATCGTTGACAACCGGGAACAAATAAACATAGTTCGCACGCCGCCGCGACGACTAATCGACCGCGTCGATGGAGGGGTGCCTGAGTGGTTAAAAGGGACGGGCTGTAAACCCGTTGGCTATGCCTACGTTGGTTCGAATCCAACCCCCTCCACCAAGCGCGTTTAATAGCGCGAACGAGGCGCGGGGCGGATGTTGAGCCAGACGGGCTTGCCCGGGCTGGCTTTTATCGATTGGTTTGGATCGGTAGTGGAGATGAACGAGGATCAAGCGGGTTTACATCCGCGGGTGTAGCTCAACGGTAGAGCCCCAGCCTTCCAAGCTGGTTGTGTGGGTTCGATTCCCATCACCCGCTCCAAATTTCCCTTCCAGGGTTGGAGGGGGTGAATTGAGAGGTCGTTTCCGTTGGGAATGCGCCACGATCGTAAGAGAATGAAGATTTAAGGGAACGGAAGCATGGCGAAAGCGAAATTTGAGCGTACGAAGCCGCACTGCAATGTTGGTACGATTGGCCACGTTGATCA
>JAJFJC010000389.1 GCA_021774385.1 Alphaproteobacteria bacterium
CCGGCGGCGGATGCTGGTGACATGAATTCCTTTTTTCATCTTCTTTCGGCGGATGCGCCTGCCTGGCTTATCGCCATTGCATTTGTGTGTTTTGCCATCATCGGATGCCTATTTATTATGTTTTCGGTGGCTTGGCACCGAGCATATTTAGTATCGGAAGAACCCGTATCTGTCAGTCGTGCCTATCGGTGGGGTGAACGGCACACAAAATTTTTTTATAGCGATCATTAAGATCGTTATTGTGTACTGTTTAGCGTCGATGATTCCGGGGATTTTTTTCTACTATATGGGAACGGGCACAACCATCGATTCACTTGTCGTTCTTGTGCCGTCGGCGATATTTCTTTTTTGGATCTATGCGCGATTGGCGATACGCTTTCCGGCTACAGCGGTAGAAAATTATTTGGGAACAATTGATGTATTCAATTTGACCAAAGAAAACGGCTGGCGATTGCTATGGATTATCTTGATCGTAGCAGTTCCCGTTTTGCTCCTTAATATATTGGTTAGCTTCGGGTTTGACCTAGTACTGGACAGTCTCGAAATAGGTGAGTCTTGGGTTTCTGAAGTGATTGATGGCGTTTTAAGTGAAATATTAGGCTATATTTCAATCGCATGCGGAATTACCGCCTTGTCCGTTTCCTATAAGTTTTTGTTAGAACCGGATCAAGCTGTTCAAGACGGTAATTAAAACTAACGCGTCGGAACCGGTTTGTCCGATCCGTAATCGTAGAAACCGCGCCCCGTCTTGCGGCCGAGCCAGCCGGCTTCGACATATTTTACCAGCAGTGGGCAGGGGCGGTATTTGGTGTCCGCGAGGCCATCATAGAGCACTTGCATCACGGCGAGGCAGGTGTCCAAGCCGATGAAATCGGCCAGTTCCAGCGGACCCATCGGATGGTTCGCGCCAAGTTTCATACCGGTATCGATGGCGTCGACATTACCGACCCCTTCATAGAGCGTGTAGATCGCTTCGTTGATCATCGGCAGCAGGATGCGGTTCACGATGAAGGCTGGAAAATCTTCCGCCATCGCTACCGTCTTGCCCATCTTCTCCGCGAGGGTTTTGACTTCCTGATAGGTTTCCTCGCTCGTGCCCAGGCCACGGATGATTTCGACCAGGTTCATCATCGGAACCGGGTTCATGAAATGCATGCCGATGAACCGTTCCGGCCGGTCGGTCGACGCCGCTAGCCGCGTAATCGAAATCGATGAAGTGTTGGACGCGACCATCGCATCATCCCTCAGGTTCGGCACCAGGGATTCTAAGACCTTAACCTTGACCGCCTCATCCTCGGTCGCGGCTTCGATGACGATATCGCAATCGCCGAACAGCGCGTAGTCCGTTCCGGTTTCGATTCGTCCCAGCGCCGCCGAACGGTCTGGCTCACTGACGATCGAGCGTTTGACCTGACGATCCATGTTGCGGTCGATAACCTGGATTGCCTTTTGGAGGGCATCCGGATCGATATCAAGCAGTTTGATGTCAAAGCCCGACAAAGCGCCAACATGCGCGATTCCGTTGCCCATCTGCCCGGCGCCGATGATGCCAATCGTCTTAATCATTTTTCGGTCCGTTCTTGTATTCGACCTAAAACAGGCCTGTCGTCAGCGTCTTGATCGTGAAATTCGAAGGGTTGAATTCCTCGTGAATCAAAAACACCAACACATTGAACCTCGTGTGACCCAGATCCTAAAATTTTCCGCATGCGATGCGCCGAATTTTAGGATCATCACACTACGGCGTTTTATTCAATTCTTCCTCGAACTCCGGAATCGCCTTGAACAGATCGGCAACGAGGCCGTAATCCGCGACTTGGAAGATCGGCGCTTCCTCATCCTTGTTGATCGCGACGATGACCTTGCTGACCTTCATACCCGCGAGATGCTGAATCGCGCCGGAAATGCCCACGGCGATGTAAAGATCGGGTGCGACGACCTTGCCGGTCTGGCCAACTTGATATTCGTTTGGCACGAATCCGGCATCGACGGCCGCCCGTGAGGCACCAACGGCGGCGCCGAGAATGTCGGCGATTTTTTCAAGCATGGCGAAATTCTCGCCATTCTGCATGCCGCGGCCACCAGAGATAACGATGCCAGCCGAGGTGAGTTCCGGACGTTCCGACTTGCTGATCTCGGAACCAACGAAGGAGGAGAGACCCGCATCTCCAGTCCCGTCCACGGCTTCGACCGTTGCCGAGCCGCCCGAGCTTTCCGCACCGTCAAAGGCGGTCACGCGCACGGTAATGACCTTGATGGCGTCGGAAGACTGGACGGTCGCGATGGCGTTGCCGGCGTAAATTGGCCGTTCGAACGTATCGGGTGACGTGATGCCGCTGATTTCGGAAATTTGTTGAACATCAAGCAAGGCGGCGACGCGTGGCAACAGGTTCTTTCCGTTGGCGGTCGCCGCGGCGAGGACATGGGAATAATTCGCCGCGAGATTGACAACCAGGGGTGCCACATTCTCGGCGAGCTGACCGCCGAATTCGGCGGCGTCCGCGGCCAGGACCTTCGAGACGCCGGCGACTTGTGCCGCGGCTTCCACAATGGCGCCGCAATCGCTGCCCGCGACGAGAACGTCAATATCACCGCCAATTGCCGCTGCGGCGGCAATCGCGTTTAGTGTGGCTCCTTTGAGCTCGGCGCCGTCATGTTCGGCGATAACCAGATTGCTCATTTTCAGATAACCTTTGCTTCGTTACGCAGCTTTTCGACTAGTTCCGCGACATCTTCGACCTTCACGCCTTCTTGGCGTTTCGACGGTTCAACGACGCTGAGAACGCTCAAGCGCGGTGCGACATCGACACCGAGATCGTCCGGGGTCATGTTGTCGATAGGCTTTTTCTTCGCCTTCATAATGTTCGGCAAGGAGGCGTAACGCGGTTCGTTCAATCGAAGATCCGTTGTCGCGACCATCGGCAGCTTGACATTGATCGTCTCCAAGCCGGCATCGACTTCGCGCGTGACTTTCGCCTCGCCGTCGGCGATTTCAATTTTCGATGCGAAGGTCGCCTGACTATAACCCAGCAGCGCGGCAAGCATTTGACCGGTCTGATTGCTATCGTCGTCGATTGCTTGCTTGCCCAGGATGATAACGTCCGGGGATTCCTTTTCGGCAACGGCCTTCAGCACCTTGGCGACCGCGAGCGGCTGCAAATCATCGTCCGTCTTAACCAAGATGCCGCGATCGGCACCCATCGCTAATGCCGTACGAATGGTTTCCTGGCATTGTTGGACGCCAATCGACACGGCGATGACTTCGGTCGCCGTGCCGGCTTCCCTCATGCGAAGTGCCTCTTCAATGGCAATTTCATCGAAGGGGTTCATGGACATTTTTACATTCGCCGTCTCAACGCCGGTGCCGTCGCTCTTGACGCGGATTTTGACGTTGTAATCGACGACCCGCTTCACGGGGACGAGGACTTTCATCGTATTATTCCCTGTATCTTTGGGTGATTCGGAGCCTTGTTTAGGCCTGCCTCCCAAATGTGTCAAGGCGAGGTGCCGCGCCGTTTCGCCGCGCTATTGACGAGGGGGTGGGACCCTCGTCGAGGCGCTTACGATGTTGCAAACGGCGTGGGCCTGTGAAACCTCGCCCCGCGGCGCGATATTCCATTGCCAGGTGCGTTCTGAAGCCGGAAAGGCAACGCCGTGCAAGGAGTCTTCGGTGTGTATGACATTTCCTCGTTTGTCGACATGTTGGGTTTCTGTTTCCGCGATGAGACATTGTACGGCGTTAAAGCTCGCAATGTGGTCAAGGTGGGCCTGCATGATCGCGCCCGCATAGGCGTTCAGCATTTTCTCCGGGAAATCATACGTCTGGCTGAGGAAGCGGCACGGGAGCAAAGGCAATTGGGAGAGCAAGTTCGCCGAGACCACGAGATCGACAAGGGGCTTATTTTCAATTGTGGGGGGAACCGGACGCGGCAGGGTGTCCGCTCCCTTCGCGATGCCGAGCAGGAGGCCGTTGACCACACCCGCGATATCCATCTCGAGGAACGTAACGTTCGCGTGGCGGCGCGCCTTGCGTCTCGTTGCGCGAAGATGGGCGACGTCGACCAAGGTGACGGCGTCGAACGCTTCCGAAAGACTGTCGAACGGAATATCAAGCAACAGGCCGGACCCGTAAATCACCACGTGCCGTCTTTGCGCGCAATGTGGGATGGCGTGCCGGATCACCTCCCGCGTTTTGTCGAGATGAGAGGCCCAATCGGCGCGGCACCGCCTGTGGCGGGCTTGAATCGCGATGAGTTCCTTAAGGTAGCCGCCTTTTCGTGCCCAATCCGGTGCCGGGGTTGTCAGCCAGGTGAGGGCTTCGTAAATCATAATATCGCGCGATTACGTTTCGCGGTTATCGATTGGCGCCGGGAACCCAAAGCACGTCGTCCTTGCCGCCATTGTTGCAGGCCCGTGATAGAACAAACAAAAGATCGGACAGCCGGTTCAAATAGGCGATTGCTTGTGCATTCACGGATTCTTCCTTAGCGAGCGCGGTGACGAGGCGTTCCGCGCGCCGGGTCACCGTCCGGGCAAGATGGAGATGTGCTGCGGCGGCTCGGCCACCCGGCAATATAAAGCTGTCCAGAGGCGAAAGTGTTTCGTTGATCTGGTCGATTTCGTCTTCCAGCCACCGCACCTGCGCTTCGACGACACGCAGGGCGCCGGAAGACCGCGAACCTCCCTCGGGCGTACAGAGGTCGGCACCGAGGTCGAACAAGTCATTTTGAATCCGCGCAAGGATACGGTCCGTCGCAGCGTCGGCATGAAGCCGGGCCAGTCCAATTGCCGCGTTGGCTTCATCAACGGTACCGTACGCCGCGACGCGGCGGTCGTGTTTCACAACGCGAGAGCCATCACCAAGCGATGTCTCGCCGCCGTCGCCGCCTTTCGTGTATATCCGCGTCAATTTTACCAAAACGGATTTATCCTTGGCTGGCCATCAGGAGTGCGATGGCGAAAAACAACACCGCCAATGCCTGCAACAAGACCCGCGCGCGCATCAATTTGTTAGCGTAGCGTTTGTTAAAATTGCCGCCTGTGGCCATGCCAAGGATGCCGGCGAGCAGCACGCCGAGGGTGGCGATCATAGCGATCACGACGAGGACAACGAATAGGCCGGACATGCATTACGATATAGAGCAAGAGCCGATATTATGACAGGCCCCTTGAATCGAACCGGACCAGGAGAGCGCAAGTAATGAAGGATCAGACCCGAGACCGGCTGCGCCGCGTTACGACGGCAACCGTCAGCTACCAACTGCTTAAGCGCGGCATTCGCGACATCTTCATGCAAGGGGTTGCGCCACTTGACCCGAATTGCGGAAGGGTGGTGGGGGAGGCTTATACTCTGCGTTATATCCCCGCGCGCGGGGATATCGCCGGCGTGACCTCGCTTGGCAGCACCGAAAACTTGGCACGGCGCGCAATCGAGGAATGTCCGGCCGGTTCGATCCTTGCGGTCGACGCTCGCCGGGAGGCGCATTGCGGGACACTGGGCGATATTTTGGCGACGCGGTTAAAGGTGCGGGGTGTCGCGGGGGTCGTGACGGACGGTGGCGTACGCGATGCTGAAGCAGTCCGTGCGATTGGGTTGCCGGTGTTTTCCGCCGGTCCGGCCGCGCCGGCGAGCCCGGCGCTGCACGTCCCTGCGGGCCTACAGGAACCGGTTGCCTGTGGCGGCATCGCCGTTTTTCCGGGTGACGTTATTGTAGCGGACGGAGACGGTTGCGTTGTCGTGCCGCGCGCGTTGGCGGATTCGGTTGCGGAAGACGCGACCAATCAAGAAGAAATAGAAGCCTTCATTCAAAAACTAATAGCGGCGGGAAGACCGATTATCGGGACTTATCCCCCTGATGATGCGGTGCGCGCTGAATTCGAAACATGGCTAAGGGACGGTCGTCCTCGGATCATTTAACTTCCGTCACGTCAGCTTTTTTTGCGACCGTTGGGCCTGCCCTTGACGCGCATGTTTTTCTTCCGGCCCGGCCGTTCTGGTTGTCCCGGAAAAGGCAGCACGTTGGTCGTGTCGGGGGGATCGTTCGAAACGGCGACGTCGCCGGTTCCGGTCTTGGCGCCGGCCACTTCAACGATATTCCTTTGCACTAGGGGAACAATGGCCGCAAAGCCGCCATGCCGGTAGCGAACGAGGCAACTGGGTCGACGATTATATAGTCGTAGTTCGAACATGTGACGCTCCCAGTCTTCCCACCGTTCCCATAATCACTGTATCGGTTCCACTGTACTGGTCAAGACCGATACGCTGATGTAGGCGCAAATTTTATAATGCTCAAGCCCCAGATAGCCGGGTGCGACGAAGTGTTCAAGCCTATCAAAATTTCCTATCATTGCAGGTCTCGAAAAAAAACTCCTTTCATTGCCTGCATGAAGCGACTATTGTCTCGCCATCGGCAGCAGGTCGCCAAGGTGACTAAAGCATTGGATTGCGCTGTCAAAACCTCGGCATAGCCAGTAGAGCGTCTAATTCACTAGGTGGTGTGGGCCTCTGATTCTATAGGACACTGGTGCGCGCCCATTGAAGGGCAGAGATTCAAGCATTCAAACTACGTGACGGTGATATGAGACAAGGGCAGAATTCGAAGCGGTCTCGCGGCCGCAGCGGGGGGCGTCGTAATACGTCCCCAAGGCATCAGAGCTTTGATAGTAACGGTCCCAGCATCCGCATTCGCGGAAATGCGCATCAAGTGTATGAAAAATATATACAAATGGCGCAAGATGCGAATTCAGCGGGTGACCGGGTCACGGCCGAGAATATGTACCAGCATGCTGAACATTATTTTCGGATCATGAATGTCGATGATGGTGATTCGTCACGTCAGCAAAACCGGGGAAACAATCCCGATCAACGGCAACATGCCCGCAATCCACAGCATAATCAGGATGGTGGCACGTCGCCCGCTCAGGAGACAGGTAACCAGCCGACCGCGCCGGGGCCTGTCGAAAATTCGGAAGGCTTGAACGGGTCGGGTAACAAAATTGAGGCATCCGGTGGCAACGGTGCCGCCACGCCGGAAGGATCACCTACCGATACGCCAAGGCAGGCTGATGAACCCGGGACCGAGCGTCCGCCTCGTCGGCCGCGCCGCAATACGTCGAGATCGCGACCGCAGCCAGCGACAAGTACGGTCGAAGAGTCGCCTCAGGTTGCGCCCGCCGTGGTTGAACCTGACGTCACTGCTGATACCAATGTCGCGGATGCGGAAGTGGTCGATGCGGAAGCCAAGGATGTCTAGGAACGCCTAATAGAGCTTTCAGCTTTGATTTCAGTGAATTGCGGGTAGCACGGGAAGCAGGTGCGATTCCCGGCATGGTTCTTGAAGTTACGCATTTAGGAAAAAAACATCGACGGCGGCAACGCATTGCATTGCCGCCGTCTTTCCGTGGGTCGATGCCGTATGGGAGGGGCAGGGTGAGCAATCGACCAACGGTATGCCTTACAATGGTTGATTTTCGCGGCATGATCAGTGACGCCGGTCACATCCGGGGAAACTTTCGGATTATTCTTTCAGAGACCTGATTTAAAATATAAATTTACCATATGTCGGGTACCCGAAAGGCGCGAATTCCGCGAAAAACGACGCCGAAGACACTTGAATCGGCGGCTTTGGCTTATTTGCAGCGTTATTCGACATCGGCTGGAAATTTGCGTGCCGTGCTTATGCGACGTGTCCATCGCGCGGCATATGCACATGATGTCGATCCGGCACCCGGAGCCCTATTGGTTGACGCGCTGATAACGCGTTATCAGCAGGCTGGATTGCTCGACGATGCCGCTTATGCGGAAGGCCGTGTCACCTCCTTGCACCGGCGAGGTATCTCTCGACGTGGCATTCAGGCCCGACTTGCCGCGAAGGGGGTCTCGGCGGAAGATATCGAATCCGCGCTCGACCGCCTGAACGGGGAATTTGAAGATGCCGAATTCGACGCGGCCCGCAACTACGCGCGCCGACGGCGTTTGGGACCTTGGCGAGCCGAGAAACGGGCCGAACGCCGAGAGCGGGATTTGGCTGCCCTGGCGCGGCAAGGCTACGGTTACGCGTTGGCGTGCCGGATAATCGATGCCGCGGATGTAATGGCGCTTGAGGAATAATCGAATTGGCTCAACATGACGGATTGCTTGGTTCGTCACCGTTTTGAGGCGCGCTTGATCGAGCCGAAGCGGCATTGCCGGGAATAACGACAAATCTGCGGCGTGCAGTCGCCACACTGGCGGTCGGCGCGGCGGCATAGATTTGTTTAATGGCCTCAAGCAACAATACGCCCGAGAATGTCGGGAAAAGCCGGTGGCCGATCCGTTCCACGGCCGAGGCCGAGGTAAGAACGAACCGGCGGCGGCTTGGCGGTATGTAGAGGGCGCGGCCCGCATCCACTGGTGTAAACAGGCTATCTTGTAACAGTTTACGGGCTTGCCGGTGCGTATAGGGGAGGCCGTGTCCGAATGGTGTTCGCTCCAACCGCGCCCAAATACCGCGGCGGTTCGGAACGACGATTAGAATACGGCCGCTATCCGACAGGACCCGCCATGCTTCACGCATCATGGCCCGTAGCTGTTCGCCATGTTCAACGGCGTGGACCATGAGCAACCTGTCGATGGAACGGTCCTCGAATGGTAATTCCCCTTCGTCGGTCAATGCGACAAGTCCCGGCCCATTGGGCGGCCATGGTACGACCCCTTGGCGCGCGGGCATTGCTGCAAATACGCGCCGCGCCTGCCCTTGATAGGCGCGGAGGTATGGCGTTGCATAGCCAAGCCCAAGCAGCGACATGCCGCGCAAATCCGGCCATATTTCCTGAATTCGACGCTGAATCATACGCCGCGCCGCCTGACCGAGCGGGCGGCGGTAAAATTCATTTAAATCGACGACATCGGACCACATGATGCAACAGTATCATATTTTTTCGGCCGTATTAGTTAACGATTTGATATGACGCGGTGACGTGCAGGTTATATTTTTGCCGTATGTCGGATTCGGAAAATATTCGCCCAAAAGGGGATTCCCTTGCGACGGTTCAAGATGCGCTGGCCAAGCATGGTTTGATTTTGCGCGGCGGCTTTTATCCGCAATCCGGCGATGGTGCGCCGCGGGGAACGCGAACGTTGTTGCTGGTCGGCAATGCCGGTCCGGCGATGTGGCAGGCCTTCAAGGCGGCCAACCCGGGAGGCCGCGATCCGTTGAATTGTTGGACGCGGAAATTGTTGTCGGAAATTGCCGATCGTTTTGAAGCCCGTGTGATATATCCCTTCGAAGGGCCGCCCTATGCGCCTTTCGTGGCTTGGGCAACGCGCGCGGAGGCTGTGCATCCATCGCCCTTGGGAATACTGATACATCCAAAATATGGCCTTTGGCATGCGTGGCGGGGTGCATTGGCATTTCCTGACCTGTTGAATCTGCCGGAAACCAACACGTCGACGGCGCCTTGCGTCGATTGCACGGATCGGCCCTGTTTAACCAGTTGCCCGGTTGGCGCTTTTGCAGATGAGGGTTACGACGTAGCGGGTTGCGCGGCGCATTTGCACACACCGCAAGGAGAGGACTGTTTGGCCGAAGGTTGCCGCGCCCGCCGTGCCTGTCCTATTGGCCTTGATTATCGCTACGAACCGGCGCAGGCGGCTCTGCATATGGCCGCGTTTCTTCGTGACCGTCCGCCTATACGATGATCCTATGCATATCCGTCGACGGTAATTTCCGTGATGGCTTGAAGAAACACGTCGCCGAAATCACGCAGCTTTGCATCTCCAACGCCGTGCACTTCCGCAAAGGCGGTGGCGTCGAGTGGTCGTCGCTGCGCCATGTCGATTAGCGTCCGGTCGGAAAACACGACATAGGCCGGTACGCCACGTTCCTTTGCGAGCCTCAGCCGTAATCCCTTCAAGGCGGAAAGTAAGGCGTTGCCGGCATCATCGAGGGCTGGAAGCGGTTGGCCGCGTTTCGTGCCTTTCACCTTCGCTTTCTTGCCGGGGATCGAGTCCTGGCGGTACGAGAAGGTTTCGTTGCCCTGTAACAACGATTCACCCTTATCGGTAATGTTGATGCCGCCATAGCCTTCGATATCCAGACGAAGAAATCCGGCGGCAACAAGCTGTCGGATAATCGACCGCCATGCGTCCTTGCCTTGATCCGCGCCCACGCCGAACAGGGGTAACTGATCATGGCGCGCGGCGCGAACTTTCTCCGTTTCCGTTCCCCGCAGCACGTCAATAATATGCACTGCGCCAAACCGCTGGCCGGTTCGTGCCACGGCGGAGAGAACCTGTTGGCCAACCTCGAGGCCGTCTTTGAGCTCAACCGGTTCGAGGCAGGTGTCGCAATTGCCGCAGGGCTCGCTTTGGTCGCCGAAATAGGCAAGCAATACATCGCGTCGGCAGGTCGCCGATTCGCAATAGCCGATTAGCGCATCAAGCCGCTGATGCTCTCGTCGGCGGCGGTCGTCGCCGCTGTCTTCCTGTTCGATGAAGACGCGTCGCATGCGGATATCGTCGAGCCCGTACAGCATATGCGCGTCCGCGGGCTGGCCGTCGCGTCCGGAGCGGCCGATTTCCTGGTAATAGGCTTCCATGCTGCCGGGCAAGTCGGTGTGGAAGACAAAACGAACATCGGGCTTATCGATCCCCATGCCGAAGGCGATCGTTGCGACCATGACCCGGCCCGGTTCGGTCATGAAGGAATCTTGGTTGGCGTCGCGTTCGTATTTATCCATGCCCGCATGATAGGGCAGCGCCGCAACACCGTTTTCGGTCAACAGGCGGCTGACACTTTCGGTCTTTTTGCGCGACAGGCAGTAGACGATGCCACTCTCGCCGCGATGTTTCTCGAGAAAGGCGAGAAGTTGCTGGTTGCCATTGCGCCGCATTTCCACGGCGAGTTTGATATTGGGCCGGTCGAACCCGGCAACGAATATTTCCGCGTCGTTGGCGAAAAGCCGCACCGCTATATCGCGCCGCGTCGCCTTGTCGGCCGTTGCCGTCAATGCCGCGATGGGGGTGTTTGGAAATCGCTCGCGCAGATTTGCAAGGGCTTCATAGTCCGGCCGGAACGCCGGCCCCCATTGCGAAATGCAGTGGGCCTCGTCGATGGCGATCAGTTTCACCGGTAGTTGGGCCAGGGCGGCCAACATGCGCTCAGTCATCAAACGTTCCGGCGCAAGGTATAGCAGCCGCGTCTCACCCGCCGCGACGCGCCGCCATGCCGCGACGTTTTCCGCCCGGTCGCGCGAAGAGTTGATCGTTTCCGCCGCGACACCCGCGAGCTTGAGTGCCGCGACCTGATCGTGCATCAACGCCACCAGTGGCGAGACCACGATCGTCAAGCCACCGAGCATCAAGGCCGAAACCTGAAAACACAGCGATTTGCCCGACCCGGTCGGCATGACGGCGAGCGCGTTATGGCCGGCTAGCAGCGCCTGCACGACAGGTTCCTGCCCTTCGCGGTAATCGTCGAAACCGAACACGTCACGCAGGATGCGGCGGTCTTCGCTGGACTCGGAGGAAACGGTCACAGCAGCTTAGGCCGCCAATAATTCGGCCGCCTTGCCTCGAGCCGCTTTCGCCTCGGCCGTCTCACCACAATCGTCCAGCGCTTCAGCATACATCGACCAGGAGGGTGCGCTGGTCGGCGCCATGGCCGTCCGTTCGGCGAGTAGGACCCGCGCCAGGCTGTGCTGGCCATCCTTGAGTACGGCGTTGATCAGCATCCGTTCCCAAACATCACGCTGTGCCCAACTGCCACCTAAGGGCAGCATCTTGTATCGCGTCGGCATCATGATTTCGACCACGCGGGCATAATCTTTCGCACCATGCGCCAGGATCGCCTCGGCGACCGGGATCGCGGCGTCGCGATAGGTCGCCGCGATCGTCACCGAACTTTCGGGATGACCGTCGGCGAAGGCGCGCATCGAATCGAGCATTGTGCTGGCCTCGTCGCGCCGGCCAGCCATGGTGAGGGCCATGATGTAATGAAGGTCGTTAAAGGGCCGCAGCCGCGTGTCGATGCGTCCAGCGCTGACTTCCGCGATCGAGTCCCACCGGTCGCCGACATCGGTACCGAGCATGTCGAGCCGCATTAGCATCGCCGAGGCGTTGCAGATATCGGTGTTGTCTTCGGAGGGCTTGGTCCAGAATTGCCGGTCATAGGCATTAAGGACGTCGTCGAAGCGTTCGAGTTCGAGATAATGCAGCGCCCGGTGCCACCACATATGATGGGCGAAGGTGCCGCGCTTTTTCCAGGCCTCCTCGTGCGCATCGACCCATTCGATGCCTTCCTGTCGACGGCCCATACCCTCGAGAACATGGGCGACGCAATGGCCGGCCCAAATATCGTTCTCGTTGATCTCGACGGCGCGTTTGCCCATTGGCTCGGCCTGCGCGAAATCGTGATTCTCCTCCAGCGAGAAGGCGCGACAGCCGAGTACGTAGCCGTAACCCGGGATCGATTCGTCCCAGCGCGGCATGACCCGGGCCATAGAATCGCGCATCTGCGCCAGGTCGCCAAGGAAGAAGTGCATCGTGTGGGCGATGCGTAGCGCCAGAATATCGTGCGGATGATCGACGAGGATCGATTCCCAGATCGTGTTCATCCGCCGAATATCGCCTTCGCACCAGGCCGCGAGCGCTTGGACATGTTTCTTCTCGCGGTCGGACGCGCCGACGGAAAGACTTTCCGCCTTGGCCAACACGTCACCGCTTTGCGCGGCCAAGTGGGGAAGTGCTGGCAGCCGGTAAAAATAACCACGCAGCACCTGTCCCATGACCATTTCGGGGTCGACTTCGGCAATCCGCTTTAAGAGCAGAGCGGCGTCGCGGCCGGAGGCCAAAAATTCGTCAACACTCGAGTCGAAAGCGTCCACCGCTTCCTGACTCGATGCCGTAAATGCCAATCCCCGCTTGTCGCAATACATGAAACTCGATCCCCCGAGATTAGGTGTGACGATCCAGACGTTGTAGTCGCCGCGACCGCGCGGCGCAAATCATGTCAGTCATTTTGCGGATCGTAGGTGTAGCGAAAATCGCAATGGCTGGCGCCGTCCATTTTCGTCTGCGTCCGCGTCATTTTGATATCTGAATTATAGCCGTCGCAGAACGAGCCGTCGCGATTGCAGGACAGCAGGTGGCCAATTTCGCCAAGGCCCATTTCGCGATACACTTCCGAATAACGGCAGCGCGTTACATTGAAGTCGAGCTTGGTGTCCGATTGTTCGATAAAATCGATTTCGAGCGCATCGTTCCGTGTCCATTGTGGTAGCAAGGCCGCGAAGGCGGCCAGGTCGTTGGCGCCGCCTTCTCGCGCCGCATAACTCGCACCGTGCTCAATGGCGTTTTGGATAATGGCCTGCCCGAGGATTTCCTGCGCTTTCGCCTTGCCCAGCGATTTTACCATCTCTTCATAGATCGGTTTGACGATATTGGCCTCGATTCGGCGTAACTCGATGATCGGCAGGGAGTCCATGCGGTGTTCCTTCGGTTGCCCCGGATCATGACGACCCGCAGCCTCAGTGTATGCATAGCCGCGGCGTGCCTCCAGGCGTTATCGCGCCGTATTGTGCGTTCTCCACTGCAATGATGCCGGTTTGAAGGTTTTCCGCTTGGGTGCTTAACTTCCCTAGCTTGAGTGCATTGGAATGTTATTGGTTGGGGGCGTTCGGGAATGGAGACATTCGATTATGTCGTGGTCGGCGCGGGTGCGGCGGGCTGTGTTCTCACGAACCGTTTGACCGAGGATGGTACGGCAACCGTCTGTGTGCTCGAGGCCGGCGGGAAGGACCGGCATCCCTTTATTTCCATTCCGGCGGGCTTCGTCAAAACGCTCTATGGCGACCGTTTCGTGTGGCCGTTCGAAACCGAGCCTTCGGCGGCGCTCGACGGCCGCACGGTCGCGATACCACAAGGCAAGGTGGTCGGCGGATCGAGTTCGATCAACGGCATGGTCTATAACCGTGGCCAGGCGGCGGATTTCGATAGCTGGGCACAGATGGGCAATCGTGGCTGGGGGTTCGAGGACTTCCTGCCTTACTTCAAGCGATCCGAACAGCGTATCGGCATCGGCGACGATCATTTTCGCGGGCGCACCGGCGAATTGCCCATTACGGATATCGATTGGATCAACCCGCTTGCGGAGGCCTTTCTGGCCGCCGCCGAGGGGTTGGGGATTCCGCGCATCGCGGATTACAACGCGGGTACGCAGTTCGGGGCGGGATATTTTCAGCGTTATATCCACAAGGGCAAACGGGTGAGCGCCGCCAAAGCATTCCTGCGGCCAGCCCTGCGCCGCCAGCAGACTTCGCTGCGCACTCGCGCGCAAGTCGTCGCTTTGGTCATGGAGGGACGCAAGGCCGCCGGCGTCCGGTACCGCGATGGCGATGGGCGCGAGCAAGTCGTGCGGGCAAGGCGCGAGGTCATATTGAGCGCCGGCGCGGTAAATTCACCCAAGATATTGCAGCTTTCGGGAATCGGTCCCGCGGATTTGCTGAACGAACTCGGCGTGCCGGTTACGGTGCCGCTGGCGGGCGTGGGGGAGAATCTGCGCGATCATTACTCGGTACGCATGACGGCGCGGGCACGAAACGTGGTCACGATCAATGAATCGGCGCGCTGGCCCCGCCTGCCCTTGGAGATCGCTAAATGGCTGGTCGGGAAACCCAGCGTGCTGGCGCTTTGCCCGACAATTGGTTTCGTCCACGGCAAATCGCATCCGGCCCTCGAAGAGAGCGATTTACGGATTCTGTTCACCCCTGGGAGCTATCAGGATGGGCGTGTCTATGTCCTCGACGAATATCCCGGCATGACGTGCGGTGCGGCGCAGCCGCGTCCGGAAAGCAGCGGTTATGTCCGGGCCGTCTCGCGAGACCCCGGCGATGCGCCGACCGTCCAGCCGAACTATCTCGCCGCCGAAGCGGATCAGCGGATTACGCTGGCGGGATTGCGGCTGGTGCGCCGATTGTTCAACAGCCCCGAGCTCGCCCCGTATTTCGAGAGCGAAACCCTACCCGGCGCGGCGGTTACCAGCGACGACGAGCTGCTCGATTTTGCCCGCAAGCGCGGCAATACGGGATACCATTTGGTTGGCACCTGCCGTATGGGACCGGAAGGAGATACCCGGACCGTCGTCGATGACACATTACGGGTTCATGGCGTGGAAAATTTGCGGGTCATCGACGCCTCGATCATGCCGATGCTTCCCTCGGCGAACACCTTCGCCGCGACGATCGCGATTGCGGAAAAGGGCGCCGATTTGATACGTGGGCGTAGCGCGGCGGTCGTGGAATGATCGACGCAGCAGCACTGCCAGGGACGTTTATCATTCCCAAAGGCACATTCCACGCTGAATCGACGTATCTCTAGCCCCACAATCTAGTTGGCCGTGATTCGCGTCTAGCAATGGGCTCAAGTGACGATTATCGGCACGCGGGTGTCGACAGGTTTCAGGGATACTTCCGTTGCCTTGGCGGCCTTTTGTTATTTGCGGTTTGTTGGCGCAAGGGGTCAGTGAATGGACGCAAAGTGTCGGAATTCTTTACAGTTGAGGGCTTGCCTCAAAATTCATTCTAACTCACTGTAAATAAGTATAAAAATAAAAATTACATGAACATGAACACAAACAGGCGTCGGGAAAATTTACAAAATCGCTGAATAGAGAGGACGAAATTTCGCATAACCGTTTGAATCTCAAATAAACCTTATTAGTAGCATGATTTTTGCATGGTGTCTCTGAGATGGATTCGAAGTACTCAAGCAAGATTTGTTGGGCAGGCTGCATACGATGGATGAAGGGAGCCCGTAATATGACGAACTTATCAATCCAAACAATGTCGTCCAAAATTTTCTTTGCAATGGTGCTATTTCTCAGCCTTCCCACAGCCTCCGCGAATGCCATACTAATAAATTTTAATTCGGGAGATTTTTCGGCAGGCGATAATTTAACCGCCGTTAACACGGTGACAACGCCGTTGGGGGCTACGTTCGACGCTGCGGAGCCAAGTGGTCGCCCATTCTCGATTTTTGACAACGGCGGCGGTACACTCGCCGCGCGATCGGGCACGCTTACCGGGGAAGCCGATATTTTGGTGAACTTTTCAAGTGTCGTGGATTTCGTTCGTGTTGTGTTTGTGGACGATTCGGATGGCTTGAATCTGACCGCTACAATTACGGTGTTTGGCACTACGGGCACGCCCCTTGGTATTCTCTCGGAGACATCAATCGCGACGGTAGCGGGAACAGAGCCAGGAACTCTCGAACTTTCCACGTTGGGAATTCGCGCATTGCAGATAGAAACCGTTGGAAATTTCGCAAAGGTGGGTAGCGTGGAATTCACGCTTCAGCAATCGGTTCCAGAACCCGGTACCTTGGCCCTCTTTGGCATTGGCCTCGTTGGATTGGGTTTCGCGGCGCGGCGGCGCAAGAAATCATAGACTTTGTGAGAACGTTCTGGGCCGATTTTGTCTAAATCTGGTCGTGTAGGCTGCTGATACCGAGGCCTGTTAGCCCCTTGGACATGGACTTCGAATTCGACAGTTACGAGTGTCGGGACGGGATGGCTCTTCCATTGCGGAACTCCTTTCGTAGGTCGAAATTGCCAAGAAAGTACCACACCTGCCCATTGCCCAGTGAACTCGGCCGGACTAGTTTATTGCCATGCCTGATACGATTTTAAACGAAATGGAACGGCTGCATTCGGTTTGTCCGCATGACTGCCCAAGCCAATGCCCGGTCGAGGTCGAACTGATCGACGACCGGACCATCAAGCGCGTCTATGGCGCGTCCCGCAGCGATTATCACGCCGGCGTCGTCTGTGCCAAGGTCGCGCGCTACAACGAACGCGTACACCATCCCGACCGTCTCGGCACACCGATGCGGCGGGTCGGCGAGAAAGGCGATAAATTGGCCTTCGAGCCGATCTCCTGGGATGATGCCCTTGATGCTGTAGTGGATGGCATGACCAAGGCGATCGACCGGCATGGGCCGGAGACGGTGTGGGCCTATGATTTCGCGGGTACGATGGGACAGATCCAGCGCCACGGTATTAGCCGCTTCCGTCATGCGCTCGGATTATCGCGCCATGCCGGATCGATCTGTACCTGGTTGCCCGATTCTGGTTGGGAGGCCGGCATTGGCATGAAGCGCGGCGTTGACTCGCGCGAAATGGCCGACGCCGACCTGATCGTGATTTGGGGTGGCAACCCCGTGCACACGCAGGTCCATGTCATGAGCCATGTCGCCGCGATGCGGAAACGGGGCGGTAAGCTTGTCGTTGTCGACCCTTATCGAACGGCGGCCGCTGAACAGGCTGATATGCATATCATGGTGAAGCCAGGCACGGATGGCGCGGTGGCGGCGGCGATGATGCATGTTCTGTTCAAGGAAGGTTTCGCCGACCGCGATTATCTGGCCCGGATGACCGATCACAGCCCAGCCCTGGAAGCGCATCTCGAAACCAAGACACCGCAATGGGCCGAGGAAATCAGCGGCGTACCCGCAGCGCAAATCGTTGAATTCGCTCGGCTCTATGGCCGCAACAAGAAGGCCTATCTGCGCTGCGGCTACGGTTTTGCCCGCTCACGCAACGGGGCGGCGCAGATGCATGCCGTGACTTGTCTGCCGGCGGTTACTGGTGCGTGGCAATATAAGGGCGGCGGCGCGCTGTACAGCAACGCGTCGATGTACAAACTCGACCGGGCTCTGCTCGACGGGCTCGACGTGATGGATCCCTCGACCCGCATGCTCGACATGTCCTGTATCGGCGCCGTTTTGTGCGGCGAGCAGGATGCCCTTCGCGGCGGCCCCCCGGTGGACGCGCTGTTTGTACAGAACACCAACCCGATGAATGTGGCGCCCGATACGACCAAGGTGCGCCGGGGCTTCGCCCGCGACGATCTGTTTATCTGCGTGCATGAGCAGTTCATGACCGACACGGCGGCGATGGCCGATATCGTGCTGCCGGCGACGATGTTCCTGGAACACACCGATCTATACACCGGCGGCGGCCACACCCTGTTGATGCTCTCCAAGCCGGTCATCGAACCCTATGCGGAGTGCCGCTCGAACCATTGGGTCCTGTCGACCCTGGCGAAGCGGCTCGGCGGCAGCCATCGCGGCTTCGACATGACCGAGTGGGAGATCATCGACGAGACCTTCAAGGCCTCCGGCCTCCCTGGCGCGGACGAAGTCTGGGCCGGCGACAAATGGATCGATTGCGCCCTGCCTTTCGAAGACGCACATTTCTTGACAGGGTTCGAGACGCCGGACAAGAAGTTCCACTTCGCGCCGGATTGGGCGCGCATGGGCGCCGATAATGCGGGCCTGCCGGCGATGCCGGATCATTGCGATAATATCGACAAGGCGAACGACGAGCGGCCCTTCCGCCTCGTCGCGGCCCCCTCGCGCAATTACCTCAACAGCACCTTCGCGGAGACCCCGACCTCCATCAAGAATGAGGTCCGCCCCTCGGCCAAGATGCACCCGGACGATCTGTCCGAACTCGGCATTGACGACGGCCAGGCGATCCGCATGGGCAACAAGCGCGCTGAAATCAGCCTGCACGCCGAGGCGTTTGACGGGCTGCAGCGCGGTGTTGTCATCGTCGAGGGCATCTGGCCGAACACGGCGTTCGGCAGCAAGGATATGGGCATTAATGCCCTGACCAGCGCCGAACCCGGCCCGCCGAAGGGCGGTGCTGTGTTTCACGACACGGCGGTGTGGGTGACCGCGGCTTAGTGACCGCGCCGGGAGGTCAGATGGGTTTCCTGCGCCGCCGCAGCAGGACCAGACCTCCCAAACCGATACCGAAAAGGACAAGAGTACCGGGTTCCGGTGCCTGTACTATGGGGTTAAGGAGATTGCTCGTTGTCGTGGCCGGACCTGTAAACGCTCCGGGACCGCCAAAAGACGGGGTGGGGAAGCTGCCTGTGCCAAGCGTAAAGGGTGGGTCGGTTGATTCGTCCGTAATCAGGGCATTGATAAGCGAAGCCGTATCGAACTGATTGACGACGGTGCCATCGGGCAATGTGATGAATGTTCTGTTCGTGTCGCTAGCGGACAGCGCACCCGCCGTGATTTTTACCTTGTCGTTTTCGCCATTCTTGTTGATGTCAAAGCCGAATGGAATCTCCGTGCTAAATAGGCCGATGAAGGGATCGGCTTCGGGGGGCGGCCCCAAGCCGAAATTGGGCGCGTCCTCGTCGAATAGGGTCATGTAAGACGCTTGGATTCTGGCGGGCCCGTTGTTCATCAGGAAAATTGAGGCCCCGTCAGATTGCCCCGCGAAATCGCGTCCGGGTCTGGCATCAACATCAGAGATCGTGATGTCGAAAAATACATCGAAGAAGCTTTCGACAAAGAACTCGTGACCGTCGAGTTCGGCGGGATTGATGGGTTGCGGGCCAGAACCGGCCGGCGCGGGGCTGTTCGGCGGCGGGCAAGTAAAACAAAAAGCCGTCGCATGCCCCAGCGATGCTGGGCCGGGAGAGGTCTGTCTCTGCGACGACGTCGTGATGCCAACTGTAGAATCGACAAAACCATAGCCATCAACGGTGTCACCGAGGGCATTCCCGGGATCGCTTGCTAACGGCACCGGGTAGGGGCCGCCGGACAAATCTAAGCTGTTGAGCTCGAGATCGAACTCAAGGGTTACGTTCGATGGTGCTGGGCCGCCGGCAACGGCACTGCGGGCGCCCGTGATCGCTAAAATTCCCACGGCCGCAACAGTGGCAAGCCGCGCGTAACGAGATAATGAATAGATCCAGTTCGATTTCATGGGACGGCTCCAAATCGACATGCGGTTTCGAAAATTCGGGCATCTATCGTGCTCACCATTGAGTAAGCGGATAAAAGACCAACTCGCCCCTCCACCAAGCGCACTCTATACACCGATTGGCATTTAGCGCGTTGATCCAGATCATAAAACGATTGTCAGATACGCCACCGTTAGTCGCGCCGTGCTTCCCTACGAAGCATCTGCGGCGGCGAGAGGTTGCCTCTAATCTGCATAGACGATGAAAAGTCTCCAAGGTTACACGGTACCCGAGGTTATGACTGGAAAATGCGGATACCAGATCTTGTCGCAATGATCAGGCCGCAAACTTTTCGACCCTTTTACGCCGCGCGACGATACGGAGGTCCGTCTTGTACGCTACGCTGACGGTGTGGCAGACGACCGCAACTAGGGA
>JAJFJC010000390.1 GCA_021774385.1 Alphaproteobacteria bacterium
GGTGATCAGGGTTTCCACCCCGCCGTCTATCCATTGCCGCTGCACGCCCTTCGAATAATTGAGATAAAGCTTGCCGTCGACGATCTTCCAGGCGTCCGGGTCGATCGAGGCGGTGTAGTTCTGGCTCACTGCCCAGGCGCAATAGCCACCATATTGCGGTGCGTAGCGCTGCGGATCCTGAGCGAACGCGTCGCGGTTGGCGGCGCTGGCAAAGTACCATTTCGCATCCATCCATTCGTGGGTAAAATCGCTATCGCCCTCGACCGGACTGCCTTGCGTGAAATAGGCGACTGGATCATAGCCGCGAATGGCCTTGCCCCAGGAGGTGAAGACCTCGTCGCCGGCGCCGGAGGGCGCGGCAATCCCGGTCAGGAACATGACCAGAAGCAGGGTAGTTAGACGCTGCCGCATGATACATCTCCGAATTGTTATCCGCGTGTGCGCCCGATAGACTTTTGGCACCAGGCACCGCGATTGGAGAGAATATACCCCATGCCGGCACCCTATACGCCAAAGACTTTCGGATCGCTACCGGCCGCGATGGCGGCCCGCTTTGGCGACCGCGAAGCTGTCATTTTCGAAGATCAGCGGATCAGGTTCGCAACCCTCGACGAACGGGTCGACCATACCGCCAAGGGGCTTATCGCGCACGGCGTCCAGCCCGGCGACAAGGTCGGGTTGTGGCTACTGAATCAGCCGGAGTGGATGTATCTGATGTTCGCGGTGACAAAGGTCGGTGCGGTTCTGGTGCCTATCAATACGCGTTTCCGTACGAAAGATCTTGAATATGTACTGACGCAATCCGACTGTGCCTTTCTAATCACCCACAACACCTCTGGTCCGATTGATTATTTGGCGATGGTCCGCGACGTCGTCGATTTGCCTGCCGACGGTACGGCGATCGATGACCCGCGCCGGCCGCAACTGCGCGGAATTGTCACTATCTCAGATGAGCGCCATGCCGGCACGATGTGTTGGGCAGACCTACTGGACGGCGGCAAAGCGGTCAGCGACGACGCGCTCGCCACACGCGCCGCGGCCGTCGATCCGAACGATGCGGCGTTCTTTATGTACACATCGGGCACGACCGGATTCCCGAAAGGCGTGGTCCATACTCACAATCTGCTGCGGCTGATTGAATTTCGTACCGGCATCATGGCGATGACCGAAAACGACATCATCCTGAACTACTTGCCACTGTTCCATCTTTTCGGCTTTTCCGAGGGTGCGTTGATGTCGCTCCTGACCGGCGCAAAGCAAGTGCTGACGGCAGCGTTCGATCCGAATCAATGTATCGAGCTGGCCGCGCGCGAAGGGGCGACGATCATGCATGGTTTCGAGACCCACCTGAAAGGCATGGTCGAGGCGCAGGAGCGCCAGCGCCGCGACCTGTCGAAGCTGCGCACCGGTATCTTCGCCGCCGGCATGCAGAGCGCGGTGCCGATCTTTAGGCGCGCTATTGAATGCTTCCCGACCATGCGCACTGTCTCCGGTTTCGGCATGAGCGAGGTTGGCGTCGGCGTCACCTTCGGCGCGCTCGACGACGACCTGTCGCGCCGGGTGGAAAGTTCGGGCGGGCCGATTGATGGCCACGAAGTCCGCATCGTCAATCCGGACACCGGTGCGGACCAGCCCATCGACGTGCCAGGCGAACTGCTGATCAAAGGCTACGGCATCATGCAGGGCTACTACAACAAGCCCGAGGAAACCGCCAAATGCTACGACGCCGACGGCTGGTTCCACACCGGCGATACAGCGTCCTGGCGCGATGACGGCTATATCCGCTTCCTGGGCCGTTACAAGGACATGCTGAAAGTCGGCGGCGAGAATGTCGATCCGATGGAAACCGAGGGCCTGCTTCTGGAGCATCCCGACGTACACCAGGTCGCGGTCGTGAGCCTGCCTGACCCGCAACTGGCTGAAGTGCCGGTCGCCTTCGTCCAGCGCGAACCAGGCGCCGTGCTCACCGCTGAGGCAGTCGTCGAATATTGCCGTGGCAAGGTGGCGAGCTTCAAGATTCCCCGCCACGTCCATTTCGTCGAGGATTACCCAATGACAGCCTCGGGCAAGATCCGCAAAATCGAGTTGCGCAAAACCGCCAAGGATTTGTTCAGATGAACGCCAAGGAACTCCACCGCGACGCCATCGTTATCGACGCGACCTGCCCATTGGCCCGCTCGACGCTCCATATCGACTGGTGGCGCGAGGGTGGCGCCACGGCGATTGCACCAACCGTCACTGGCATGAACGGCAACGCGCGCACCGGCTTTGCCATGATTGGTGGCTGGCACCGTTACGTCCGGGAACGGGACGACACGATCCTGGTACGGCAAGCGGAAGACATCGAGCGCGCCAAGGCGGAGGGCAAGCTCGGCCTCATCCTGCATTGCCAGGGCACGGCATTGATCGAAGACGAAATTGATCTCGTCGACAGCTATTATGAGGCCGGTTTGCGCATCGTGCAGCTCTGCTACAACCGCAAGAATCTGGTCGGCGACGGTGCCGGCGAGCGCACCGAGTCTGGCCTCAGCCACTTCGGTATCAAACTGATCGAGCGGCTAAACTCACTGGGCATGATCGTCGATTGCGCGCATACGGGCCACCGGACCAGCATGGACGCAGTCGAAGCCTCCACCGCACCCGTCATCATTAGCCATGCCAACGCCTACGCCGTACAGGACAATGGCCGCAACATCACCGACGAGCTGATCCGCGCCGTCGCGGAGAGCCGCGGCATTGTCGGCACCGTCGGCTTCCCGCCTTTCCTCACCTGGGACGGCCAACCGACCCTCGACCGCTTCATCGACGATATCGCCTACAAGGCGGACCTGGTCGGCATAGATCATGTCGGCATCGGTATTGACTATTATCAGGGCCAACATCCGGTCGAGGACGATGCGGCCGCATTGGCGCGCTATGAAGGCTTTATCCGGGACGGCCACTGGCGCCCGCAGGAATATCCGCCGCCGCCCTACAAGTTCCCGGAAGGCATCGAAACGCCGCGCACACTGGGAAACTTCACTCAGCGGCTGGTCGAACGGCAGTTCAGCGAGGCCGATATTCGCAAGGTACTGGGACTGAACTGGATGCGGGTGTATCGGGAAGTTTGGGGCGGCTGAAATAACCCGCCATCGGCACCCAATATTTGACGGCATCCCTTGCCGGCGTATGATTTACGAACGCGCCCCGCGAGCTGGATAAAAAGGCATCGGAATGAACGCCGCTTCCGCGAACCCTATTCCCCTAATCGATTTAGCACCCTTGACCGAGGATGACTTGTCGGGTCCTCGAGAAATAGCGCTGGCGCTGTGTTCCGCCCTGGAGAATACCGGGTTTCTCATTATAACCAACCATGGCGTGCCGCAAGATCTGATCGAGCAAACCTTTAGCGAAGCTAAACGGTTTCACGACCAGAGCCTGGAGGCAAAATTGGCGGTGCGGATGAACGCGCACAACAACGGTTACATGGCCATGGCGCGTTACAATGTCCGTACCTCACGGGTCAGCGAAAAAGCCTTGCCCGACATGAACGAGGCGTTCTTCATCAAGCGCGAACGTACGCCGGATGACCCGTTGGTACGCGCCGGGCGCCGGTTCGCGGGCCCAAATGAATGGCCGTCCAGCTTGCCGAGCTTTC
>JAJFJC010000040.1 GCA_021774385.1 Alphaproteobacteria bacterium
TCGACACGGGAAACTCATTTCTTCTATGGCGTGCGCAACAGTAAAGAGCACGTCATGAAGGAGCATCTTGAGCGCCTCGCCGCCGAGAACGAAAATATTCATCTGCATATTTGCTATTCTAGCCCCGATGATGACGACGTCGAAGGTCGCGACTATCAACATGCGGAACGCGTGGGAGCAGACCTTTTCAAACGCGTCTTGCCCTCGAGCAATTACGAATATTACTTCTGTGGTCCGCCACCGATGATGAACTCTCTATTCGAGGGGCTTCGGGAGTGGGGCGTTCCGGAAAAGGATATCAATTACGAGGCCTTCGGACCGGCGACCGTACAGAAGAAAAAGGAAGCGGACACCTCGACTGACCAGGCGCCCGCCGCGGCCGGTGATGCCGTTGAGATTGATGTTGTCTTCGACAAGTCAGGGAAGACGGTCAAGTGGGATTCCTCGATCGGCTCTTTGCTTGATTTCGCCGAGGAAAACGATGTCGACATAGACTTTGGTTGCCGCGCAGGCAACTGCGGAACTTGTATAACGGCGATCAAATCCGGCGAGGTGGATTACCTCTCGGAGCCGGGCGAAAAACCCGAGGCAGGCAGTTGCCTGGCATGCGTTTCCGTTCCCAAGGGACCGCTGGTTCTGGACGCTTAACGAAAAATTTGGTGCGGTTGCTTCCGCTCAGCGGGATGTCGACCTTTGGAGCAGATTGTTTTAAGGAGAAATAGCAATGTCGGTACGATCAGATAGTCTAGAAAGGTTTATTACAGGGGTAAAGAAGCGCAATCCCGGTGAGCCGGAATTTCATCAGGCCGTGGAAGAAGTCGCAGCTTCCATTATTCCCTATATTCAAGACAAGCCGATCTATCAGGAAATGCAAATCCTGGAGCGGATGGCCGAGCCTGACCGGGCCGTCACATTTCGTGTTTGCTGGGAAGATGACAATGGCAACATCCGTGTTAATCGCGGATATCGTGTCCAATTCAACAATTCGATTGGCCCGTACAAGGGCGGAATTCGCTTCCATCCGACGGTGACGCTCAGCGTTCTGAAGTTCCTGGGCTTTGAGCAAACCTTCAAGAATAGCCTCACCGGCCTCCCGATGGGCGGCGGCAAGGGGGGATCCGACTTTAACCCCAAGGGTAAATCGAACAACGAAGTCATGCGCTTTTGTCAATCTTTCATGACCGAACTGAACCGCCACATTGGTGAAAATACCGACGTTCCCGCCGGTGATATTGGTGTTGGTGCCCGTGAAATCGGTTACATGTTTGGTCAGTACAAGCGCCTTACCAACGAGTTCGTAGGCGTCCTTACCGGTAAAGGACTTGAGTTTGGTGGCAGCTTGATTCGTACCGAAGCGACGGGTTACGGCACGATTTATATGCTGGACAATATGTTGCAGCATGCCGGCAATGGTATGGAAGGCAAGAATATCGTGATTTCCGGCTCCGGCAACGTCGCGACCTACGCGGCGGAGAAATGCCACCAACTAGGTGCAAAAGTACTGACAATGTCGGACTCCTCGGGATTTATTCATGACCCAGCGGGTATCGACGAAGAAAAGCTTGCCTATATGGTCGATCTGAAACAGGTCCGGCGCGGACGTATTAAGGAATATGCCGATAAGTTTGGCTGCGAATTCCATGAAGGCCGTCCCTGGAACGTTCCGTGTGATGTTGCCGTACCCTGTGCGACGCAGAACGAAATCAGTGGTGACGAGGCCGCGGCGCTTTTGAAGAACGGCTGCATGGCCGTCTCCGAAGGTGCGAACATGCCGACGGAACTTACTG
The DNA here is from genome assembly GCA_021774385.1 of Alphaproteobacteria bacterium. GTDB lineage: Bacteria > Pseudomonadota > Alphaproteobacteria > UBA8366. Next base: position 1,788 of record JAJFJC010000040.1, read on the forward strand.
GCATCAACGCATTCCAGGATGCGGGAATTCTGTACGCGCCCAGCAAGGCGGCCAACGCCGGCGGTGTGGCGGTGTCCGGTTTGGAAATGAGCCAGAACAGCGCGCGGATTTCGTGGAAGGAAGATGAACTCCAGGATCTCCTGAAAGGCATCATGAAAGACATCCACGACAATTGCGCGGAGTACGGGCAAAAAGGCGATAAGGTTGATTACCTTGCCGGCGCGAATATTGCCGGCTTCGTCAAGGTCGCCGATGCGATGCTTGCTTATGGTGTCGTCTAAAAAAGTAGCGGTAACAAGGTACTACCGCGAAGAACGGCCGGCCGGGGCATGAAAATGCTCCGGCCGAATCGTTTTCAGGCGCGAAATTCTTGCTTCAATGCCCGCAAGGGACCTTTAAAAGGAAGCGTCACCCGGATGAAATTCAGTAACACACTGTAATCGCGAAAAAAAACTTGTTGTATTAAATATTATATTCTGTCGCTTAGGTTTATTGTTGCGATAAAGCAACAGGCGCCGATCGATTTTGCCGAACAAGGCGTTTATCCAGCCAACGGATACGCTCGAATGTGGCAACCAATTGATTAAAAATAGAAAAATGATAGTTTCACACGATTACAAAGCATTTGGTTAAATTTTCGTCTTGGGATAAGTTTGTAATAGTTTGAATAAGTTACGATACTGAACAATCATATAATTCTCGCGTTGCGAGATTTAGAGCCGGAACGCGCCAAAACACTATTTGGCGACGTTTGCTATAGGTGGAGATTTGTTGGTGACGCTCGACAAAAAAACAATTGTCAGAGGCTATGTAGCGGCTGTTCTTGCCGTTGCTTTGCTTCCGCTCGGTGCGGCACTGGCGCAAACGCAGCCTGGATTTGATCAGCGCGAGGCGGAACGCCAAAAAAAGCTAATCGAACAACAACGCCGCGCCGGTGAGGCAGCTCAAGGCCAATCGTCGCTCGGCGAAACCGTTAGCTATGCCGATGTCTTGAAAGACCCGGACAATGTCGACCTGAATTTTCGCTATGCTAAATCGCAGATCGCCAACGGCAATGTGCGCGGCGCGGCGGGTACGCTCGAACGTATCCTGCTTGTTACGCCAAACCTGCCGCAAATACGGCTCACCTATGCAATCGTGCTGTACCGGCTTGATAACATTAACGAGGCGGAACGCGAATTTCTGGCACTCCAAAAACTTGAGATGGCGGACAGCTTACGGGCCGAAATCGACCGTTTCATGGCCGCGATTGAGCAGCGCCGGCAGAAAACCAAATACAAAGTCCAGGTCAGTTTTGGCCTGAAGCGGGATTCGAACGTGAACGCCTCTCCGCGCCGCGGTACGATATTGGCTGGCGGACTGAAGTTCCTACCGGTCGGACGTGCGCAGAAACAGGCGGATTTTGCATTACTTGGTTACATTTCTGGAGAGGTGCGCCAGGATCTGGGTCGTCAATCGCGCGACGAACTCATAATTTCTGGTTCGTACTATCATAACGAACAGTTTGCCATAGACCCGCAAGATCTACAGTCGGGTTCGGCGACCGTCGCGCTTAAATTACCCTTCGAGAATTTTCTGTTTACGCCGAAATTCAGCTATACGAACCTCCGTCTATCGCGCGAGAAGTTCTTTAGCGGATATTCGGCGGAGCTCCGCTTTGACCGTCGTAACGTGATCCCCGCGCTGGGTATCGAAGGGCACTTCCTCGCTCGCGGGACGCGGGAAAATTTTCACAGTATATTCGAGACCGCATCGGGATTACAGCAAACGGGCTTTCGTTGGGAATGGGAAGTTGGATTAACCAAACAATTTTCGCCTGAGCATCGTCTTGAAGGTACGGCGAAATTTACCCGAAAGTTGCCACAATCCTTCGCGCCGAATGACTACCGAGGCTACAAGGCAGGTGTTCGGCACACTTGGGCATTGGGGGAGGGGCAATTTCTTCTATCCAATGCCAGCTTAGAGAATAAGCTCTATAAAAGAGCAGACCCGTTGGTCACGAACTTTCAGGTTCGCCACGATCAGCTTCTACGGATAAGTCTGACCTACGGCGCGTCGGTAGGATTTCTGTTCGATAAAATGAATTTTAAGCACGCCTATTTTGATGCACTGCGCGATTTTACCTGGACGATAACAGGAGAACTGACCGAGCAGTTGTCGAATATCGAGAATTTCAGTTACGCCAACCGGCGTGCGCAAACGATGTTTACCAAAACATGGAATTTCTAATAAGCCGGCGGAAGGATTTAGTATGCGTGGCCTGACAATTTCCCTTATCGCGGCGACGGCAGTGGCCGGCTATGCGACATTGGCCTCGGCGCAAACGCAACAAGCAGGTGTTTCCGCCGCCGTTCGCGGGCAGGTTGCCTTGGCGCGCGCATCGCAGAATATCGTCGGCAAGCAGATCCAGAGCGGTGATCCGATCTTCCTCGGCGATGCTATTACATCCGGTAGGGCGAGCGGCTTGCAGGTCATGCTGTTGGACGAAACGGTGTTTACGATCGGTCCCAACAGCGAAATTTCCATTGATGAGTTCGTCTATGACCCCTCGACAAATGCGGGCAAGGTTACCGCGTCGGTGGCGAAGGGCGCGTTCCGTTTCATCACGGGAAAAATTGCCCGCACACGGCCGGAGGACATGACCGTACGGTTGCCGACCGCGACGATCGGTATTCGTGGCACGATTGTCGCTGGCGTTGTCCGTACCGCGCCCGGTGAGGATGCCG
>JAJFJC010000391.1 GCA_021774385.1 Alphaproteobacteria bacterium
ACAAAAGAGATCGAGCCTCTGAGGATAGATTGCGTTGGGTTGGTTGTCGCCTTACTATCCGCGCGATTTTACAAGCCGGTTTGAGGGCAGGGGGCCGATGGTGCTCGAAAAACCCTTCACGGCTTATCCTCACTATATGACGATACGGCTATGGGCGCTGGAAGCGACATGACGACAGGATCGCCGCACATTATTGTCGTCGGGAACGAAAAGGGCGGTTCGGGAAAATCGACGACAGCGATGCACCTGATTGCGGGCCTGCTGCACCGAAAAGTTCGGGTTGGATCGATCGATTTGGACGCGGGCCAGGCAACGCTCACGCGTTATGTTGAGAACCGACGGCATACTAATTCGGTTTCTGGCTTGAAATTGCTGCTGCCGGAACATCATCGTGTCGAACCGAATGAACTTGATAGCGCGGCGGCGGCGGCGGCGGCTGATCGGGGCCGGCTTGATCATCGCGTCGAATCGCTTGCGAAAGCCAATGCGTTTATCGTTATCGATACGCCGGGAAGCGACATAGCGATATCGCGCCATGCCCATAGTCTCGCGGATACGCTGATTACGCCGCTTAATGACAGTTTTATCGATCTCGACTTGCTGGCTTCGGTTGATCCGGAAACCCATCGGGTCCGGCATCCCAGCCGCTATGCGGAAATGGTTTGGGAGCAAAAAAAAGCGCGCGCGATGCGTGGGGGCCGGGCAATCGATTGGATCGTCATGCGCAACCGGCTCGGTTCTCTGGCGTCGCGCAACAGGGCGGCGATGGATAGAACGATCGATGAACTTGCACGTCGCATTGGTTTTCGCCTCGCCCCTGGCTTTAGCGAGCGCGTGATTTTTCGTGAACTCTTCCTGCGCGGTCTCACGCTCTTGGATTTGCGCGAAAAGGGAATTGGGCAGCGATTGAATACGTCGCATATCGCGGCGCGGCAAGAAGTCCGGCAATTGCTGCAAGCGATTGGATTGCCGAATATGCCAGAACCGGTGCAAAATGAGTGTAAGGCTGGAAATTTGGAGTCACCGGACCCAATATAAGGACTATGGCTAAACTGCCAACATCGACAGACGATGACGTTGCCCGGTTTCTGAAGGAAGTTTCGGAAACGCCGGCCCCCGTGCGTCCCATGGGAAAGCGCGGACGGCTGATATTCGCCATGGATGCAACGGCTAGCCGTGAACCGACTTGGGACAGCGCGTGTCATATTCAAAGCGAGATGTTTTCCGAGACAAGTACATTGGGCGGCTTGGCGGTGCAGTTGCTTTATTATCGCGGATTTGGTCAATGCCGGGCCAGCAAATGGGCCATTAGTCCGCCGCAGCTACTGCGATTTATGACCGCGGTACGGTGCCTTGGTGGAACAACGCAAATCCGGAAGGTTCTCAAGCATGCGGCTAAGGAAAATGCGCGGGAGAAAGTTAACGCACTGGTCTTCGTCGGCGACGCAATGGAAGAGGACGTTGATCAGCTTTGCCATCAGGCTGGGGAATTGGGACTCCATAATGTGCCGGTTTTTATCTTTCAGGAAGGTGGTGACCCAATTGCCGAGCGTGCGTTTCGGCAGATCGCACGTTTAACGGGTGGCGCTTATTGCCCGTTTGACTCCAGCAGCGCCGGGCAATTGAAAGAGCTGCTTTCAGCAGTCGCGGTTTACGCCGCGGGCGGTAGGCAGGCAATGCTTCGTTATGGAAAGAAAAAAGGAGGTGATGCGTTGCGGCTGACACATCAGCTCCAAGGTAAGAATTAGCCGTGCCCTGGCTTGTCCTGGGCATTTCGCTGCTAATTGGCGGGTTCCTTGTACTGCGCTGGTTCGTCGGTGCTGACCCGAAGACCATCCTTCGTGTGTTGCGCTGGACAGGTATAGGGGGTGCCCTTCTTCTAATCTTGGCTCTTGCTGTTTCTGGTCGGTTTTCATGGCTTTGGCTGGCGCTCGTCGGCATTTTGCCTTGGGTTTCACGGCTTCGCATGTTGCAAAGAATATTGCGCCAGGCGCGCGGGCCTAGTCAGGGCAACCAATCTCGTGTTGATACACGGTATGTGGCGATGACTCTGGACCATGACAGCGGTGATATGGACGGACAGGTTCTGGAAGGCGAATTTGCCGGGCGCCGACTTTCCGATATGTCTCTCGAACAATTACTTGAGTTACTCTCCGAGGTCGGCGCGGTGGATGGACAATCGGCGAGCGTGTTGCAGGCTTATCTCGATCGCGCGCATGGCGAAGCGTGGCGGGAACGAGCCGAAGCGGGTGGAGAGCAAGCCAGAGGAACGGCGTCACAAGGCAATATGACGGTGGAAGAAGCTTTTCGTGTCTTGGGACTTGAACCAGGCGCCTTGGAGTCGGAAATTCGTAAAAACCATCGAGACCTCATGAAAAAACTGCACCCAGACCATGGCGGTTCGGATTATCTCGCGTCGAAAATTAATGAGGCCAAAGCAACCCTTTTGGGTGATGTTGGCTGAGACCCCTTAAAGTAAACGTTAACTCCAATGCTGTTGCGGGCCGAATGCCGATGTGGCAAATAGGCCTCGCTTTCCCTATACCGAGACGAGCGTCAACAAATGCCACAGGCGGTACGAAAAGCAATTTTCCCGGTTGGCGGGTTGGGTACACGGTTTCTGCCGGCGACGAAGGCGATGCCGAAGGAAATGCTCCCGATCGTCGACAAGCCATTAATTCAATATGCCGTCGAAGAGGCCCAGGCTGCGGGAATAGAGGATTTCATTTTTGTCACGGGCCGAGGCAAGCATGCCATAGAAGATCATTTCGATGTTTCTTTTGAGTTGGACACGATGCTCCGGGAACGTGGAAAAAACGACATGTTGTCGGCTATTCGCAGTTGGATGCCGTCTCCAGGTCAGATCAGTTATACGCGGCAGATGGAACCATTGGGGCTGGGGCATGCGGTTTGGTGCGCGCGGCATTTGATTGGTGACGAACCGTTCGCGGTACTCCTTGCCGACGATTTGGTGTTGTCGCAGACTGCATGCTTAAAGCAAATGGTTGATGTGCATGGGGAAATTGGCGGCAGCGTTGTCGCTGTTGTCGACGTGCCGCGCGAACATACCGACCGGTATGGAATCCTTGATGTTGGAAATGATAACGGTAGGTTGGCGTCGGTCACAGGTCTGGTGGAAAAACCAAAACCCGAGGATGCGCCATCGACTTTGTCGATTATTGGACGCTACATTTTGCAGCCAGAAGTTTTCGATCACCTGGACAAGCAGGAAAAGGGCGCGGGTGGCGAAATTCAGCTGACGGACGCGATGGCGGCAACGCTTGGAACCAATCCATTCCATGGACTTCGGTTCGAAGGGCGTCGCTTCGATTGCGGCGATAAGGCGGGATTTCTTGAAGCCACAATAGCGTTTGCTCTATCGCGTGAAGACCTCGCGATGGACGTTCGAAAAATCATAAAATCTTACACGGATACATGAGCACTGTATCTGTTTTCCACTTTAGTTTTGCTTTTTGGGAGCTTGGGTAATGCGGATTGCCATGATTGGAACCGGCTATGTTGGTCTTGTGTCGGGTGCCTGTTTCATGAAGTTCGGTGTCGATGTCGTTTGTGTCGATAAGGATGAAGCAAAGATCGCGACGTTAAAGGACGGTCGTATTCCAATATACGAACCGGGCCTTGATGCGCTTGTCGCCGAAGGGTTTGAAAGTGGGCGGCTGACTGTGACGACAAATTTAACCGAGGCGGTCGATGGTGCGGATGCGGTTTTCATCGCGGTCGGAACGCCAAGCCGTCGGGGTGACGGGCATGCCGACCTTAGTTACGTCTACGCTGCGGCGGCGGAAATCGCAGAGGCGTTAACCGGATATACCGTGGTTATAACGAAATCGACGGTCCCAGTTGGAACTGGCGCCGAGGTCGACCGTATCATTCGTGAAGCACGTCCGGATGCGGATTTTGATGTCGTCTCAAATCCGGAATTCTTGCGCGAAGGGTCCGCGATTGAGGACTTCATGCGGCCCGACCGCGTCGTCATTGGTACCGATAGCAAAAGAGCGCAGGAAGTCATGCGAACGCTCTATCGTCCGCTCTATCTGTTGGAAACGCCGATGCTGTTCACCCGTCGGGAGACAGCAGAGCTGATAAAATATGCGACGAACGCATTTTTGGCGACGAAGATCACGTTCATCAACGAAATGGCTGATGTTTGCGACAAGGTTGGGGCGAATGTGCACGATGTTGCGCGCGGCATTGGCCTGGATGGCCGGATCGGCCGAAAGTTTTTGCACGCTGGGCCTGGTTATGGTGGCTCTTGTTTTCCGAAGGACACGCTTGCGCTTGCAAGAACCGCGCGGGAAGTCGGTGCTCCGGTGACGATTGTGGAATCGGTGATTTCGGCAAACAAGAATCGAAAAAAGGCGATGGCTGAACGGATTGTTGCGGCGTGTGGTGGTTCGCTTGACGGTGCTACGATCGCGGTGCTTGGCGTGACGTTCAAACCCAATACGGACGACATGCGCGAATCCCCAAGCCTTGATATTCTTCCGGCGCTGCAGGACGCGGGGGCACATGTTCGTGCCTATGACCCAGAAGGTATGGGCGAAGCCAATCCGTTATTGCCGAATGTGGAATGGTGTGAAGGCGCGTATGAGACGATGCAAGACGCTGCCGCCGTGGTGATCATCACGGAATGGAATGAATTTCGGTTGCTTGATCTGGCACGAGTCCGAAACTTGTTGCGGCAACCGCTGATGATCGATTTTCGGAATATTTATAGCCCCGACGAGATGGCATCCGCCGGCTTCGTCTATCACAGTATCGGCCGGCCCGACGTGGCGACAAAGGCCGATTCGGTTGTGGAGAAAGTTTTATGACGGCACACCGCTTTGCGCCTCAAATTCTTCGCGAATATGACATTCGTGGTACCGTTGGCGATACTTTGTCGGAAGACGATGCTTTTGCATTGGGGCGCGCCTATGGCGCCATTTTGCGGGAACGCGATGGCCGCCTTGTTTGTGTTGGCTATGACGGCCGGCTGAGCTCTCCGGCGTTGGAAGCCCGCCTCGTGGATGGATTGTGTGCGAGCGGGATGCGGGTTCTCCGAATTGGCTTAGGGCCGACGCCCGCTCTTTATTTCGCGACCCGGGCGATGGCCGCGGATGGTGGCATTATGGTCACTGGCTCACACAACCCGCCGGACCATAACGGATTTAAAATTATGCTCGGGTCGGGTCCCTTTTGGGGGCAAGATATTCAGAAACTCGGTGAAATCGCTGCCAATGGAGCGTGGATTGATGGAGAAGGCGACTCGCGAGGGATTGCGCTTTTGGATGCCTACGTCGCGCGTTTGTGCATCGATCATACGGCAAGCCGCGGGCTAAAGGTTGCGTGGGATGCGGGCAATGGTGCGGCGGGGGAAGCGATGTCATTGCTGACGCGGCAGCTTCCAGGCGAACATATATTACTGAACGCTGAAATTGACGGAAACTTTCCGGCGCACCATCCGGATCCGACTGTGCCGGAAAACCTGCGTCAGTTGCAAGAAACGGTCGCTGCGGAAAATTGTGATTTTGGCGTTGCGTTTGATGGTGACGGAGACCGAATAGGTGTCATCGATGGTGCGGGTCGAATTCTTTGGGGTGACCAATTGCTTTCGATTTACGCGCGCGATCTTTTGTCCCGCCGTCCGGGTGCGACGATAATAGCCGACGTTAAGGCAAGCCAAGTGCTCTTCGACGAGATCGCCCGGTACGGTGGAAAGCCTTTGATGGCGGCAACGGGACATTCCATCATTAAGTCGCGCATGGCTGAATTGTCCGCTCCGTTAGCCGGTGAAATGAGCGGGCATATTTTCTTTGCTGACCGGTATTACGGTTTCGACGATGCGCTTTATGCCGCCGTGCGATTGCTCGATATCGTAGCTCGGGCGGATCAGAGCCTAGCGGCGATGCGCGATGCTCTGCCTCAGGTGGTGAATACCCCTGAAATACGATTCGATGTGAGCGAAGAGCGCAAGTTCGCGATCGTCGAAGAGGTTCGCAACCGTCTTCAGACGGTTGATGCTAATATCGATGATACTGACGGTGTCCGTGTCCTGAACGAAGATGGGTG
>JAJFJC010000392.1 GCA_021774385.1 Alphaproteobacteria bacterium
GCGGTGATGATGGTATCGCGGCGATGCAGGCCTTCGTCGACGGTGAATACGCTGGTGCCTTGCCCTATGCGCCGCCGTTTCTCAAGGCGGGTGAATTGGTGGTCGCGCACGTGGCGAATATTCTTCTATTTCTCGGCAATCGGCACGATATCACGCCCAAGGATGAGGCGGGCCGTTTGTGGGCGCATCAATTGCAATTGACCGTCACGGATTTTATTCAGGAAATTCACGACACGCACCATCCCATCGCCAATGCGCTTTACTACGAAGAGCAGAAGGATGAATCGAAGCGTTTCACGGAAAATTTCTTGGACGTGCGCTTGCCGAAGTTTCTCCGTTATTTCGAGCGCGTAATCTCCCGAAATTCGGCGAATTCCGGATTTTTTATTGGCGTCACGCCGAGCTATCCGGACCTGTCGCTGTTTCAACTCGTTACGGGACTGCGATACGCGTTCCCACGCGCAATGGCGCGGATCGAATCGGATTTCCCATTGGTGGTGGCCGTGCATGATAATGTCGTGTTGTTGCCGCGTATTGCCGCTTATCTAGAGTCGGATCGGCGCATCCCTTTCAATGAGCACGGCGTATTTCGGCGGTATCCGGAACTCGATGCGTAGGGTTTCGCAGGCGTCTGGCTCAACCGGTCGCCAATACAGGCTCTTTGCGCAATTGCTGGGCGAGATAGTCGACGACGGCCCGGACGCGCGCGGAAGTTTGACCGGCTTCCTTGTGCAGAACGTGTACGGGAACCGCCGGCAATTCGAACTCTTCGAGTATAACTTCGAGATCGCCGGCGGCGAGTTGCGGTGCGATCATATAGCGAAGTACGCGCGTAATACCGCGGCCGGAAATGGCGGCGCCGATGGCGGTATCCGCATTGTTCACGGTTAACCGGGAGTTCAGCTTGACGCCCTGACGTTGCCCCTCGCGGCCAAAGGTCCATTCACCGCCCAACGCCATGTGAGATGAATTGATCGTTTCATGGTCCGTCAAATCGCTCGGCCGTTCGGGATGTCCGTGCGCGGCAAGATAGTCCGGCGACGCACACACGACACGACGCATCGATCCAACCCGAATTGCGGAAAATGACGAGTCAGGGAGATCGGCAATCCTAACCGCGACATCCACGCCTTCCTCGATCAGATGGACGATACGGTCGACGAACAGCGTGGAGAACGAAATGCCTGGATATTGATCCAATAGATCAAGGAGAATAGGCGCGACATGCAAACGTCCGAAGAGCGCTGAAGCAGAAACCATTACCATGCCTTGCGGCGCGGCGTGGATGCCAGCGGCGTGACGGTCGGCCTCCTCCAGTTCCGTTAGAATGCGCTGGCAGTCGGCGAGGTACCGATCTCCTGTATCCGTGAGGCGCACCGAGCGCGTGGTGCGATGAAACAGGCGGACTCCTAACCTGTGTTCGAGTTCGGATACCGCGCGCGTGACGGATGGCGGAGACAGACCTAAACGCCGTGCCGCGGGTGCGAACCCGGCTTCCTCCGCGACAGCGACGAACACACTCATGGTTTGGATGCGATCCATCTAATTATTCCTAATATTGAAATAATAACTTGTGAATTATGGTTATTCACTCCTGTAACGGCAATTCTTAAATTGGCGCCATTACGCAAGGCATCGTGTCTTGTTAAGCCGTTCTACAAGGAGAGGGATCATGTCAGACACAGCGTTAACACAAGGGGCCCATCATATCGGCCTGACCGTGCCAGATTTGGCGGCGGCCCGTACGTTTTTCATCGATACGTTGGGCTTTGCGCAAGTCGGCGAAAAGCCGCTTTATCCGGCTGTCTTCGTCTCTGACGGCAGTACCATGATTACGCTTTGGCAGGCCGCGGACCCGGCAACAGCGGTATCGTTTGATCGCAAGAACGTCATCGGCCTGCACCATATTGCCTTTAAGGTCGATGGTGCCGCGGCGCTCAATGCCACCTATGAAAAAGTGCGCGCATCGGAAGGCGTGGTCATCGAGTTCGCACCGGAAAATGTCGGCGACGGTCCCAACAAACACATGATGTGTACGATTCCCGGCGGCATTCGCGTCGAGTTTTTTGCACCGGGCAGCTAATACCAAGGAGCGCTGATCATGTTACACGCCGAAATACAAATCGACTCGCCGTTCCATGCCGGTGAACTGGAGGTCCAGGACCGTCTGGGCGTGCGCGATATGATCGGTCGTTTCGCGCGGATGGCTATTCGCGATCACATGCCGGAACAGCATCGCGATTTCTATGCGCAGTTGCCTTTCGTGATGATCGGCAGCGTGGATGATCAAGGGCGCCCTTGGGCGTCCCTGGTCGCCAAGGCGCCGGGCTTCATGTCGAGCCCGGATGCCCAGTCTTTGGATATCGGCGCGCGGCCGCTCTTTGGCGATCCGTTGAACGAAGGACTTAAGCTTGGTGCGGATGTCGGACTGCTCGGTATCGAGCCGGCTACAAGGCGGCGGAACCGGCTGACCGGACGCATCGGTGCCGTTCGTCCGGACGGATTCTCGATCGATGTACAGCAATCCTTCGGCAATTGCCCGCAATACATCCAGGCCCGCGATATCGATATTTTGCCACCCAATGAGGCGGCGTCGCCGACACTCATTCGGAGCGGGCAGTTCGACGCTCGTGCGCGCGAAATTATAGAGCAGGCGGACACGCTTTTCATCGCGACGACCTATCGCGATACGGAAGGTGCCGTAACGCAAGGTGCGGATGTTTCGCACCGTGGCGGCAAACCTGGGTTTGTTCGCGTCGATGACGACCGCACTTTTGTGTTTCCGGATTTTTCCGGCAACAACCATTACAACACCATCGGCAATATCCTGCTTAATCCAAAAGCCGGTTTTCTGTTCGTGGACTTTGAAAGCCGCGATGTCGTTTATATGACCGGTTCCGCCGAAATTATTTGGGACGATGAGGAAGTTAAAGCCTTCGCCGGTGCCGAGAGGTTGATACGGTTCCAGGCCGAGCAGGTCATTCGTGTTGAAGGCAGCCTGCCGCTGCGATTTTCGTTCGGCGATTATTCCCCGATGCTGTTGCATACCGGGTCTTGGGAAGATGCAAGCGAAACCATCGCGGCAGAACGGGACCGGAATACTTACCTGTCCTACGAGGTCACCGACATCGTGCCGGAGAGCGAAACGATTTCGTCGATCTATCTTCGGCGCGCGGACGGCAAGCGTACCGCATGCCATGAGCCCGGTCAGTTCTTGCCAATCCGGATTTCCATTCCGGGACAGGACGAACCGATTACACGGACCTATACGCTATCGGATCTGTCCGATGGTGATCGGTATCGCTTGTCGATCAAGCGAGAAGGCGGTGCAGCCTTGGTGTCGAACTATTTGCATGAACAGGCGAAGCCGGGCTTTCGCTTGGAAGCAATGGCACCGCGCGGCAAGTTCGTGCTCGATCAGGAGAGTGACCGCCCTGCCGTCCTTATCTCCGCGGGCGTTGGCATTACGCCGATGATCGCGATGAGCAATTTCATTATCAGTGAAGGGGTGAGGACACGGAAATTTCGGCGCACCTATTTCATTCATGGTGCACGGAATGGTCGAGGCCATGCCTTCCGTAATCATATCCGCGACCTTGCTGGCACGAATAAAGACTTTACGGCACATTTCCGATACAGCCAGCCCACGGGGAATGACCGGCTCGGCGAGACACATGACAGCGAAGGGCATGTCGATATCGAATTGCTTAAGAGCCTCCTGCCGTTCGATGATTACGACTTCTACCTCTGTGGTCCCAGGCCATTCATGCAGTCGCTATACGAAGGTTTGATGGATCTCGGAATTAGCGATGAGCGTATTCACTATGAATCCTTCGGCCCGGCCATGGCCTTTAAACAGCGAGCGGCCATTGAACCGCCGATAGAAGGCGAGCCTGTCTCCGTCGCTTTTGCCAAGTCCGATACGGAAGCGATTTGGACGGCGGATAAGGGCACGTTATTGGACTTCGCCGAAGAAGTTGGCTTTAGCCCCGACTTTTCGTGCCGTTCTGGAATTTGCGGTTCTTGCGCCACGACGCTCGTTAGTGGGGAAGTTGATTACGTGGAAGAGCCGAGTGCACCACTTGGCGATGACGAGGTCCTAATCTGCTGTGCGGTGCCACGTTCGACTTCAAGCCAGCCGGATAGCGGTTTGGTACTCGATCTCTAACTTCGTTGCGACGAAAAAGTTGCGTCTCCTGTATTTCAAAGCGCATCTTTAAGTGAGGCCCCATTCGTGGGCGTGTCACTTTGAGAATTCGAAATTGAGGGAGGCGGCCATCTTTAACATATCGCCGGATACGCTGCGCCGGCAGCTCGCGGAAGTCTATCATGCCTGGGGCATGTCGGACTCGAACATCGAAACGATCGTCAACAACATGGTTGAATCCGACTTGCGCGGTATCGACTCGCATGGCGTTGGCATGTTGCCGCGCTATGACGGATTACGGCGGGAGGGTGGCCTCAATATGACACCGGACGTTAGGGTCGTGACCGATTTCGGTGCCGTTGCGCTGGTCGATGCCGATCATGGATTGGGCCATGTTGCCGGTACATTGGCGATGCAACTTGCCTGCGATAAAGCCGAACAGTTCGGTGTCGGCGCGGTAACGGCGCGTGGATCGAATCATTTTGGTGCCGCTGGTGTCTATTCCACGATGGCTGTCGATCGTGGAATGATCGGATTGTGCACGACGGGCACGACGCAGCGGTCCGTTTTGCCGACCTTTGCCAAGGAACCACGCTTTAGCACCAACCCGATCGCGTTCGCCGCACCCGCCAAGCGCAATGATGCGTTTTCTCTTGATATGGCGACAAGCACGGTCGCGGTCGGCAAGCTCAATATCGCCCGTCGCGCTGGCAAGGAATTGCCGCTCGGCTGG
>JAJFJC010000393.1 GCA_021774385.1 Alphaproteobacteria bacterium
GGTTAGATCGAGCATCTCGCCATCGCGAGATAAAGTGAGCGGGATGCCGACGCCGGCCTCGCCGGTCGACCAAATTTGCCGGAACATGTAGGCGAGTTCGTTGACCGGTTCACCGCCAACGCTCAAAACGAAATCGCCGACACGTACATCCGCGCGTTCGGCCGGTCCGCCTTCGACGACGCCCGCCACGACCAGCGCATCATCCATTTCCGTCGTCATCATGCCGAGCCATGGACGAGGCGGTTTCTGTCTTTTCCCGTATGATAAAAGCTCATCGAGAATCGGCTGCAGGATATCGATCGGTACGACCATGTTACCGTCGACCGGGTCGCCGCCGGAAACCACTTGCTGGACGAATAGCGACCCGATTCCGCGAAGGGTGCCATCATGGCCGATCAAACCGGCGCCCCCCCAGGTCGGGTGCGGTGGCGCGGTGAAAATCGCTTCGTCGAGGAGATATTCCCAGTAGCCGGCGAATTCGCGCTTTGCCTGCACGCGAGCGGAAATGGCACTGGAGCGGCCGCCATGTCCCGCGAGCACAACTGATTCGCCTTCCTGAAGATCGGCGGCACTACCCATTTCGAGCGCCGGCAAGTCGAGCCGCCCGAGCGCCTGTATAAGGCCATAGCCCGTTTCCTGGTCGTAGGCGACAGTATGTCCCGCGGTCGCTTTACCGTTACCGTCCACGATCCAGATCGATTCGGCTTCGGTGACGAGATAGCCGATGGTTACGATCAAACCGTTTTCGCGGATCACGACGCCATGTCCGGCGCGTTCCGTACCAAGCATCCGCGCGGTCATCGCGTCTTCGGGAATCTGCGTACGAACGGAGACAACCGACGATAGCGCCCGCTCCAAATCATAGGATAAGTCTTCCTGCCGGGGCCGTGCGCTTTCCGAAATTTCCGTCATCGTTACCGTTTAATTTGCTTCAGTTTACGTCCCCAATATGGGCAACGCCCGCTAAGAGTCCAGACCAATGCCCACATCACGAGACGAATCGACGCTACCCTGGTCGAAAAATATTAACCGATAATTCGTATCACTTTGATTAACAGCCAATAATTCACTTATTCCGCGGCCGGCATCATTTCAGTTGGCCCGACCACGCTCAGTCCCGCGCGTAGCGCTTCCGTTTCCCAAACCTGATCCGGCATCACATTCGCGATATTCACATCGGGGCCGAACTCGGTGATGTAGAATTTCTTGAGTTGATAAACGTCGCAAAGCTGCGTGTCGGGTATCCAAGGTCCGATCAGCTCGAAAATTACTTTCTTCACGTCCAAGCCATCGCGCAACGCCCGGATCAAATCCTGGTTCGGCTCTCCATCGGTCAGTAATTCCGCACCTTCCACCAACACGACATCGGCGCCGGCTTCGAAACACTCATTCGCCTGTTCGATGAGGGTGTCCGCACTGGTATCGTCACTCTTCGAACCGACTTCGCCATGGACTTCGAGCCCGCAATCGACCGCCGTGCGGATCAGCGTTTGCCGCGCCGTCTTATCCAAGGGAAGGCAGTTATCGGAAACCTCGATCGCATCGAAGCCGAGCCGCTTGGCTTCCTGAAAATACGGCCGCACGCCCTGCAACCCTTGGGTCGCATAGACATATTCCAGGAACTGGCCGCCGATGAACGGGTGCACGTCGTGCGCCTTGTACAGCGCGATCTTCTCCAACAGATATTCTTCCTCGTAGAGCCTGGCGGTACCGACGACGAACTTCGCGAGGTCGACATAAGGTGCGACGAGGTCAAGCCAATCCCGCTGCGCATTTACCGGCAAACCCCAATCCATCATCATCGTCAGGCCTTGGCGGCGCGGCTTTTCGGTACTACGGCCAGCCGGAAGTGGTACCATGGCGAAAGGTTGCCCTCCCATCGCGGTCTCCCCCTAAAATAGTTAAGTAAGAATGGCCTAAAATCGTACAACATCGTGCGCCCTGCCGTCTAATCCGGCGTGCGCCGCGCTTAGGCGGGATGACATCACACCAAACCAAGGCTAACCTTGCTTGGGCCAGTGCAGATCACCGGCGATGGATGCAAAAGATCACGGGAGTGGCGAAATGCCCTTACAACCGACGATTCACGGTACGCGCTATATGGTCTCGGCGGGCCATTTCCTCGCCACCCAGGCGGGCTTCGATATCCTGGAAGCGGGTGGTAACGCCGTCGACGCCGGCGTGGCGGCGGGCATGGCGCTTGGGATCGTTCATAGCGACATGGTGCAGTTCGCCGGCGTCGCACCGATCATGATCTATCTGAAAGAGCGCGACGAGGTCCTGACCATCAGCGGTCTCGGTGGTTGGCCCAAAGCAGCATCCATCGATCGGTTCGTTCAGGATTTCGGCGGTTCGGTACCTCTGGGACTGTTACGGACGGTCGTACCGGCGGCACCGGATGCCTGGATCTTGGCCCTGGAGCGCTATGGCACGATGTCGTTCGGCGACGTCGCCGCGGCTTCAATCCGCTATGCCCGCAACGGGTTCTCGATGCATTCGGTGATGCGCGACTACATCGTGGCGCACCAGGACACCTATGAGCAGTGGGCGTCCAATAAGGCGATCTATCTGCCCAACGACCGGCCGCCCCATGTCGGCGAAAACTTCGTGCAAAAAGACTTGGCCCGGTCCATTCAATTCATGGTGGACGAGGAGAAAGCCGCCGCCGGCAAGGGCCGCGCGGCAGGGCTCAAGGCCGCGCGAGACGCGTTCTACACAGGCGATCTCGCCAAGATGATCGTCGATTATCACCGCGAAAACGAAGGCTGGCTGACGGCGGAGGACCTTGCCAGCTATACCTCGGCCATCGAAGCGCCGGTGCGCATGAAGTTCCGCGGCATGGATGTCTATACCTGCGACGCCTGGTGCCAGGGCCCGGTCATGCAGCAGATGATATCCTTGCTGAAGGGTTATGACCTGGACAGCTATGAGCACAACAGCCCCGATTACATCCATCTCGTATCGGAGGCGATGAAGCTGTCGATGGCCGACCGCGAGCGCTACTACGGCGATCCGCGCTTCATCGAGGTGCCGCTCGATACGTTGCTGTCCGAAGCCTATGCCGAGGAACGCCGTCAGCAAATTCGCGTCGACGAGGCCTGGCCGGAAATGCCGCCAGCCGGCGAGCTCGGCTCGCAATATGGTGGCGACGCTATCGCCGCGATGGCGGTGCAAGGGAGCCCGCCGCCGTCTGGCGATACCTCCTATTGCTGCGTCGTCGACCGCGACGGCAACATCTTCTCGGCGACGCCAAGCGATGTGTCCTGGGAATCGCCGATCATTCCCGGCACAGGCTTCTGCCCCTCCTCGCGCGGCTCGCAAAGCTGGGCCGTCCCGGGCCACGCCTCTTCCGTCGCACCCGGCAAGCGGCCCCGCCTGACACCGAATCCGGCCATAGCCATCGAGAAAGGCAAGTGGGCGATGCCCTTCGGCACCCCCGGTGGTGATACCCAAACGCAAGGCATGCTGCAGGTGCTGCTCAACGTGAAGGTCTTCGGCATGGGCTTGCAGGACGCCATTGAAGCACCACGCTTCATGACACACAGCCAGCCCGACTCCTTCGAACCGCACGGCGCCTATCCCGGCAAGCTCACCGTCGAGGGCCGGATCGACACCAAGACCAGCGATGCCCTCGCCGCCAAGGGCCACGATGTCGAACGCCTGCCCGACATGACCTACAAGGTGTCCGGTGTCTGCGCCATCACAACCGACTTGGAGACCGGAATTCTCGAAGGCGGTGCCGACCCCCGTCGCATGAGCCGGGCGATGGGGTGGTAAGCAAGCGGTCTATTCGACGACAAACAGGCCTTCGGCTTACTGAATAAAGGATATGTCTTCGCCCAGTTTGGCGAGATTCTTTTTGTATTTTCTAAAAAGAATTTTTAGAAATGCAGCTTCCTTGCCCGTGTATTGCTGCTGAATTAGCACCAATTTCTTAACGTAAACAGCGCCACTTTTCCAGCGCCCAAGTTCAGCATATGAAGCCGCAATCTCCGCATATCTTCGCCCCATCGCGAGTTCATCAAACGTACCGGCTTTTGCCGCATAATTGATCGACTCGAACAAAAGTTCTACAGACTTACCGTATCGACCTTGAAGCCGTTTATTTGTCCCAAGATTATAGAGGGCGCTTGAAATTTCCTTATCATCAAGATGGTTCTTTGCTCGCCACACGGCGATAGTATAGTGCTGCTCTGCTTCAATTAACTTTCCAGAGCGCTGGCTTCGGGTACCAAGCCCCATCTCCGCATCGAAATACGATTTCTGAATACCGCACGCACTTACCAGACTAAATAAGCCAATTAAAATAGTTAGTTTGTTTAAATTCACGTCGCTGATCTCAATAAAATTTCTTGTCTAATAATTCCCAATTAATTTGGTTCTGGCATCTTCCTTGAAAGCTTATAAAGGAATCCGACTCCGATTAAACCTTCCTTTAACTTCTGGCCTATCTTTACCTTGTTCCATGCTTCGGCATATCGACCTTCCTCAAACAGACTCCAAGCCCACGCACGATATGTCCGCGCATAGCCTGGCTCGAGCTTGACCGCTTCTAGAAATGAATTATTAGCGCTTCTGAAACTTTCCGATCCCCGCGCCAGATTGCCGGCAGACCGATTTATTGAAGCGTCCGTCGCATATGTTAATCCCAAATCACCAAGCAAATGAACTTTCTGCTTATCTTCATCAACGAGTGAAAGCGCGCGCTTGAGATAGGGAATGGCTTCCGCCGTTTTGTCCTGATTGAGGAAAACCATGCCAAATCCCCAATAAGGTTGATAATTGCCAGGATCAAGAAGCCAAGCCTGATTGTGCCGACGCATCGCATAGTCAAGGTTTCCTTTCCGGACGAAGCGGACTCCCTGACGCCACCAAGCCGAACTCGCTTCCCTGCGGCTCGCAAAGCCTTTCACCGCTTCTTCGATAAAATCTCGATCCGCTTGGCGTTGGGCCGCCGATCTCACGACATCAGGCTGACCATACATTGGTATATTGTCCGTGCGGACACCTTCCGTCGTCTGGCACGCCGCGACTAAAATACCGGCAACGAAAGCGGCTAGAAACCTCGATCTGAACAAGAACTTTCCCCATCTTAGATAAACTTATCGTGTCTATTACCATTATAAGGTGAAGTTCTTTTCATATCTACCGAGCCAATACCCCTCTCGTTTCATATGCCGCTCTTGGCGAAAACCGATGGGGACACGTTAAACTACAGCCGATAACAAACACCGGCGCGACCCGCGAGGAATGAATATTAATCACCGCGCGCCACTGCACCATCGCTGAATCGCGCAAGGGAAACAGGCGACCGCGAATTGTTGATCACGGAGATGACGAAATTTTACAGGGGCGCGCTCAGTATAGCCAGTCCGCCTCGTCTCGCCTCTTCCCTTCATAGGCGGAAATTTCGTTCTCACTCTCCAGTGTGAACGAAACATCGTCCAGGCCGTTCAGCAACCGGTAACGATTGAATTCGGGAATTTCGAAGGTGTGCTGTGTACCATCCGGCGCAACAACGACGTTATTTTCTAAATCCACCGTGATCTGCGCGCCTGGATTGGCGTGCAATTGCTTGCGCATGTCAGCACAGATTTCCGCCGACAGCCTGACCGGGACCATGCCGTTGTTCATCTCGTTGTTATAATGGATATCGCCAAAACTGGGCGCGATCACGGAACGGATTCCATTGTCCCATAACGTCCAGGCCGCATTCTCGCGTGACGAGCCGCACCCAAAATTACGGTCGGCGACGAGGATGCCGGCGTCCTTGAAGATGTCTTGGTTGAGGATGAAGTCCGGGTTCATCGAGCCATCGGCGTTGCGCCGCACCCGGTAGAATAGCAAACCTTCGTAACCTTCCGTCCGGATGCGGCTAAGGAAGGGCGCCGGTATAATCTGATCGGTATCGACATTCGCGGCATCAATTGGCGCCGCCTTGGCGGTCCAAGTCTTGAACGCTTCCATTTTAACTTTTCCCTTCCATCAATGTACGCACGTCAGCGAAGTGGCCAGACACAGAAGCGGCCGCCGCCATGGCGGGTCCGACCAGATGGGTACGTCCGCCCTCGCCTTGCCGGCCCATGAAATTGCGGTTCGAGGTCGAAGCACTACGCTCGCCCGGTTCCAGCAAGTCGCCATTCATGCCGACACACATGGAACAACCCGGTTCGCGCCACTCCATGCCGGCGTCGGTGAAGATCTTGTCGAGCCCTTCGGCCTCCGCCTCTCGCTTGACCTGCTGCGAGCCGGGCACGACCAACGTGCGCACCTGCGCGCGTCTGTCTTTGGCCACCGCAGCGGCCAGTCGAAGATCTTGGATTCGCGCATTGGTACAGGAACCGATGAACACCTTATCGACGGCGACATCGATCATCTGCGTGCCCGGCGTGAGGCCCATGTATTCAAGCGCACGTTCTTGCGTAGCGCGACGCACTGAATCGGATTCCTTCGCCGGGTCAGGCACCGCACCGGTCACTGGGACGACATTCTCGGGGCTGGTGCCCCACGTCACCATCGGCGCTATGGTGCTGCCGTCCAGCACCGCCTCGGTGTCGAACTGGGCTTCGTCATCGCTCGGCAGGGTCCGCCAATAGGACAGTGCCTTGTCCCATTTATCTTCCTTCGGCGCGAACATGCGGCCCTCGCAATAGGCGAAGGTAGTTTCGTCCGGCGCGATCATGCCGGCACGGCCGCCGGCTTCGATGGTCATGTTGCAGACCGTCATCCGCCCTTCCATATCGAGTCCGCGAATTGCTGAGCCAGCATACTCGACCGCATGGCCGGTTGCCCCAGCGGCACTAATCTGGCCGATGATGGCGAGAATCACGTCCTTTCCGGACACGCCGAAACCAAGTGTACCCTCGACATTCACGCGCATCGCCTTCGGCTTCATTTGCCACAACGTTTGCGTCGCGAATACATGCGCCACTTCCGATGCGCCAATCCCGAAAGCAAAGGCACCGAGCGCACCGTGGGTCGCTGTATGACTGTCGCCGCAAACCAGAGAGATACCGGGCAAAGTCACGCCGAGTTCCGGTCCCACGACATGGGCGATGCCGTCCATGCCGCTATCGAGTCCGAAGTGATGGATGCCGAACCGTTCCGCGTTCGCCGCGAGCTCCTCGAGGATCTCGCGCATCTTCGGATCCTTAATCTCGGCTACGGACTTAATGTCCGTGGGACGGTAATGATCCGGCGAGGCGAATGTCAGGTCAGGCCGACGGACCTCTCGGTTTTGCGCCTTCAGCTTTGTAAAACCCTGCCGCGATCCGTCATGGCAAAGATGCCGGTCGATATAGAGCAGCGTCTGCCCATCGTCGCGCTCCAGCACAACATGGGCGTCCCAAAGTTTTTCGAACATCGTGCGCGGCATCGCCATCGCTCTCTCCCAAAACAGCGTTCATTTCGCCAAACATAAGCACACGACAGGGAAGGCGCCAAATTTCAGTGTCTCCGGTCAGCTAAAATAGCCGGTAGGCGCAATCATAAAAAATACAGGCGATTGCATTGGTTATGAAAATCGCTTTATTCTCACATCCACGCCGCGTGGGGGGAATCGCGTTGCGACAACACTTAGATCGGAGAAGAAGAGGACGGATCAATGTTTCCCTTGTCAAATATGTTGAAGTCCTTTGTGCGCATCGGCGCTCTAAAAGTGATCGATGCTCAGGGCAAGGCGCACATGTTCGCGGGCCAACCTGGCCCCAGCGTGACGATGCGGCTCAATGACGCGTCGCTTTACTACAAACTTTTTTTTAATCCGGAGCTGAACGCCGGCGAAGCCTATATGGACGGTCGCCTGTCATTTGAGGACGGCGACCTCCGCGATTTCCTGACGCTCTATTCCGCCAATACCGGCGGGCTCGATAACTATCCGCTGCAGCACGTTCTGAGAAAAATATCCAAGGCCTTCCGAAGACTTCAACAGAACAACGCCAAGGGTAAGGCGCAAAAAAATGTCGCCCACCACTACGATCTGGGCAATGATTTTTACAAACTTTTCCTCGATCACGACATGCAATACTCCTGCGCCTTTTTCGAGAATGAAGGCGATAGCCTGGAAGAGGCTCAGCGCAACAAATTGCGTCTTGTCGCATCGAAAGTGAATCTGAAGCCCGGCTTGAAAATTCTCGATATCGGCAGTGGGTGGGGCGGATTGGCGATTTATCTTGCCTCCATGGAAGACGTCGAAGTCCTGGGTGTCACATTGTCCCGCGAGCAATGCGGGCTTGCCAATGAGCGCGCGCGCGCCGCCGGCGTCGCGGACCGTGTCCGTTTCGAGCTGCGAGATTACCGGGACCTCGACGAGAAATTCGACCGAATCGTTTCGGTCGGCATGTTCGAGCATGTTGGGGTTCATCGCTACGACGAGTTCTTTGGCAAGATAAACACGCTGCTGCACGAAGACGGCGTGGCGTTGCTCCATTCAATCGGCCATATGAGCCCACCGAGCTTCGCGAGCCCGTGGCTGCGCAAATACATCTTCCCTGGCGGCTACTCGCCTGCCTTATCCGAGGTCTTCGAGGCCGTCGAGCCGAACCGGCTTTGGGTTACGGATGTGGAGATCCTTCGCGTCCACTACGCCGACACCTTGCGCGAATGGCATAAGCGGTTCCAGGCGAACCGCGACAAGGTCGAAGCCATGTACGACGCCAAATTCTGCCGGATGTGGGAATTTTATCTCATCAGCGCGGAAATGATGTTCCGCACCGGTGCGCAGATGGTGTTCCATATGCAACTCGCCCATAAACGCGACGCCGTTCCGGTCACGCGCGATTATATGGCGGAGCGGCGGCGGCAGTTTCGGGCTTGGGAAACCGAGCGCGGTAAACCGGCAAGGGAAATCGCGGCTTCCCGCAACTGACCCCTGTTCAGCATTTCCTACCAAACGCCGATGTAATAGCCACGCTGCTTGCCCGTACCGGTGATACCGCCAACCACCTCATCGGAAATCGTCGTCCGCATCCGGCGCGCGCGCAACCAGGCGAACAGACGCTCGTGCATTTCCGCGCGAACAGGGTCATGCGCCGGGCTCTCGCCGAGATCGACCAACTCGTCTGGATCCTCGGCCAAGTCGAACAGCTGCGGACGAAAATTTTCGTAGTGGATATATTTCCAACGCTCGGTCCGCACCATGAAGGATCGGCATTCATGCGGCGCGAGGTTGAGATAAAGCCGGGCATGACGCCAGGCATAATCGCCTTCGCTGAAAACCGCGTCGCGCCACTCTTCAACGTTTTCGCCTCGCGTTAGCGGCAACAGCGAGCGTCCCTCCAGCCGATGTGGCTGCGCGTCACCACCGAGCACATCGACGAATGTCGGCACCAAATCGATCGCCTCGACGAACCGATCGTCGGCAACGCCTCGCGTACCGTCCGCCCTGCCGTCCGGATCGTAGACGATCATCGGTATGCGTACGGACGGCTCGTGAAAGAGTTCCTTTTCGCCAAGCCAATGATCTCCCAGATAGTCGCCATGGTCGCTGGTGAAGACGATCATCGTATCGTCCATCCTCCCCTGCGCTTCCAAAGCGGCAAACAGCCGACCGAGATGATCGTCGATCTGTTTAACAAGTCCCATATAGGCGGGAATCACGGTCTGGCGAACTTCGTCGCGCTGAAAGTTCTCGCTCTCCTCATGCCGCATGAAAGCGGCAACGACGGGGTGCGGCGACTCGCGCTCCGCCGCCGAACGGACCGCCGGCTGGATATGGTTCGGCCCATACATCGCATGGTAGGGGTCGGGCGCCATATAGGGCCAATGCGGTTTGATATAGCTTAGATGCGCACACCAAGGTTTCTCGCCGGCTTCCTCGATAAAGGCCAGCGCGCGGTCCGTCATATACGCCGTTTCGGAATGTTCCTCCCGGACGCGGGCCGGCAGATGGCAGTTGCGCATATGCCAGCCGGATAGGATTTCGCCGTCGGGTCCTTCGGCGGAATTCGCGAAATCATGCCAGGGGTTTTCGCTCTCGTAACCCCGCTCCCGCAGCCAGACATTATAGGCGAGGTTGGGATCGTAACCGACATGGGTGTGCAAACCATCGTCGCGCTCGAAAGGTTCGAACCCGCATTGACTCAACCGCACACCATCGGGCGATTTCGGATCGAGACCCAGACGCGTCATTTCCGCGACATCCGCCTTGAAATGGGTCTTGCCAACAAGAACGGTGCGCAACCCGAGCGGCCGCATATAGTCGCCCAAGGTAAATTCCCCAACCTTCAGAGGCACGTTGTTCCAATTCGATCCGTGGCTGAACAAATAGCGCCCGGTATAGAAAGACATCCGAGACGGCCCGCAGATTGGCGACTGCGTA
>JAJFJC010000394.1 GCA_021774385.1 Alphaproteobacteria bacterium
TGACGGCCACCACATCGGCTTACGTGGTCTGTGCTGTTTTCCTTCCATTCTTCCAAAAGCTGACCTGGTCTGACCTCATCCGGGCTCGAAGTTCGGTGGCAGACGTCTGGCCGTGACGTGGCAGGTGGCGGGTGGTGGCAGGCAGTGGCAGACGTCTGGTCGTGACGTGGCAGGTGGCAGGCGGTGGCAGGCAGTGGCAGACGGCAGGCGGGCGGGGTGGTCTGTCGTGAAAGGTGGATGGTGTGCGGACGGATAGTGCGGGTGACGTGGGTGGTTGTGTGTCTATATTAATCGGGGGACGGATGTGCAGAATACGCGTTGAGCGGTGCCAAGGATGACACGAGCGGCTGCAATCGCCGCAGTGCTGCGGAAGAAAGCGGAAACGGCGGGCATAGGCGTCGCGGATGGCGCCGATCAGATGGTGACGGTGTCGGCGGCCGACTGGGCACACATCCGTGCCATTGTTCGCGCACACGAACGAGCAGAGGCGGCAGCGGCGCCGGCGCCGTCTCGGTACTGGTTTGGCTCAAAGGCGCTCACCGCGCTCCTTTACACCTTTTGTCTACTCGTGCCCATCTACGATCTCTGCTGCTTCCTGCTGTACTGGCTCAACCGTGGTCTGCGTCGTGGCTGGGCCGGGCTGCGTCGTGCCTGGACTGTGGCGACGTGGATCACCTTTGCCAACCTGGCCATTGTGCTTCTTGCATACCGCCTGCTCGGCTGGGCACTTGGATGGCCCAATTACGAATTCCGCAGCACGCCGATATCCGCCAACGCCACCGCGACCGCCGCCGCCGGGTAGCCGCGACCGGATGTCGACCGCCCGGACGGTAAACGGCAAAGTCGCCAGTATAAAACACGGCACCTGACGACACCATCGCTCAGTCCACCTCAGTCCACCTCACTCGCGCATCAACCACCTCGGCAGAATGGGCAGGAGCCGGCAGCAGGCGCAGCCATCAAACTACCGTGCGGCGGCGGCCGCGGTGGCCGCGGCGGCGGCCGAGGCCACCAGCAACCCTCCGGCCGGGCAGCCTGCGGCGGCCATCGCGGCGGCGGCTGATCCTGTGGTCGACGGAGCCACCGGCAGCGACAGCGATGAGGAGAGCAACAGCGGCGCGGTCGCGCCGCGTGGCCGCGCGGCGGCCGCCGTCGCCGCGACGACGGCGGCGACAGCGGCGGCCGGCGGCGCACAGTCCCCGGCCATGACGGCCGAGGAGGCGGCGGCCAAGAAGCGCGAGAAGAACCGCGAGCATGCGGCAGCCTCTCGTGCGCGGAAACTGAAGATGGAGAAGAAGAAGGACCGCCTCCTGCGAAAGAAGGACGCGACCATTGCCGAGCTGACGCAGAAAGTGACCATGCTGACGGCAAGCAACAGCGCCGCAAACTCGGAGCTCTCCCGGGTCAACCGGGAGCTTATCCAGATGCGCAATGACGCGCGCGCCGACTTTGTGGCGGCCAGGGACGGCGGCATGCGGCGCCTGGGGGCGCCGGCGGAAAACCCGGGCTCGCTCTTCCGTACGTGAGTAAATTTGCACGTACCAGTCCACGCCCCGACCCCGCTAGCTCGGCGCCCTGCCGCGCTGCCACCCGCCGCCCCTACTGCCCCACGCGGATCGGCGGCACGTCGCTGTCAGTGTCAAGTCCTTGCTCGGTCGCCAGATGCTGCACGGTGACGGCAAAGATGTCTGCGTCCAGCTCACTCTGCATGGTCGAGCTACGGCGCACGCCCAGCCGCGCCGTAGCGGCCGGCCCGTAGCGCAGGCGGCGGAAAAAGGTGCGCACCGGCGCGATGCCGACGTCTGCCAGCATGTGGCCCAGCTCGTGCAGCAGCACGCCCGAGAGGTGACTGTGGCGAGAGGGAATATCAAAGTGGCGGTACCCGTGTTGGTCAAAGCGACGTGAGAAGGCCGTGTCGGTGTAGACGAAGATGACCCGCGAGTTTGTCGCCGCCGGCACCCCGGCCATTGCGGCGGCGCCCGGCCCCTGCGGCCGGGCGGAGAACTCGACCCGCGGCCAGTGGTCGCCGGCGGCGGCCAGTGCCGCCGGCTCGACGATCGGGGCAAACACCTCGCCGATCAGCCGCATGGCCTGGCGGGTTGGCTCCGTGTCCCCGACCTTGGCGTCGAGCTGGCTGTCCAGCAGTGCCATGGCACGGCGCAGCTTCTTGCGTCGGTCGGCGTCGGTGGTCAGCAGCGGGTGAAGGTACGGCAGCGCAGACAGATGCACCTTCCAGCGAGACGACCTGCCGCCGTTCGGCCAGTTGACGCGCAGGCGGAGCACGCTGCCCGGCGCGTCGGGCCCCAGGGCGACCCCGCCGCCGTCTTCCTCCACGTGCTCGTCGTCAATCACAAACGCCCCAGGGTTGGCCTGATAGAGGGGCTGTGGGTGCGTCCGCGGGTCTGCACCAAGCCGGGTCGGAACCCGCCAGACGCGGGCGACGGGCGCGTCAGGCGACGCGGTGTGCCAGGCCAGGGTGTCCGGGCAGCACACCCGTGCGATAGCGGCCGCGGTGGCGGCAGCAGACATGTCTACCGGATCAGGCGTGACCGGTGCCGGCGGGAAACCCGACCGGGATATAAGGCGGGACATTTCCCGTCTTATCCCACCACCACCGCCACCACCGCCGCCCCATCGGTCCGTCATTGCCGCCATGTGCCGCGTTGCGCCCGCCGCTGTCCGGCCGGCACACGGCGCCGCCCCGCTGACGATTGAGGCGGCCCGGCAGGTGTATGTGGCAAGCGTCCGCGGGACCCGCGCAGAGGCCCAACGGCACCTGGAGGCCGCCAGGGCAAACGGCCATCTCCCCGTCCTGCTGCAGGCGCGGGACGAGCGCGGGCACACGCTCGTCGAAGCCTGTGTGCTGCGGGGCGCAGTGGACAACGCCCGCCTGCTGCTGGAGCTTGGCGCCGTGCCCAACCGACGGGTGCCACACAGCCTGGACACGCTGCTGCACCTCGCAGCACGCACGGGGTGTCGTGGCGTCTTCCGGCAGGTGCAGCAGTTTCCCGGCGCAAGCGCCACCGAGCACACTAACCGCGCCGGCCTCACCCCGCTTCAGCTGCTGGAGCACACCGCCGCTCAGCTGCGCGATGCGCATGCACGCCGCTGAGCGGTCCGGGCGACATCTGGCGCCGTCGCCCATATCCGCGCAGTGGTGCCGGGCGCCGCAAGATGGCGGCGTCGGCGCCGGCGCCGGCCGTTCCCGCGGACCGGCGCATCAAGGCCGTGCTGCTGGGGAACGCGGGGGTCGGCAAGACGGCCCTGCTCATCCGCCGGGACAGCGGCCGCTGGGATGCTGACGCCACCGTGACGATTGGTGTGGACTTTATGACCACGCACGTGCAGATTGCCCGGGAAGCCGCCGGCGGCGGCGGCGGCGGCGGTGGTGGCGCCAGCGACGAGTTTGCTGTCACCGCCTGGGACACGAGCGGACAGGAGCGCTTTCACACGGTGGCCCACACTGCGATCCGCGGGGCCCACGTGGTGCTGCTCTGCTATGCGCACGACGACCCGGAGAGCTTTGAGGCTGTCCCGACCTGGCTGAAGGCGGTGAGAGAGCGGGTGCACAGCCAGGACCAGGCACCGGTCATCATGCTGATCTGCACCAAGGCAGATCTGGAGGCGTGCGACACGCCCGTCTCGCGCGACGAGGCCCGGCGGCTTGCGGAGAAGGAGGGAATTCGGTTTCTGGCCACCAGCGCGCGCAGCGGCGCCAACGTCGACCAGGCGTTTGTCTCGTCTGCAGAGGAGGCCGTGCGCATCAGGCGGGATCGGACCCGCACGGCGACGCGCGAGATGGACCAGGGGGCGGGCGTTGTGGTCGTCGGCGACGCCGCCGGGGAGAAGCGGGCGCCGGCACGAAAACGGGGAATGTGTTAGCGGCGGCGGCGGCGGCGGCGGCGGCTGCAGTAGAGAACCATTTACATCGGCCCACGTGCGCCGGCCCGGCGCGCCTCTGCGGCCGCGGCTGCGGCCGTTGCCCGGTCGAGCCGCTCCCTGGCGGCCGCCTCTGCCGCCGCCGCCGCCTCTGCGGCCTCCTGGCCCTCTGCGGCCGCGGCTGCGGCCGTGGCCGCCCGCTCGCGGGCCTCTGCCCGTCGCTGTGCGGCAGCAATTGCGGCCTCCTCTTCTGCGATTTCCGCCGCTTCTCTCTTGGCGTCCTCGGCCTCTTGTCGTTTTGCCTCGTCTGTGCGCCGCTTCTCCGCAAGCGCCGCAAGTTCCGCCACGGCCGCCGCCGCGGCCGCGGCCGCGGCCGCAGACGGCGCCGCGCTCGGTCGGCGCGGTTGCTCGCCGCCGCCGGCGGCGGCGGCGGGTGCCGCCGCTGGCCGGTGGACGCGCACTCGGGCGGGAAGGTCGGCCATGCGGTCTGGGCGAAGGGCGTCGATGCGCCGCTGGGGAGTCATGTGCAGCAGCAGATCGATGCGATGCAGGGTGTCCTGCAGCCCCTCGGGTCGGGGGCTGCCGAGTGGCCGGGGGGCCAGTTCGTAGTACCGGCGGTACCACTGCTCCTGGATGAGCAGCGCGGCGGCCAGCTGGTGGTCGGCCGCGCGACTGCGCGGATCGGCCCGGTCGGACAGGGTGGCGTCCAGGTCTGCAATGTTTCCCGTGGCAACCTGGTACACCGTGGCCCCCAGCGACCACAGGTCGGCCCGCAGCGCCTCGGCGCGGTGACCGTGGCCCACCCGCAGCGTCCTCTGCTCCGCTGCTGCCGCGCTGCTGAGCACCGCGGCGCGCAGCTCGGCGATGAGCTCGGTCGGGGCCGGCAGCGAGGCTGCGCGCTGCAGGCTCTCCACGGCGCAGCTGGGCAGCCCGGCCGTGTCGGGGCGCTCCCGCGCCGCCCGCCGTAGCACGACCTGCTCAGCGGCGGCGGCCCGGATGCGGCCGGCGCGTGTGATCTGGTCAAGCACCTGCTGTGTGGCGCCCTGTGCTGCGGCGCGGCGGGCCTCTGCGCGGCTGGCCGAAATGACCTCCTTCGCGGCCTGCCTGGCCGCGGATTTGACGGCCGCCGAGGTGTGGTGCGCACGGGCTGCGGCCAGCCCTGCGCGGTCGAGCGGGGTCTCGCTACTCTGGCAGGCGCTGCCGTAGTCGACCACACGCAGGCGCGACTCGCCCGTGTCCCAGAGCAGGTTTCCCGGCTTGATGTCGCGGTGGTGGATCGTCTGGCCGAAGAGCAGGACGAGCAGGGCCGTGTCCAGCAGATTGGCAAGGTCTTCGCCGGCGATCACCTCCGCGGGCCGCTGTCGCGTGCTTTTCTCCCGCCGGCTGCTGGGCGTGACCCGGCTGCGCATCTCGGCCGGCATGCGCGGCGGGGCCACCGCGTCCTGCAGGCGAATGCGGTTCAGCGGCGGCCCGTTCACGTACTCTCCCATCAGGTACACCCCGACATCCCGAAAGAGCAGCGGAGTCGGCCGCGCGGCAGCCGACGGCTGGCGCGGGATGACAAGCACCCCGTAGATCTCCGCCAGCGTCCGTTCAAAGAGATACTGCAGCGGCCGAACGTCGCTACCGGTCGGAAGGCCTAGCAGCGCAGCCAGGTGACGAGGATCCGTTCGCTGGGCGTTGCTGCGCATGGCCCGGTACGCGCGCAGCTCGGCCAACAGGCCGGCTGTGTCAATGGTCCAGTCTGAGCGGTCGGTTCCCCGCACCAGGAGGCGCCCGGCCGCCGCCCGCTCCGTCGCCCGGCCAACTACCGTGTCCCAGGCCGTGCCCATTTCGCGGCTTGGGGAAAAATTGGCGCCGCGCTCCAGCAGCACGACCTCCTTGGCGGCCCCTCTGCCCAGCACACGCGGCGGTTGGCCGTGCAGGTGTCTTGGGGCCATGGCGGCCCGGAAGCCCAGCGCCCGCACGGCATCCAGCAGCGCGGCGACCGGCTGGTCCATCCAGACGGCGGCAGTGAACGGCGGCCCGTGTCGCCATGTGCCCGGCGAGCCACTAATCTTGTACAGCCGGAAAACCATTTACCGCCGCCGCCGCCGCCGCCGCACCAAGCTAACGCAGACCGCCGGCCCCGGCCCCGGCGGAAGCCGCGGCCGGCGCTTGCAGCACAGGCGCACTGGCCTCGGCCATCCAGTCTGGGCCCAGTGCCTGCAGTCGGTCCACCGGCCGTGCGCTCAAGAGGGTGTTGAGCAGCCGGACAAGGCGGGCGTGTCCAGGCTGCCTGTCCGCCAACGGTGGCGCCAGCAGCCAGGCGTGGCCGCCGAGCACGCGCGCGGCCAGCGTCGCGGTGCCTTGCAGGTCACCGGCCGCGGCCAGCGTGGTCGTGTCAAGGTCGGCCGTGTGACCCACCGCCACGCGCATGCCGACCACCCCCAGCGCCCAAAGGCTCGCGCTCAGCGCGGCCGCGTGGTCGCGGTGCTGGGCCAGACTCGTCGGGTCCAGCAGCCAGCCGACCAGCTCGTGCGGCGGCGGTGGCGCCGGCAGACGACCGGCGCAGGGATCAAACGGACCCTCCATGTCGACCCGTGTGGTGCACAGACCGGCCAGGTCCTCCAGTCGCACAGACTTTTCCGCCAAGGAGACGCGCAGCTCCAGTCCGCCGACGGGATGCAGATGGCCGCGCAGGGCCAGCGTGCCGAGAAGACCGACCACCCGCGAGAGCAGAACGTACAGCTCGGGCACCGTAACTGCAGTCAGCGGCTCCGGAGCCTCACGCGGCACGGGCGGGCGCGGCCCGGGGGCCGGGGGCCGATCCGCGGGAATGAGCGCCGAGTCGTCGGGCGTCTCCAGGCGAAGCCGGTGCGCGGGGACCAGGCGCAGGTTTCGAATGCTCCGGGTGTCCTCGGCCACGTCCTGCAGCAGGAGGAAGACGGTCGCCGCCGCGCCGTACTGTCCCGGCTCGGTGTCAGGGGGTGCCAGGGTGCGACGGGGAACGATGAGCACCACTGCCATCGAGCTGAGCATCGTGCGGTTGACCCCCCAGTGGGTTTTCGCCGCCAGCTGCACCCTGTCGCCGACCGGGACTGCCTCGCTGTGCAGGACGGCCCGCACTGCCGCCCGTCGCCGCAGCGTGGCTCGGAGGGCTGCAAACCCTGCCTCTCCGCGCAGCTGCGTCACTGTCAGCCGACTCACTGTCGGGGGAAAGGCGGCCGCCACCAGCGCCGACACCTGGGCCTGCCGCTCGGCGGTACCGCCCCGTCTGGGCACAGTTGCTTCGCCGGGCAGCAGAATCGTGCCACCCTTTCGCTCCAGCGCCGCCCGGACGTCTTCCGGCACCACAACACGGCTACGGCCGCTCTGCTGGCGCGGCCAGGCGGGCGCATGCAGATCCTGCAGGAACCTGTCGGTTTCGAGGCGCAGCGTGTGCGTGGCGCCGGCCTGCCGCAGCTGCTCGCCCAGGGTCTCCTGGCGCAGGGCAGCCATCCCGGGCGCCACACTGCCGCCCCAGGTGCACGTTCCACGCTGCCCCGCCGACGGCATATAGGCTGGCGCGACTCGTTCCGCGCCCGCGGCACCGAGACGCCGCTCGACCCGCTCGACCCGCTCGAGGGCGGGTGGCACAACGCTCGGGAAAATCTCTGGCGACAGAAGCGCGCGGGGTGCGTGGGGACCTCTAGGTCGGCCGGTGATGGGATTGTGCTCCGGGCGGAGGAAAAGGAGGGGGAGCGAGAGGGGGGAGGGGGGTGCCGAGCTGGGGCCAGGGTAGATTGTGTCTCGTATAAGTGCCGATGCTCTCGCGGCACCACCGCAGTGCGCCGCCCCGCTGCCGCCGCCATGGCGGAGAAAGGGCCCAGGGTGCGGCAGCTATTCACGGTTCAGCTTACAACAAAAACAATCGTCCCCATCCCACTCGTCCTGCTGCCCGGTCTGGTAGCAGTGCGCAATGCAGCCGACGACCTGGGGTTCGACCTGCGTCCCGGTGCGCCTCCCTTCCCCCTGAACGTGCTGCCTGGAGCAGAGGTAGTGACGGTGGACATGCTCAACGCGGTGGTGGCGTATCTGCGCCGGCGGCTGGCCGACACCGGTAGCCTTGAGGAGCAACCGCCGTCGGCGGCGCCGCCGCCGGTGGTTACATGGGACGAGGGGGACGAGCTGGACGAGGATACCCTGCCATCTCCGGCCTGGGTCATGGTCGAGACCAGTCTCCAGCAGGCGTGGAAGCGGAAGGTGGCCCTGGACAATCCGGCAGACACGGGCGACATCGTCCAGCTCCTGCAGGCAGCAGATGTGTTGCAGGTGGACGGGCTGGTGGAGGCCATTTCCGCGGGAATCGGAGCGTCGCTCTTTTCCGCCGTGGACCCCATCGAGACGGCGCAGCGGTACGGCATATCGGCCGACTTTACCGCAGAGGACGACCTGGTGACCATTCTGCGCGAGCGCGAGTGGTGTGGGCTCCCCCCGATTCCGCTGCCCGAGGATGTGCCGGTCGCGGCAAAACAGCTTGCCGAGATACAGTCGCTCCGCGCGGAGCTGCCTGCCAAGCTCGAGGGGCCGAGGGCGACACGCAGAGAGGCAACCAGCGCAAGAAAGGCGGCACAGAGAGCGTTTGACGACGCCCACGCACGTCTGGCACGCTGGAGGCTGAAAGCACAACGGCTGGAGGAGGCGTCGGCCAGCCAGGCTGCGCAGGCGGCAAACCAGGCGGCACTCGCCAAGTCGCAGGCGCGCCTCGAGTTGCGTCGAGCGGCGCTGGAGGCGGCAAAGGAAGAGGAGGTCGCTGCGGAGCAGAAGATTGACGAGGTAGAACGGGCGTCCCGTGTGGCCATTGCCGCTGCCAAGGCTGCAGCTCGGGCCGAGGGGCGGCGCAAGAAGCCCGCCAAGAAGCCGGCCAAGAAGCCGGGTGCAGGCGCCAGCACTGGCCGCGCGGGAAAACGAAAGCGATCAGACGGAGACGACGACGAAGACGATGCAGCGGCCGACGCCGGCCCCGCCCCTGTCCCTGTTCCGTCGACGTTTTCGCTCGAGGAGCTCAGCGAGATACTAACCGACACGGCATATGCTATCGCTGTCACGTTTTACAGCGCGGACCTGCAAAAACAGCTGAATGTCGCCCGTCTGCGCTACGAGGCCGCCATTCGTGCACTGGTTGACCTCGACGCCGAGCTGACGCGCCTCGCCCAGTCGCGTCCTGACCCGCCGCTACGAGCGGGGGTGCGCGACGAGTTGGCGCGCATGGTGGAGACGGTCCAGGCTGAGAAGCAGAGGCGCCAGGAGATCCAGGCGGCCAAACGGGCTCGCCTTGCCTACCTCGGCGACGATCTGCTGAGTGACGGCGTGTGTGCAAGCTGCGGGGCCGAACATCCCACGTATCGCTGCAGCGAGTGTCGCCAGCGGTACTACTGCTCTGCTGCCTGCCAGCTGACGGACTGGCAGGCCGGGGGTCACTCGGCCGGGCACGCGCTCGCCTATGTGGTGTTCTCCGACCTCTCTCCCGATCTGATCAATCTCATTGTGCTTGGTGCGGCCCGCCAGCGGCGGATGACGGTGAAGAACATGGTTGCCTTCTCCACGCTGAACAGCACGCTGCGCCGCACCATGCTGTCTCCAGACATCTGGACCCGCCTGCTGACCGGTCGAGAGTTTGTCGTGGGCGGGGCTGCGCAGACGTTGGAGGCGATGGTGCAGCTGTGGTATGCCGTGTCGCCCGGCGCGCCCACCGCACGGCCGCCCGGCGCGCCGACCGATATTGTCGCGAAAGCGGTCGGCGCGCGACACGTGGCCGGCCTCGCAATCATGGCCATGCTCGAGCGCGAGGCGCGGCTGATCGGCCCCCTGCCTCCAGGGACGACGGCAGCAACCGAGGCTGGCACCGTCCGATGGCTGAGTGTCCTCGATCTCCGCTGGGGCCCCTGGGACCGCCACATGGAGCCCGGTAGCAAAGGGCGAACGTTTCGGCAGCGTCTGAGCGACACGGGACTGATGGACCGGGACTTTGAACTGCGGTTCGGAGCACTAGAGGCTCGCAACCTGGTGTTGTTCGACAAGATGGACGTCTACCCGCGACCGCGCGCGGAGGAGGTTGCACGAGGGCGGCCACGGGCTCGCAGATCAGAGAGTATCTGGACGCTTGTTACCAGACAGGATGTCGCGGACCGGCGGCTGACCTATCTGCAGATTGCGCTGGGCCTCTCGGTCGAGTACCCACTGCAGAACCCTGCCTGGGCCGCCAATCCTGGGGATCTGTTGTCCACGGATAGCCTGGCCCGCGCGATCGAGAATGCACTGCCCTACCAGGTGGTACCAATCTGTCGCCTGCTGCTTGGATTGCCGGCAGCTGCCGCCCAGCCGGGGCCGGATCTGGGCCAGCACCCAAAGGTGACACCGTTAGAGGTTAATCAGCGTGCGCTGGAAACCGCGATCAATGAGGGAAATTTCCCCCTCTTCCGGCTGCTGATGGGCACGGATCCCGAGACGCCGCTGGCGCCGGGGCGTGGAGGGGTGGCATATCCGGGGATGGTCAAGCAGATGGTTGGGTTCAATTTTTTTCAGGTCAACAGCCCGTTTCGGGACCCAGTGGAGGCAACGCGCGCGGTGGCCATCGCGATGGGCGTCGACCCGGCCGAGGGCGCGCAGCAGATCCACGAAGCACAGCGGGAAAACCTTCGGCTGCAGAGTGTGCGTTCAGTGGATGCGTCGCTCGGCATCAACATGCTGGCGCACCTGGTGGAGACGGAGCTCTTCGGGTGCTGGATGGTGTTGCACGGCGTACCCGTGCCGCTGCCGGTGGGCCAGGGCGGCACACGGGCCGAGTTTCTCGCCTCTCTCGGGACCGTGCCGGCTGCGACCGAGATTCGGGGCTTTCTGCCCGAGTGGCGCACGTTGATGGGCCTGGGCCCCTGGCCAGTGTCGGTAGCACAGGTGCGCGACTGGGTGGAGGCTCGCCAATAGACAGACAACAGGCGCGCGCGCGGTCTGTCGGGTAAAGGCGATATCTACACGGTGCGGATGGAGAAGTGCGGGCGACACATATACAGGGCACCAGCCGACAGGCGGCGATATTCGACCCGGTCGTCACACCACAGCGTTCCGAGGGCGACGGGAGACCGTACAGGGCACAGGGCGCATGCCAGCAGCGGCCAGATGTCGCCATCCAATCTATTAATTCCCGGCCCAGAACGAGCACACACTCCAAGTCCTCGCCAGCAGCGGGCCACCGCGCGGGCCAAGCGTGCGCGTGCACGCGAAAATCGCGAGCGCAGAGAGACGGCGCTGGTGGTGGCGGAAATCCGGCCCTTGCCAACACATACGGTGCCAATGCTGATATTGCTGCTTAGTGCGGTCCTCTGGGTGGCTGCCGCCGTACGTGTCACCTTCTTTGTACGGGGATGAATGCCTCTCGTGGGCTCAGGCGAGGATCGGCTGGCCGTGGACAGCCGACGGGACCCGGGGGGGGGGGGAAGGTAAAAACCCAGGTGCCTGTACATGCCACTGTCCACGTCGATAGACGGCTGCACGGCGTGCCCGGGCAACGACAGCGCGTTCGATCGGCGCAGCACATGGCCGGTCTGTTCGTGGAACAGAACACGGCAGATAGACAGCTGTTCTTCGGCGCATAAATACCCGGGCGTTTTCCGTGGGGCATCTCCGCGAACCTCGTCCGTATCGCCGCTTCCCACCATGTCAGAGACCGGTCAGGTATTCCCCACCGATCGCGCGCACTACAGCGTGCAGCGACCGGCGAACGCCGAGATGCTAGAAACGCTGCAGGCATGGGTCGGCGGCTACGTGGAGACGATTGACACTGAGGCACGTGGCGGTCGCAAGGGCTTTGTGCTAGTGGTGAACGAGGAGGGCCGCTTGAAGGGCCTGCCCAAAAACCCAAACGCGTCGCAGGTTTTTCAGCAGCCACTCGTAGGCCAGGTTGCATACATTCCCGAGGAGTGGCTGCTGGCAGAAAGCGAGACCCAGCGCAGCGACGCCTGAGGCAGTCGGGAAGCCAGCAGGCCGCAGGGGTAAATTTGCAATTTACCGTAGGACGTGCGGCTGCCGCCACCGAGTTATTTGAATGGGGCCGATACGCTTATCACCAGCGGGGTCCTCACCAGCGGCTAAAACAGATAAGACGCACACGACGAGGCGCGCCGTCCAGCGTGCTTGCCGGTATCCGTTGCCAATGGCCGCCCTTGGTGCAAATACCGATGCAGGCACCAACCTTGACAAGGAAACCATGGCAATCGTCCACCAGGCAATGCACGCCTTTAAGATGGCCGGGGTGCTTTCTTTGACCGCCAAGGTCGACGGTAACCCGGATGGGAGCGAGGCCGGTGCGCGACTGCTGGCGCACAGCCAGGCGCCGACCATGCTTCTAGAAGTACTTCTGTGTGGTTCGGTGCTGTCCACGCCGACCCTTGCGGTGGAGGTGTATCTGACTGCTGCTGAGCGCGATGCGGTGCTTCTCTACCTACAGACCATGTTGCTGGCCGATGTGCGCAGCGGCGGCGGTGCAGAGGGACTGCGCAGCTTTCTGGGCTGCGGAAACGGAGCTCAGAGGATGCTGGCCACATGTTGGCGAGCGCGCGAGGTGGCAGAGGCTATGATTGCGCCGGCACCGCTGGATGCCAGGACCACAAAGGCACTTGATGTACTTAATGCAGAGCTCGTGTGTGCGGCTGCCGACATTAGGCGCGTGTGTAGTCTCCGACCGGTCGGTCGGATTTTCGAGGCTGTCATCCAGACACCCGTCCTACACACGCTCGCCTGGAAAGCAGTGGATCTTGCACGGAACCTGGTACGCCAGCAAGCCGCCAGTGGGTGGAGGGCAACGGGTGACCTCAGGACAGACATTGAACGCGAGATGCAGGAGGCGGCCGTCTGCCGAGCCAGGGGGCCTGTGCGTGCTTGAGGGTAGGCAAGTGGGCGAACAAGGGAAAGGCGGAGGAGGACGTAAATGCTGGTCCTATCTAGCAAGATATCGGCTCAGACGATCAGCGGCGGAGTAACAGGAACGTCTGTTTATTCCATTGCACAGTCTCTCTCTCTTTGCTCCCCCTTCCCATCCCCCCCTCTCTCTCTCTCTCTCTCTCCACTGATCCGCTATCTAAAAGTCCCCATAGACGCCCTTTAGAACCGCTGCCATGGCCGCGCGACGGCGGGCGCCGTCGTCCTGCCGGTCGTTCGCAGCGGTCACCGGTCGTACATACTGGCCGCCGCCGCCGGCGACGACCGCATCGGCCGTGGCCCGCCCAGCCTCGAGCTCCGACTCTGAGTCAGTGACGCGCTTTGGGTACGACACCGGTGGCCGCGACGGCGGCGGATGCCACATCCAGCGGCGGCACTGGTAGTAGACCAGGAGCAGCAGGAAGAGGCCGAGGCAGAGACCGGCCGCAATGATCAGCTGCCCGGTCAGGTCGCTGTCGTCGTCAGCAAACCCGGTCGGCGAGCCGCGACCGCCGCCGCCGCCGTACTCGTCTGGGCCGTCGTAGCCATCGTCGCCGCCGCCGCGGCACGGCTGGCCGCGTGCCGGGTCGTGCGGCCCGCGGCAGCGGCCGCAGTGATCCCGGGTCCAGCGCCCCCACGGGCGCTGGCGACAGTCGAGGCAGGAGGTACCGTCGCCGTCGCAGACGCCGCAGCGGTCCGGCCGGTGCGGCGGGCGGCAGCTGCAGTCCTCGTGGCGGCCACCGCGATGGTGGCGATCGGCCGGGGGCACACGGCCGTCTGGGCGACATTTGCCGCAGTAGTCGCGCCGCCCGGGGCCGTTTGGCACACCGGCGCAGTCCAGGCAGCTAGAGTTGTCGCCGTGGCAGACGCCGCAGGCATCCCGCCAGGCGCAGTCGCAGCAGGAGCAGATCTGCAGGGCCTTGCCGGGATGCAGGGGCAGCTCGTGGCGATGGACGCCCGCCGGGTGGTGGCTGATCAGGGTGAGGTTGTCGAGGCCGTAAAATTCGCGCCAGCTCAGCAGCACACAGCCCTCAAACGGCACCGCGCCCATGACCATTCCGTCGTTGGTGTGCCGGTTCCAGCGCCAGCGGAAGCGACCGAGGCCGGTGCGCGGGTTCCAGCGGTAGCGGTCCCGGCTGCCGGGCTGGGCGCGGGGGTCATTCTGCACCAGCAGCTCCATGCCGCGCCCGGCCACGCGCAGCGTGTCCATGCTCAGCGTCACGCGGCCGCCGCCGCCCGCCGACCAGCCGCCGTTCAGCGGGTCCATTGCCGCGTAGGGCGGCCCCACCGGCCGCGGCTCGGCGGCGCCGTGGTGCAGCAGGAGGGCGGTGTGGCCCGTGTGCTCCTCGGCAAACGCCAGCACCTCGTGGCCGGCCTGCTCCAGGCCCGAGTGGGAGCTGCCGTCGCGATAGTCGTAGTACTCGGAGGCGTTCTGCCCCACCGGCACCGGCACCGGCACCAGCAGAAGCTCCTTGTCGTCGCCGCACTGCTCTCCGCCGTCGCAGAGCCAGCGGGCGCGGTAGACGACGCGGTGGCCGCTCTGGGGGCAGCGCACGCACGACGAGTTGTCGCCGCCGCAGACGTAGCAGCGGTCCACGACAAGGCCCGAGTTGGGCACGCCGTCGCAGCCCGCGCAGGAGGACGAGTCGCCGCCGCAGACGCCGCACGCGTCCTCGACCCGGCCAGAGCCCGGCACGCCGTCGCAGCCGCGGCACGAGTCGTTGAAGCTGCCGTCGCCGGGCAGCAGGCACTTGCCGCAGGCGTCGAGCCGATGGGGGCCGTTGACCACATGGTGGCAGTCGAGGCAGGTTGCGTTGGTGCCGCCGCAGACGCCGCACGCGTCCTCGACCACGCCCGAGTTGGGCCAGTCGTCGCAGCCCAGGCAGGACGAGTCGTCGCCGGCGCAGACGCCGCACGCGTCCAGCACCGCGCCCGAGTTGGGCACGCCGTCGCAGCCGGCGCACGCAGAGCCGTTGCCGTGGCACGTGCCGCAGGCGTCGTGCCAGGGGCAGTCACAGAAGCTACACACCTCTAGCAGCTGGTCATAGCGGCGGCTGTGCGAGTGGACCGGCAGCTCAAAGACATCAATGTCGCCCTCCTGCGCATCGTGCGCCTGCGAGACGACCTGCAGCCCGCCGGGTAGCGCGTGGGCGCAGGGTCCGTAGCGTAGCTGGACGCAGCTGTCGACCAGGAGGGGCCCGAGGGCCAGGCCGTCCGTCTCGTCGCCGGGCCACTCCCAGCGCGCATGGCCGACGCCCGTCGGGAGCTCGTGGGCGTACTCGTCGCCCGGGGCGGGGTCGTCGCGCACCAGCAGGTCGGTGCCGGCGCCGAGCACGTGCGAGACGTTCCAGTAGAGGCTCGCGGCCAGCGTCTCTGCGTGGTCGCCGCTCGCGTGGCGGCCGTTGACCACCACCAGCGAGTGGCGCCCCTGGGCGTCGTGCAGCAGCGCAAGCAGCTGCGTGCCCGCCTCCGCCTCGAGGCCGCCCGGCAGGTGTGCCGAGCGGTCCCCGGGGCTGTAGCCGTAAAAGCTGGCCGCGTCCGGTCCGGCGTACTGCAGCGGCGAGACGCGCAGCTCGGCGCCCGCGTGCTGCCCGGCGGCAAGGTTCAGCCAGCGGAAGCGGAAGTGGTGCGAGTGCAGCGGGTCGGGGCACTCGGCGCACGAGGAGCCGTCTCCGGCGCACTGGCCGCACTCGTCCAGCACGGCCGCGCCATTCGGCTCGCCGGCACAGTCGAGACACTCTGCGTTGAAGAGCGGGTCCTGGGCCGAGGTGCGGCAGGTGCCGCACTCGTCCAGCAGCGCCGGCCCATGCAGCTGCTGGAGACAGTCCAGGCAGGTCGTGTCGCGCGCGGGGTCGTCGGGCAGGCGGCACACGCCGCACTGGTCCTCGGTGCTGAGGCCGCCGCCGACCCCGGCACAGTCGGTGGTGGCGTTGCAGCGGCAGCAGATCTTTAGCAGCACGGGCGCGGCACCGTGCTGCTGCTCCTCGTCCT
Source organism: Alphaproteobacteria bacterium (assembly GCA_021774385.1). GTDB lineage: Bacteria > Pseudomonadota > Alphaproteobacteria > UBA8366. Next base: position 15,805 of record JAJFJC010000394.1, read on the forward strand.
CGAGCGGCAGCAGGAGCCGGCTGCGCAGCTCGCCGTGGCGCGCGTTCCAGTCGAGCAGCTCGAGCGCCTCGAGGCCCTCGGACGCCTTGAGACGCCAGTGCAGGCAAAGGTCGGTCTGGGCAGGCAACGGGCCGAGCACGACGCCGTCGCGCCGGTGGGGGGCCCAGCGCCACTCGATGCTGCCGAGGCCGTCCGTAGAGGACCAGAGGTAGCGGTCGCGGACATCGTCGCGATGCTCAACCTGCACCCCCTGTCCGCCCCACGTGCCCGCGAGCTCGACCCAGGCGCGGCCGCCGCCGGGCAGCCCCGGGCCGTTCAGGGCGACGAGGTGCGGCCGGCCGTCGTTGACCACCAGCAGGCGCTGGCGCGCCGGCGGCGCGGCAAGGGCCGCGGCCTCGTCGCGGTACCACTCGGAGGCGTTGCGTCGCGCGCCCGGCGCCACCCAGGGATCGATGGGCAGCGCGTGCAGCTGGCGCGAGTGGCGGCGGCCCCCGCGGCGCCACTCGACGCTGACGACCTTGCGGAAGCAGGGCACGCAGCTGGTGTCGCGCCCGGGGTCGCGCGGCCCCAGGCAGACACCGCACTCGTCCACCGTCCGGCGGCCGTGCGGCACGCCGGCGCAGTCGAGGCAGGACTGGCCGTCGCCGCCGCACACGCCGCACTGGTCCTCCTGGGCCGCGCCGTTTGGCTCGCCAAAGCAGTCGGCGCACGAGGAGTTGTCGCCGCCGCACACGCCGCAGGCGTCGCGCCACGGGCAGCGGCACTGCAGACAGAGCGTCAGGGAGGCGTGGTCCGCATTGTGCTGCTGGTAGAGCGGCGTCCGGTGCGCCTCCACCGCCAGCGCGGGCGGCCCCGGTGGATAGACGGAGAGGGGCGCCACCGGCGCCGGAGCGCCGGTCAGCGGATACCGGGGCGGCGGCGGCGGCGGCGGCGGCCGCGCGGGGCCGCCGTGCTCGGGCAGCGGCGGGGCGCCAAGCAGGAGCAGACCGTGCTCGAGCCCACGGGCGCCGTGGGCGTACTGCAGGGTCAGGCAGCCGTCCAGGGCGAGGGGCCCGATCAGCATGCCGCGCCACGGCGTGTGTTCGGGCCAGCGGTGGGAGAAGCTGCCGTCCAGCCTCCACGGGTCCCAGGTGACCTCCCCGGTCGCCTGGCTCGAGTGCAGCCGGGGCACGTCGGGCGTCTGGCCGTAGGAGAAGATGTAGCCGTCCAGCGCGCCGTCGCTGTAGTCTGCCAGCGCGTCGACGAGCTGCAGCAGGTAGACGCGCCCGCTGGCGGCGTCCAGCAGCGGCGCCAGCAGCACCCGATCGCCCAGCTGCGGCACGGCCTGCTGCGCGGCCTGCAGCAGTTCCGCGAGGCCGGGTGCGGGCGTGGGGTCGCTGAGGTTGAAAGCGCCCGGCACATCGTCAAGCTCCAGCAGGCGCAGCACGCCGCTGTCGCCGCGCCGCGGCGCCTCGTAGTGGCGCCACTCGTAGCTGAGACGGCGCTCGTGGTTCCGCCGGGGGCAGCGGGCACAGGTGAGGTTGCGGCCGGCGCAGACCTGGCAGCTGTCCTCGACCGCGGTGCCAAAGCAGGCACCCTTGCAGTCACGGTCGCTCTCTGCCTCGTGGCCGGTGGTGCCGCCCGAGCAGACGCCGCAGCCGTCCTCTGCCGCACTGCCAAAGCAGACGCCGGCGCAGTCGAGGTCGCGGCCGGCGCCAAAGCAGACGCCGCACTCATCGCGGTCGGCCTCGGGCACGCGCCCCGTCGTGCCGTTGGCGCACTGGCCGCAGCCGTCCAGCACGGCCGTGCCAAAGCAGACGTTGTCGCAGTCGCGATCGCTCTCGGCCGTGTGGCCGCTCTCGCCGCCCGAGCAGACGCCGCAGCCGTCCACCGCCGCGGTGCCGTTCAGCGTGCCGTGGCAGTCGCGGCCCAGGCAGCCGTCAAACCGGGGGTCTTCGGGCAGCAGGCACTCGCCGCAGCGGTCCAGCACCTCGTGCTGGCAGGGGTTGTAGTGGCGGGGGCAGCTGTCGCAGGCGTCGCCCACCCCGTCGTGGTCGTGGTCGTGCTGGGCGGCGTTGTCGTGCGCCGGACAGTTGTCCGCCTCGTCGCAGACCCCGTCGTAGTCCGCGTCCAGCCGGCAGGCGCCGCGGGGCAGCAGCGGCAGCAGCTGCTGTGCTGCGACCAGGCGCACCGGTCGATCCACGTAGCCGCTGTGCACGCAGCGGCTCCGGGCCGGCGAGCAAGTGTGCTCTGGCCCGCACTGGCGATCGTCCAGGCAGGCCCCGAGGCGCAGCCGGCAGCTGCCCGAGCGCCTGTGGCACTCGTGCGCTACCCCCGGACAGTCGGCGTCGACGGTGCACCGCGTCGGCAGCCGGCAGCCGTCGCCGCCCGGCGTGCAGAGATGACTCGCCGGGCAGTCGTTGCAGCTGTGCACGAGGAGGGCCGGGTCGCGCTCGCAGCGCTGCGTCTGCTCCGAGCAGCTGTAGTACGGCGGACAGTGCTCCACACCGCCCGGCGGCGGCAGAGACCGGTGGTGGCCACCGCCGCCGACCAGGGTCGGGTAGCCGGAAGCGGCCGCGCCGTCGGCGTAGCAGGGGGTCTGGGCAAAGAGCACACAGCGGCCCTCCTCGCCGCAGACGTGGTACTGTGGACAGTGCTCGTCCAGGCTGCACTGCGGTGCCCGGAAGCTGCAGGTGCGGGGCGTGTGCTGGGTGCAGAACGCGCCGTGGTCGCACTCTGCGTCAGCGGCGCACGGCACCGGCGAGCGGTGGCACTGCTCGTCCTGGCAGTGGTGGGGCCCCGAGGCGCCCGCCAGGTGGGCGCAGTCGCTGTCGTGGAAGCACTGGGACGGGCGCCGATGGCAGCTCCCGTGGCCGTCGCAGATCTCGTCGGCCAGACAGTCATCGTCCGAGTCAGGCTCGCAGTGGCGCGCGTGCCGGCCGCAGACACCCTGCTCCGTGAGGCAGCTGGTCAGCGGCCGGTGGTGGCAGTCGGCCGGGCGGCTGCAGCGGGTCGGCTGGTCGGTGCAGACACCCTCTGCCGCCGAGCAGCTGCGGTTTCGCCCGTGGTGCAGCACGCCGTAGGGGCCCACCTCGGCGCCGTACAGGCCTCGCGCACAGTCTGCGTGGGTCCGACAGACAAGGGGACGCCGCCGGCAGCGTGCATAGTCGCCACACTCTAGCAGCTCTGCCGGCTGACAGTCGTAGTCGCTGCGGCACCGCGGCGTCGACCAGACACAGCTTCCGCGGCGGCAGTCGTGGTCGGCCGGACAGTCGCCGGCTTCCGCGCACTGGCGCGTCTCCGGCACGCAGGTGCCCTCGTGGCGCCGGTGGCCGCCGTGGCCGTAGCCGTGCTCAATGGCACACCGGTAGCCCCGGGCGCAGTCGCGATCCTGCCGGCAGCCTGCCGCCTCGCCACCGTCTGCCTTCCAGCTCTGGCGGTATGGCCGCAGGACAGAGCGGTCGGCGGTGCAGTTGGCCGTCTGGTTGGGCCGGCAGGGCTGGCTGCGCAGCAGCGGGAAGAAGTTGCTCAGCGGCAGGACGGGCCCGCGCGGCGCCGTGCCCTCGGCGCAGTCGTGGTCCAGCAGCGCCGGCTGCTGGCCGCTGAGCGGCGGCGGCGCCCAGCGGCGCGCGTCGAGGGAAAAGTGCCCCCGCTTCGAGTGGAAGCGCAGCGGCTCGCGCTGCTCGACGCCAAAGTCCAGCACGCGAACCGTCGGCGGCGGCGGCGGCCCGTAGTGGTGCTCGGGCCGCCGGGTAAAGGTGAACCGCGGCAGCACCGGCAGCCAGAGCTCGTAGGTGCCCGTGGCGTCGGCGTCGCCGGCCGCACAGCATCCGCCGTCTGCCCAGGCCTCCAGCCGGCCGAGCGGCTGCGCGCTGCTGCCGTTCACCGGGGTCAGCCAGCGGCCGCGGCCGGCCACGTTGCTGCTCAGGCAAACGTGCACGTCCCAGAGGCTGTGCAGCTGGCCGTACGCGTCCAGGGCGCGCACAGGCTCCAGGCTGCAGAGCGAAAGGGCCGCGATGCGCAGCCGGGTCTCTGCGTGGGCGCCGGCCGCCGCAGAGAGATCCATATCGTCCAGGCGCTCGACGGCCGTGTCTGCGGCGCCAATGGGCGCGCCCGGCAGCGGGCAGCCATGTAGGCGCAGGCGACCGGCCCATGCGGCCGTGTGCACGTCAAAGAAGCTGTCGGCAATGGGCTGGGCCCCCGGGGCCCCAAAGTCGACAAAGGTCTCTGCGTGCCCGGGGGCAAGCCCTGCCGCGGCACCGTGCCCACGGGCCGGCGCCGGCGTCCGGTAGAGGTCCAGGCCGCGTCGGACGACGCAGGGCCAGGCACACTTGGCACAGATGCGCAGATCGGAAAAGGGCGGCAGGCCGCCGGCCGCGTCGGCCGGCTGCACCCACTCGTCGGCGACCCAGCTCTGCAGGCGGATCCGCTCGAGGCCGCTGCAGTCCAGAGTCTGCAGGGTGAAGCACTGGTCGTGCCCCTCGGGCAGGCCGCGCAGCACTGCGCCGTCCGTCTGGTCCTTGCCCCAGACCCAGCTCAGGCTGGCGGCCAGCTCGCCGGAGGCGTGCAGCTGGAGCTGGTCACGGGGATCCTCGCTCAGCGGGTCGACGCTGCCGTCGTCGCGCACAGCCACCTCGAGCCGGGTGCCGGAGAAGGTCGCGTTGCGCAGCGCCATCCGCGCAAAGCCCCCGCTGCCAGCGCCGCCATTGTCCCCGTCGGCGCGGGTGGCGTCAAGCTGGAGCAGCAGCGAGTGGCGGCCCTCGGCGTCCCGCAGCAGCGCCACCTGGGCCGTGCCCGACTCCTCCAGGCCGGTGTTGCTCGAGCGCCGGCGACCCGGGGCGTCGTAGTCGTAGTACGCCTCGACACCCGCCACGGGTCGCGCCCGCAACTGCACGCTGTGCGCGGCGCCGCCGCCATCGGTCCACTCCACGGTGTACAGCTGCTCGGTGCACGGCTGGCAGCTTGTATCGCGACGGCTGCTGTTCACATGCAGGCACACGCCGCAGCGATCCAAACGGTGGGGCCCGGCGGGAACGCCTGCGCAGTCTGGGCGAGAGGAGAGCGCGGGACACCGGGCGGGCTAGGCGGCGGAACCGCCGGTGGGAGCACACATGCAAGAATCTAACAACGCAGCGCACACACACGGCTGTGGCGGCGGCGATCGGAGATATAATCTGGCGGTTCTGTTGGACGACCGGCGGACAGCAGCAGCAGCTGGGCAGGGGCACACCGTCTGAGGGGCCACCACGGCATGGTTTACTTTCCCGCCTCCGCCGTCTCCGCCGTCTCCGCCGCCGGGTGGGCAATGCCAGAGTAGACGGTGAAAAACTTGGCAGCCTCTGTCGTGCTCTCGTTCGCAAACCCGTGGGCCATGCCACTCGGTACCATAAAGGCGCCAGGTGCCTCGATCCGCCGCGGCGCGGCGTCTGGGCGCAGCAGGCGGAGCAGGACGCTGCCCTGCGTGAGCACGATGAGCTGGTCAATTCCGTCATCGTGCACCTCAAACGGAACCGCCTGCTCGGGTGCCAGGCTCTGCACAAATGCCTGCATCCCCCGGCGGTCGCCGCCCCGGGGCTGGTCGCGTTCCGTGGTAAACAGCAGCGCGCGGAACTCGGTGTTCTGCTGGGCACGCGCCACCGGATCACCCACCCAGAGGCGCGCTGGCGACGACGCTGCCGCTGCCGCCACAGGCTCGTGCCGCAGTCGCCAGTGCCCGGCCTCCCAGTCTTTCTGGGCACAGTCGGTCGTGCAGTACACGGTGCTTGACGGGCAGCCGCGACACCTGAACACGGCCGGTCGCTGGCACATGCTGCACATCTGCGCCATTGTATCCCAGTATAGGCTAGCCCGATAGAGGGCAGGCGCTGGCACGGATATAGACCGACAATCTCCCGGCTCGACACGGGCTGCCGACCAAGGCCGTCGGAGAAGAATACTCGGATAAGAACACGCACCGGCCAAGGACACAGGCGGCCCAGGGACCGGTGGCGGGGATATAAGGGGCTCGGGTCGCATCACCACCACTACTACTCCTCGACGCGTGCCAGTATGTGCGGCAGACCCACCCCGCTCACCTTTCGTCTGGGGCCTCTCTGCGCGCGCGCGGCCTCGCCGGTGCAACAACTTCTTGCGCCTGGAGTCGGCAGGACGGCCGCGGATGTCGCCAACGCTGCCCCACCGGCGCGTCCGCCGCACTCCTCCCCGTCGGCCGACGACCCCATCATCGGTCCTTCCCGATATGCCGAAAGCCTGGCCAGCGCAGAGGGGGCAACATCCTCCCGGTGCCCCCGGTCTTTTCTGTCACAGTACGCGGCGGCAGAGGAAACGTCGGCGGCCGCCAGTGCGCCAAGTTCGCCAGAGGACCAGCCCGATGAGCCCGTGTGGCGCGCTGTGCAACGCGAACGCGAGCGCTCGCGCGAGCGCGCGCGAAAGCGCCGAGCGGCCGCGACCGCCGCAACAAAGGCTGCCGCTGCGGCCGCTGGTCGGGACAAGCAAACGGAGGCGCCCATGGACGACGTCGACGGTGCCGGCGCCGCCTCGGATCGTCACGACCAGAAGAAGCCATGTCCGTTTATGCGACGCGCCGGGGGGTGTCGACTGGGGAAGAACTGCTTCTATACGCACGATTGTCCCGTGCCCGGGCAGGGCGCGGGCGCTGGGCGTAATAGGACACGCCGGGGGGCGACTACGCGGCAGCGCAAGCGGAGAGGGTAAATAAAACAAGTGTCCGATAATCCCCCGGATGGCCGCTGCAGTCGTGCTGGGCCCGCAGCCGACGACGACTGCGATGCGCGCCGCGGAACGACGGCGGCGGGAAGGAATCGGAGTGCTGCGTGCAGGGGATCTGTACGCCCGCAGCGAGCCGGCCCCAAAAACATACTACGGCGCCGCCCTGACAACCGCGGCCACGTTTGGTGTGGCACTGGTCGGCCTCTGGTACGCCGTGCGCACGATAGGCCGCCTGTTGGCCTATCTTCGCCACGGCGTGCCCCTGGACACGGGCGCCATCGTCTCGGACACGAGCCTTGCCGCGGGTCTCGGGGCATTTCTCGCTCTGCTGGGCCGGTGTAGTAACTGGGTGGTGACCACGCTGCGCAAGTGGCGCCAGTGGCTTGTGGTGCGCTACCTGATGCCCGGGTATGCAGTGCTTCCGACCGCGGACGGTGTCCGGGAGACCACCAGCGAAACAGAAACTACCACGCCTCCGGGCGGACCGCGTCGCTCGGTTGACAGCGAGGACAGCAGCACGAGCACTGTCGGTCACACGGCGATGCCACCGCCTCCGTTTACCCGGCTGGAAAACAAACCGACCGGCGAGACACCGTGCCTGGTGCCTGTTGTGCCGGGTCCCACGGCACTATCCCCTGGACAGAGCGTGCTCCGACTGCCGCTCGACACCACTCACCAGGTCCACCTAGACGCTGCGGATGCATCGCAAGGGTCGTCCGAGCAGACATCGTCTAATCTAACCCTCGAACAGAGCCTAGACGTGGAACTTGGTGCGCTGCAGGACCTCTTTTCCCCGCTGCCGCCCGGCTGCACGTCTTCGGCCACCCTGCTGGGCGGCCAGCTTCCCCCGGCCTGTCCCGCACCGCGTCGGATAGACCACCTGGCAGAGGAAGAGGCAGAGGAAGAGGCAGAGGAAGAGGCAGAGGAAGAGGACGTAATCACGACCCCGCGCCAGTTTTGTCCAGAGGGTCGCGCCAATGCCGGTGCCGCCGACCGAGTGGCTGCCGGTCCCGCGCCGGCGTCGCTGACCTCGCCGACCGAGTCACACCGCATCGCCACGGTCTCACACGCCGCCACGGGCCGGCGGCGGCGGCGCTCGGTGGACGGCGACTCGGTCACCTCGCGGAGCTCTGCCGGCTCTCGCAAGTCGAGCGGTGACGCGCCAAAATGGCCTCCTATCACCCTGCCGCCGCAGGCGCCCGCGGCGGCGGTGGAACGGCGGCGGCAACGCGGTCGTCGTGCGTCCATCTGCTCAGAGCTGCCCACTCGCATAGACGTGCGGAAAGCCCCGATTTTTGTGCCACGGCGCAGCGAGGCGGCGGCGCAGCTGAGCCAGACGCCGCCGGCGGAGGAGGCGCCGACGGAAAGCGGGGAGGCGAGGAAAAAATAAACACTTTAAACCCACGCCGCCCCCGTCCTGCCCAGTGCCCAGTCGCCGGGCCGATTGCCTGGCCGTACATGGCAGCGCTGCCCCCCTCTGCCCAAACAGACACCTCGGACACGGAACGCATCTGCCCGCTCTGCAGCGGACCCCTGCCGCGCCCGCGGGCCTGTTTTCTCTGCAGTGGCTGCCGTGTGGTCGCCTACTGCTCAGCTGCCTGTCGCTGGCACAGCTACTACGGCAGGATCCACTCAGCGGTGTGCACCCGCGAGTACGGACCACCGTTTCCTGTCACGGGGCCCTACCAATCGCCGACACCGTCCGGCCACGGAACACGGCGCAAAGAACAATCACCGGTCGGCGCCAGCTGTCCTTAAAAGCCGACCACCGGGCTCCCCAGGCTCCCTCCGAGACCCCATGGACGATACCATGGACGACGGCCGGGCGCAGACCGACTGGATGCAGGACATTCTCTCCAGGGTGGAAGACACGCTGCCGCCTGCCTACGTCAAGGCGCTGACCGCACAGGCCGGCCAGCAGGCGATTGGGCAGATGCAGCAGGAGCGGGCAGAGCGCGGAGAACCGCCGGTGGTCGTGGAGCTCAACACGCCGGAATACAACGAACTGCTGCGACGCACCACCTTTCTGCGCCACAACGCCTGCGCTGCCGTCTTTGCCGTGCAGTGTCTGACGACCCCGGCCGAGCTGTGCACCGCAGACGAGCAGCTGCGCCGACAGTTTCTGGCCGCAGAACGCGGCGACCACTTTCGGGCTGCGCGCGCCCAGCTGGAACGGTGGTTTCCCCCGCGACGGTCCCCCCTACCCGACCATATCCGCCTCGCAATGCGGCAGCAGCCAGGGCTCGTTGAGCCCTACGCGGTCCTCTTGGTCCTGTACCACGGCGCCGTTGAGACCACCCTTGAGACCACCCTCGACGCGCGCTGCTGGCCCCAGCCGACCGCCGATGCGGTCTCGACGTGCTGGGAGCGGCTGCTGGTCTCGTTCCCCCGGGGCACCTGCCCCGTGCAGCTCACGCTGCCGCCGGCAGATGTGACCGGCGGCTACGCAGAGCAGGGCAGAACGCTGCAGCTGGAGCGGATGAAGCGCACCTATGACCTGATGGCCCGCTGTCAGACCGCCGAGCCGACTCAGCTGCCGCCGGCCAGCGACGACGCGCACACCCTAGCCCTGATTGGCTACATGTACACCGTGCCAGCGCTGGCCGCACAGGCGGCCGCGGCGGCGGAGCACCTCAAGCTGCGGTTGCTAGCACGGGGAATTCTGGAGGCGCGGGCGGCGGCGGCGGCGGCACAGTAAACACCGACGCGTCGTACCATGTCACGCGCGGGAACATGCGGGCGGGGTCTTCGCGCCTCGCCCATATAACCCTAGCTGCCCTGGCCAGGTCACCCCTCCGCGCACTCGACGCCCGCCATGACCGCCATGACCGCCACTCGCTCGGCTGCGTGCATTGACGACATGGCGGACGAGCTCATACTAGGGATTGTTGGATGGGGCCTGCACAACCTGTTTTACGACACGCCCATTCCGCCCGGCACCACCGATCAGAAGAGGATTTTGCGCATCCGAGAGAAAGCCGGGCGGCGGTACCTCTGCCGATTGCGGCGGGTTTGCACCGGCTGGCGGCGGATCGTGTCTGACCGGTTCCTGTGGGGCCCGCTCCGTGCCAATGCGAACACTATGGGACGCTACCGTCTGCCGACCGTGGACCTGACCCGCTGGTTCACGGGCACGCTCCTGGTAACGGTGGAGGCCGATGCCGATATGCAGGTCCTTGTGGGTCGCCTGACCGGCCACCGTGTGCAGATGAAGCTAGAGTCTGGACATGCGCTTGCATCGGCGATCCGCGGCACACTGTGCTGTGCAGAGCGGGGCGTCCATGTCGAGTGTACTGTCCGCCGGCGGGCCATCGACCCCCACACCCAGCTCGTGGAAAGGCTGCCGTCGGGATCGTCGGCATTCTGGGACGACGACACGTGGCGGCTCGACCGCCCCCACCTCGGCCTGGCGAACCTCAGTCTGGTGGGGCTGCCGGGTCTTCTGTTTCCCCACATGGACTGGGCCAACTTCCCAAACCTCACCGCCTTGACCCTGATGTCAGGACAGTGGAATGGTCTCATCACTGCGCCCTCCCTGCACGCGATCATCCAGGCCCTCCCGGGTCTCAAAACCGCCTGTCTGGACGCTCCATATAGCCGCGCAGGCAGTCCCAGTTCCCTGGACACGGGCAGCATACAAACCCTCATCTTACACCTCCGCCCAGAAGCGGGCCCAGCCGCCGTCAGCGGGCAGCAGCTGAAAACGCTTACCCTGAACTACCTGGCCCCAAACGATCCTGTGTGGACCGGAGGGCGCTGTGACCTGTCCAAGTGTCCACGATTGCGGGACCTGCGCGTGCGGAATGGCAATCTCAGCCCGCACCCGGAGATATTCCCCATGGGCCGTGGTCTGACCCAGCTGGTTGCTGAGAGCTGTTGGCTTCCAGATCCCGGCGTGCTGTGCAGCCTCCCGGCTCTGCGCAGCCTTGTGCTTACGGACTGCATGCACGACGTGTCGGTGACTATCGCGGCGGTGGGCACCGCCTGCCCTGAGCTGCAAGAGCTCCGCATTGACTGTCGCCAGACGGCGACTGATATCGGCCTGAACCAGCCGCTGTCACTGGCGCCGCTGGCAAGCAGCCGGGTGCCCGACCGGCACATCGTGCTCATCTCGGCGGGGCTCGTGGCACCCGAGCATTTTGCCGCGTTCCAGGCGGCGCACCCCTCGATGCAGCTAGAGATTGAGCAGGGCGCAGCAGCGGAGAGTGAAGAGTGAGTAGGAAAAGTCCGATCGGTGCACGCGCCCGCGGATAATTACAGTCGCCTGCGATGGCCATATAATTGATTTACGGTCATTTTCCGCTCGCCCGCCACGCCTGCTGCTAGTCTATTGGAAAGGAAAGGGGAAGAGGCGACTGCGGCGCGAGTACAAGGATTGGAACAAACGGAAATGATGTGGCAGACCAGTTCGCCCGGGTGGCGTGTTCCACGGCCACCCCGCAATGTTCCATCCGCTATAAAACGCGCGCGCGCGCGGTGTGGCCACTGCATCTTGCGCCATGGCTGCTGCGACCCCTGTACCGGTAGCAGAGTTTGTTACTGCTTTTCTCGACGTTGACCCAGACGTGGCCTTTTCCTCCATGTGCCAGTCGATACTTGTGCAGGCGTTGGAACACGATCCTCCGGTGACAGTCCAGGTGACCAGCTTCCTACAAGATCCCACAGCACCAGGGGTTCGCGGCCTGGCGTACATGGATGCAGACGGAAAGCTTCTTTTGGGCATCGTCATGTTCATGACGCTAACGTGCTCCATGCGGCGGAATACCAACCGACCCGGACCCGCTGCGACCGCGGCTTCCGAGCTTGCCCATGCGCTGTTTCACGGGTCAGATTGGGACAAGCTTGGGCTGACCGCCGACATGCGGGCGTTCATCTCCCTCTATGGGACCAAAGCATCCAAACAGTACTGGAAGAAGTGCTTCTCTGCCATGGTAGCAGCACGGACGGCGCCCAATCATACAGTGGCGGCGGTACCGGCGACGGCAGTGGCGGCAGTGGCGGCAGTGGCGACAGCGGCAGCGGGCCCGACGGCGGGCCCGGCCCGTTCTTCGTGTACTCGGAGGGGTGTGGGCGAGCCAACAGAGACCGTAGTCGCGGTCGATGCGGAAGACCGGGCGGGTGCGGACGCGGGAGCGTAGAACATTCTTTCGGCGGATGGAACAGTTGTTTTTTCTATAAAACCCACCAGTGTCCACGCCTGACTGGCAGCTTCATTCCCCGCGCCCCCCAACCCACCGTTCGCGCAATGTTTTTGGTCAATGTTCTCGTGTTCATCCCCGTGCCAGAAGACGACCACCGATGGCTTTGTGAGGGAACAGTGGCGCAGCGCAGCGACGGACGGGTGTACACTTACACGCACCGATTCGGCACCATGGAGGCGGCAGTGGCCGCCGTGCAGCTACGCCGAGAGCGTGTGATCGGAAAGGGGGCGGTTATTCAGCTCGAGGCGGCCGTGTGCGGGGAGAAGATGGGTGTGTCGGTGTAAATCCTTTAAACACCTACCACCGCATCCTCGGCGGGCCGCCGAGCGGCACAAAGCAGCCGACAGTCTGGACGAGAGAGGAGCGGGCCCAGCACCTCTGTCGTCAGCGACGGGCAGAGCTGCTCGTACCGGTCTGCGACCAACAGTGCCGCACTCCCGCACCCCCGCGGCGGCCTGGCGGCGTTGTAGACCCTGATCTGCGGCCCGGTCGTAAGCTGTATGTGCTCAAACCCACCGGCACCCTTGACACACTCATCGCCACCAAGGCGCCTGAGATGCCGCAGGAAACCAGCGTAGAATCAACAGGCCAAGTACTGGCTCGAGCAAAACACAGCAACGGGCCCAGGATGGCCGGAAAGGGCGTATGCGGCCACCACGGCCTGCAGCGCCTCTGTCATACCGTCCCCCGTGTTCGCGGCTGCGTACAGCACCTGGTCGTCGCATGTGTCCGGGGTCTGCGGGTCCAGCCACTGGCTCACCTCGGAGAAGAACTCGGTCTGCCACCGCGCCGGCTGCCACTCGTTGCATGGACGCACAAGCAGGTCGCTCAGTGCGGTGGGCGATTCGGGCGAAGGGGTCGCGACCGTGTCCATTTTGCGGGCGGGCGGGCGAGCGGATGGATGGACAGACGGGCGGGCGGGCGGGCGGCTTAAGTGGCCACCGGTGCGATCAACCGGCCGATTTTCACGGGTCGCCGTGCGTTTACGGACCGCACGCAGCCCGCAGCACCGCCACCACGTCGGTATGCCCGTCCGCGGTCGCCAACCGCAGCGCCAGGTCGTCCATTGCGTGTACGTCGGCACCGGCCGTGAGCAGCGCGCGTACGGTCTCGAGGTGGCCGCTCTCGGCCGCGTAGCACAGCGCCACGTCGTCCATTGCGTGTACGTCGGCACCGGCCGTGAGCAGCGCGCGCACGATCGCGATGTGGCCGCTATCGGCCGCATCGCGTAGCGCCGCGTCCTTCCGGGCGTGCACGTCGGCGCCGGCCTCAAGCAGCACCTGCACGGTCTCGACGTGGCCGCTATCGGCCGCCACGACAAGCGCCGTGTCCTTCCGGGCGTGCACGTCGGCGCCGGCCTCAAGCAGCAGCTGAACCGTCGCGGTGTGCCCGAACTTGGCCACCACGACAAGCGCCACGTCCTCCCAGGCGTGCACATCTGCACCGGCCGCGAGCAGCGTGTGCAGCCATGCCACCTGCTGCCGCTGGGCGGCCCTGAGCATGGCCGCGTCCAGGTGGCCGGTGCGGCGCAGTGCCAGCAGCACCAGCGCGCGCAGTTGGCGGCTGGCGCCGGCAGCTGCGTGCAGGTCGTCGAAGGACAGCGTGGGCGCCTCCAGTACATGCAACCAAAGCTCGGCCGACAACAGAGGGTTTGCGGCGCAGTCGGTGGAGACGGGAGGCGTGGCGGCCATGTGGGCGGCGGGACGAAAAAAAGGACCGGTCGGGGTGGCACCGACGGGAGCCACCGAGCCGCCTAAATGCCAGCGGGTTGGTTCACGATGACAAGGCGTGTTTACTGCGGCCACATACGTTTCTTTGGTGGCCCGCGCGCACGCGCCTTCCCGGTGGTCAGCCGCGGCGGGGTGGGCGGCGTCGGCGGAGGCGTGGCCAGGGCCACCGCAATGGCCGCGGCCTCGGGGTCCTCGCCGGCCGACTCGGCGGCGCGCCAGGCTGCCTCCACACGCACCCGACCGTCGGCAAAGCCACGGATGAGGCCACGGGAGAATGCACGGAGGTGGCGCGCATCGTTCGGGTCGCGCCGCTGCCGCTTGGCCCGCTCGGCCAAGGCCTCTGCGCGTTGCCGTTTCACCTGCTGGCGGTCGCGCAGCGCCTGTCGGTACTCCTCGGCTCGCCTCTGCTCTGCCCGCTGCCGCTCCTCCGCCTGTCGGGTGTCATCTGCCCGTTCGGCAGCTGCCACCTGCCGTCGCTCTTTGCGTGCCGCTTCGCCGGCGGCCCAGCGCGTGGGGCAGACCAGCAGAAGGGCGGGCACATACGTGGTACCGTATGGGCCGTCTTTCCCGTAGACGGTGTCTGCGCAGCCCGTCTCCTCGGCAGCCTCCGCAAAGGCGTCCTGGCTGTCCAACCAGGTGGCGTCCCGCAGGTCGGCAGAGAGCACCGGCGCAAAGACGCCCCGTTTCACCTGGGGGTCTATGGTCTCATACCGCATGGTATGGTTGTCGTGGTCGGTGCACTCGCTGGCATCGCTGTCGACACTGTCGTACTCGTGGCCGGCGCAGTTGTGGCAGTGGTACTCGGCAAACACCGGCACGGAAAAGGGCACCGCCCGCACCCGCGCAGGCTGCAGGCTCGGCTCGGCCGCGTCGGCCGCGTAAAAGCTGCTTGCGAGGTGGTTTTCGCGCATCACCACGCAGGCACCCCCGCCGGACACGATGCGTAGCACCTGCTGTTCATTGTCGCGCACCCACTTGCGCTTGCTGCGCGTACGCTTGGGCACCGGCTCGCGGTCGGCCGGGGCACCCGCTGGCCGCTTCTGGTGGCGCATGGTGAAAACACCCGGAGCGGGGCGGGGCGGGGCGGGGCGGGGCGGGAGAGGGCGACGGGCGGGTGACCCGGCCTAAATACAGTCGACCGGACAGACAGCCGGCCAGGTCCAACCGTTTAGCCACGCAGGTTTGCGCCGCGTGGGCCGACGGCCGCGTGCGCGGCAATCGCGGCGCGCTCCAGGCTCAGCAGGTCGGCGGCGCGCCCGACCCCGGTGCGCAGCTGGACGCAGCAAAAGTCGCTGACAAGCAGACGGCCAGTGCCGCGGAGGCGGCAGCGCAGCAGCGTGTCGAGCATGGAGCCGGTGCGCGGCTGCAGCAGGTGCTCGCGCAGGCGTTCCAAGGCACAGCGCGTGCTCTGGCCGATGTAGAGCAGGGTGCGTGCCCCGTGGAGCTCCCCGCTGCTTGTGCGCCACGGCTCGACCCGCAGCAGCACCGCGTACAGGCAGCCGGGCAGCATGGCGTCTCGCCCGGCCACCGTGTTCCGGCTGGCCGTGTATAGCGCCGGCAGCCGGACCGTCGAGTCGAGGCGCTTGGACACGGCAATCCAGTCCGTGTCCAGGCGATCTGGTGGGCCGCGGCCCAGCGCAACGGTGTAGCCCGTGCCGGCCAGCGCCAACGGCACGTTGCGCCAGCGGTCCGGTGGACGACTGGGAAGCAGCTCAATGGGACCCTGGCGCTGGTGTAGCATGCGTGCCAGGCGCAGCATGCGTAGCGCCTGCTTGCCGGGCTCAGACATGGCTGCGGCGCCGCAGTCGTCGCGGGCCGAGAGAAACTGGCGCCGTGCAGCACGTAGTGGATGCAGGGCGAGCACCGGGTCGAGCAGCGCGATGTAGCGCAGCGCTCGGGGCACGCCACCGCCGGAAAACTCCAGGGCACCGCGTAGCTGGGCCAGCGTCAGGCCAAGCTGGGTCGCCACGTCGGCCAGACTGGCCGTCCGCCAGATGGCGCACAGGGCGCGCAGGTGGCACAGGCGTGCGACCAGGTCGTACGGCGTGGCCGGGCGCCGGAGAAAGACGACGACGGCCGCGTCCACCGCGTCTCGGCGGCTGGGCAGTCGGCGGCCATTGGTCGGGGCGGCGTCTGGAGAGACCCACCAGCTGCAGAAGCGCGCCTTGCTGCAGGGGAACGGCTCCGTGTCCGACGGCAGGCCGAGGATGTGTTCAAAGATGGGCCCCCACGGCAGGTTTGCCTCTCCGGGGAGCAGGCGGCGCATCCGCGCGATGAGCTCGGCGAGAATTTCCGCGTGTGCCCCCATTGCGGGTGAAATCGAACAAGCTGGGGGATGGCGGGCTAGGCCGGCCCGGTTAAGAAGACCGGGAATTTACACACTGCCCCAGACACGCGTATCCGGTCACTCGCCGTCCGGCGGCGGCGGTCAGTCTGAGCGGATGCCCCGGTAGAGCAGCAGGACAAAGGTGTAGGCACCGACGAGGCCGGCCGAGCCGAGGAGCAGAAAGACGGCCCAGCCCAGCAGGGAGGAGGCCGCGGCGAAGAAGAGCAGGGTGAGGGGATCGCTGATGTGGGCGTCGACGAGCACGTAGACCAGCGCAAAGAAGAGGACAAAGGGCGCGGCGGCGCCGCCGACAAAAAAGGCAGGCCACCACCAGGAGGCGTTGCCGCCGCTGAGCAGGCTGAACACCGCCGTCGCGCTCATCACGCCGCTCTGCAGCAGACTGACCAGGCAGAGCAGCGCCATCACGCCGAACCAGAGGAAGAGCCGGTGGCCCCAGATGGCAGAGATGGCGTAGTAGACCGGCCAGGCAATGGTGACAAAGCTCACCGCGCCGCTGACCATCAGCATCGCCAGCAGCGCCACGGCGCGCCCCGTGCCGCTCGGCACGCACAGCCCCGACCGGTCCGGCTGCGGGTGCTGCTGCGGCGGGTGCGCCGCGCTGCTGCGGGCCAGCAGCGCCGAGCAGCCGCAGCCCTGCCACAGGGCCACGCGATGGCCGATCCAGGCGCTCGCGCAGAAAACCGCCCAGAGGCCGGAGCAGACCAGCAGGGCAAACAGCAGCGAGACCCAGCCCAGCCAGCGGAACGAGGTGGCCACCAACAGGCCGCACAGGGGACCCAGCCAGACCGGGTAGATCAACAGCAGAAAGCCCAGCGCGCGGTTGCCCGGTACCATTGACCAGGAGCGCTGCAGAAACACGAGCGCCGCCCCGGGCAGCGCACCGGTGGCCGGGTAGAGGACGAGCAGGATTCGGCACAGCCTGCCGGTGGTCCAGGGGCCGCTGATGAGCATGGCCAGCAGCAGCAGGACGGTCAACATGGCCCAGAGGTGCAGGCCCGTGGCCAGCAGGGCGCAGAGCAGCGCGACGTTTCTCGGAATCTGAAAGGCATACCGGCGCAGGTGCTTCCAGTCCAGCCGGCGCGGCGCCCAGCTGTCGTCCTCGCCGCCCACCCCGCCGCGCTCGGCCGGATCGTCGTCGACCAGCAGCTGGTAGGAGATCCGCACCCGCCGCCGGAGCAGGCAGCCCAGCAGGGAGACGCCCAGGATCACCACGAGCAGCCCGCCGACCAGCAGCAGCCACCGCGTGCTGTCGTCGTCCTGGTCCAGCAGCCGCGCGTAGAGGTACCAGCGCCGGGACCAGCGCAGCATCTCGGTGCCGGCCCGCGCAGAGACCAGCCGCGCCACCTCGGCGCGCACCGTCCACTCGACCGCGATCGTGCCGTTTCCCCCCGGGGCCGGCACAAGGTACTGCGGGCGCGGGTCGAGACAGCTCCGCCGCGAGCTGCTCTGGCTAAACAGCGCAACGGGGACGTCGTCCTGGCCGAGGCCAATCACCAGGTGGAGGTGGTTGTGCAGCAGGGTGGGCGACGCCGGCGCGCGCTCGTCGTCCGCGTCCGCGTCTGCGGGCGTCTCCGCCACCAGCTGGGCCCCAATTGCGTGCCCGTAGCGGTAGATCGTCCCGCCCGCGTCCAGGTCCAGCACCGGCAGGCTGCCGGCGCCGGCCGCATCACCGGGACGCTGCACCCGAAGCTCGCTGCCGTCACGCGGGCTCAGCGCGGGCAGATCGTCCAAGACGAGATTGACGCGGTAGCCTGCGCGCACCAGGCGCGCAAACGCCCGCGCCTGCGCCCCGGCGATCGGCGCCTGGTACGTGCGGCTCTGCTCGGTGCAGCCGTAGGGGTGGTTGATCACCGCCGTCCCCGGCGACGACGGCGGCGCAGCACTGCCGGCGGGCAGGGGCCAGCTCAGCAGAGTCGGCAGCCGCTCCAGGCGTTGGCGAGAGAAGAGGGAAAGGGGCGAGAGGCCGTTGCCAGCAGGCGGTGGGCCGCGGGGAAACGGCAGGGAAAAGTAGTCGTGGGGGAAGAAGGGCTGTCGGTCCGAGCGCAGCGAGTCTGCGCGCAGCTCGGGCATCTCGGCGCCCGGCTTTAGTGCCGGGGGCGCGGCGGCTGCCACCACCACCGCCGTTAGCAGCAGTACCAGCACCATGGCGCACAGGAGACGGCGACGGCCTGCGGACATTTCCGCCCACGCCAGACTCGCCGGTGCGGCGGCGACGGTGGCGGCGGCGCGGCCTGTGCTGGATAGTCGCCAGGAAAATCAATGCCTAACCGACCTGGGACCGTCACGTGATCCGGCGCACGGCGGTGGCCCGAGGGCGGCGTAGAGGCTCGTCTGAGCACGACGAAGCTCTGGGCGAAGGGGGCGGAAGAGCGGCAGCCGCCGGCGCCGGTTGACTATGAGCACGCCGCACTCGTCCGGGACAAAGCCGCAGACCTTCTCCATCATGGCCAGCTGGCCGGCCAGCTGGGTGCCCATGTGGTTGTAGGGGGTGCTGCGTAGCGCGGAGAGCACCCCGCCCATGTTGCCCTGCGGCGTCTGTATGCCGTGATCTTGGCCCGTCTTCACCTCGATGACGCAGGTGCGCCCGCCGGCCGCGCCGGCCGCGGTGCGACGGCAGAGCAGATCGATGCGCGTGGCGATCCGCAGGGCCGGGTCGCAGATGGGCACCTCGACGCCGATCGGCACCAGCCCGTCCTCTTCGAGCCACCGGAGGATGGCACGGGTAAAGTGGTGCGGTCGCAGGCGGCGGGGCCGGCGCGTGCCCGCCGGCGGCGGCGAGGAGCGCTTGCGCCGCCGGCGCCGGCGGCCCAGTTTGTCGCGGTAGTGCTCGTACTCGATCGGCACCGGCGGTCGGGGCGCCGGCGGGTGCACGTGCGCCTCGAGCTCGCGCATGACGCGGATCCCGATCTCGGACGAGCTCGAGCAGCGCAGACCGCGCCGCGGCACAAAGGTCTTCCAGTACGCCTGCGCCAGTCGCCGGTTGAGGCCTACGAACGGCACAGGGGCGCCCGTCCGTCCGGGGTCGGTCTCCAGGTCCCAGTAGAGCGGCCCCGGGTAGGGCCGCGGGCCGGCGTCGGGGTCGTCTGGCCAGCGGAGATGCGAGCGGGCAGCGGCGGCATACAGCCGGTCGACATCTGCTGCCGGCCGCCGCACGGCGG
>JAJFJC010000395.1 GCA_021774385.1 Alphaproteobacteria bacterium
AAGTTTTCGACGATGCCGGCATCGTCAACTTGAATTGCCTTTGTATCTTGTCCCCCAATGTCGAGTACGGTTCGCGTTTCGGGATACATGACATGAGCGCCGAGGCCGTGGCACAGGATTTCCGAACGAATGTGATCCTTATCGAACGGTAATGTCACACGGCCATAACCAGTGCCGACCGTGTAGGCTTCCTCGAGCTCGATCGCGAGCGTCTTGGCCATCGACTCCTTGGCCGCGCCAGCGTCGATATTGAATTGCGGCGCATTTGCGATAACCGCGTCGAGTGCGCGCTGAAAGTTTTCCCCAAGATTGCCACCCGGCGGCCGGTTCTCGACCGCGATAATCGATTTGTCATAGAGGTTCAGCAGGACGTCGTAGGGTAGCCCCGACTCGACGGCGACGTCCTCGCCAATTCGCATGAAACGTGAACCCGCGATATCACGGAAAAAGTCCGACTTCCGTGGCGCGCCTGGCGCAAAAATCTCCACGCTGTCGACTCGCAATCGTTCGAAGACGGTATCCAGCACCTCTCGCACCGCCACCGCATTTTCCGGGAATCGCTCCACCGTCACATGGCCCGCACAGGTTTGATGCAAATCTTCCAACTGCTCGAGAAACTGTTCGTGACGAAACTTAAGCACCATTTCATCCAGGAACGCCTCGCTTTCGCCCGACACGCCGAGCGCCCGGCGAAACAGGTTGAGACGGGTGGAAATCAGGGCCTCAAGTTTGGCGACCTTGGTCGCCGTCGCATAATTCGAACGGGAATTGGTTATACCTTCGCCGAGGATTTTGCGGTCCTCGTCCAGCAAAACCGCCTTTGTCGTGGTCGAACCGAGATCAATTCCGACAAAACATTTCATTCTCGTATCCTCCCGTTAGGCCGCCGCCGCGCCTTGGCGTTTCTGATCAATCATCTGAAAGTAACTCTCGAGCCGGTTCTTGATATTGGCTTTGGAGAAATAACGCGGATCGACAAGATCGGATTCGACGAATGCCGCGGGTTTGCCGGTTCGGTCCTCGATTTCACGCATGATCAGGAGTTGGCCGGCGGAAAAACTGTTGCAGCTCTTGATCGAATTAATCAGGAAACCATCAGCCTCGTACTCGTTCATATAGTTTTCGATCATCTCGACCCGCTGCGGCAGGTTGCGGTTCGTGTAGCAACCAAGGCAGTAGTCGGCGAGCGACTCGAGCGGGTTGTCCGGATTATGCCGGAAGCCGAAATCATAGACGCCGCCAACCTTAGTATAGGTGCTGGCAACGACGACGGCGCCTTCGTCGTAGAACATCTTCCAGAAGTCCCGGAAACTGGTCCAGTTCGGCGGCCCTTCGACGACAAGGCGGTATTTCTCTTGCCCCATGTTGCCTTCCGGCGTGATGGGGCCCTGACCGGCGGCGATACGGGCTTCGATTTCCTGGCGAAGCAAGCGGTAATATTCGACCGCATCGTCAGTGCCGCGAAAAGCCGTAAAGATCGGCCCGATATAGAACACGCCACCGAAATAGGCGTCGATCGGCGACGGCTTTTTCTTCGCGCTTTGCAGCACCCATACGAGATCGTCTTCAGCGGCAGCCGAACGGCGCAAATTTTCGCGCAGCCGGTCGATGTCGAACTTGACGCCGCTGATCCGCTCTAAGGTTGGGATTACCTCTTCCTTGAGCTGCTTGACGACGAAGTTGCGCATATTCGCCGTCACCTTGCCATCGCCCTCATAGGGCACCTGCAGCATCACGGTTTCGCAGCCATATTCGTCGCGCAGCAGCTCGAACCATTTCATGAAGGTGAAGCAGCCGGTGTAGGACAGCAGCAGCAGGTCGGGCGCCGGTAAGGGCTCACCGTTAGGCGCCAGATTACCCTTCGCCATCATGCCGATATCCGCCTTCACATAGGTGCAGACGTCTTCGGAATGGCCCATCTTCTCGGCTTCCATGATCATGCCGCGGCTTTTTTGCTTCATGCCGTTCTGGATCGCGTTGATTTCCGGCAGGTTGTTGACCATGTCAAAGCACATGATCAGCTCGTTCAGATTGCCCGGCACGTAGGTCGACACGACTTTCCGCCCGCTTTCGGGGGCACCGGTCAGCCGGCGATAGTTCTCGGCGATCATGGCCTTCTGCTTGAGCATCGAAGGTTCCTTGATCACCTCGACAGGTGTTTTATCCGCGCTCATGCGTCGCTCCATAGTTTGATTGAATCGGCGAAGGTGCCTGCTTGCTCGCGGATCGGCTGCATCTGGCCGGAATTCTCCGCATATTTGAATGAGATGAAGGGGATGTTGTTTTTCGTCATCGCCTTGGCCAGCATTGGCCGATCGAGCAGCGCCGGATCGCAGAAGCTGGGGGCGGCGAAGATCACGCCTTCGGCGGCATTGTCGCGCACGGTCTCGACCAGGTAAGAGCCTTTACGCGCGCCATCGGGTTCGTATTTGGCGGCGGTCTCCATCGAGCCGTGTAGGAAGGCGGATGCAAGATTGGCCATCGGTTCGCCGTCGAGAGGCACGTCGTTGAGGAGCCACCGGCTCACCAACATGAAATCGTCATCGACGATGTAACAGCCCGCCAGTTCGATCGACTTAATCAGGTTCAGGGGTGGCTGTTCGCAAAAGGAACCTTGCAGGACGATGCGGCAATTGTCCCGCATTGCGCGATCCTGGCTTTCCGCCGCGGCAAGGTAATCGACAAGCAACTGATTGTGTTCCTCGACCGGCAGCACCATGCCGGCACGGAGCAACAAGTAGACTTCCGAGGACGGTGCTTTCCAGGGCGCCTTGACGCGAAACCGGTAGAGGTCGCGGACTAAACGCCGGTTCTCGTTATAAACGGCGATCGAACGTCGGATGTCATCATCGCCGATTTTGCGGCCGGCGACTTCCTCCAATCCGCTGCGCAACTCCTGCAGTTCGTTGACGTAGTAGTTGCCACCGATTTCATCTTTATAGTTCTGCGGTACGTCGAAATAACGGACATAGACATCCGGAAACATCAGTTTCCACATGCCCGACAGGTTCCGGATGACGTCGCAAATGCTGGGAAACAGCAGTCCGTCCACGAAGTCGAGCCGACCGGTAACGCCGAGTTCGATGGTGGAGCGCGGAATGCGGCAAATATAACTTTGATAGTAGGCGTCGCCGTGGATGACTTCGAGCTGATCACCGCCACCGAGAATGCCCATCGGCAGCATGCCGCCGGCATGAATGATCTCCCGGGGTATGTAGACCGGCATGAAGCCGATGACCTTCCGCGCCGGGTCGGCCGACTTCCAATCGCGGACCGCGGTGAAGTCGAGGTCGTCGAAGAGCATCTGACAGCGGTCGATTATTCTAGTGGTGCTCAT
>JAJFJC010000396.1 GCA_021774385.1 Alphaproteobacteria bacterium
GTTGCCCTGGCGCGCTTTGCGGATTTCAACCTGAAGCGCGCGGCGCTCGTGAAGTTGACTTGCGACAACGGCATCGCGCTGCTGACGATCACGTTGCAAGGCTGCTTGCGCCAAGACTTCGTTTTCTTTTTGCAGCCGCGAATGCTTGCCTGTTAGCCTATCCCAAACCCCACGTAGCCCCTTGTTAAAGCGTTCCTGCCGTTGCCGCGTTTCTTGTGCCCTACGGTCTTGCTGTGCGGCATCCAGCCTCATACGCATATCGCAGTGCCCTGCCGTCATCGTTTGGCGTTGCTCGTCCAGCTCCGCCATTTGGACGGCGTGGTTCTCGCGCGCCTCGTCCTTATGACGGTTAAAGGCGCGGCTCATATCCTGGGCTATACGCGCCTTGGCCTCATCGACCGAAGATAGTTCATCCGGCGCGCCCAGCTTGGTTACAATTTCCTTGGCTTTTTTGCCGACATAGCGCGCAATGGACAGCACTTCGCCGTCATGAGTCACGGCGACATGACCGCGCCTGTCGCCCTTGGCCAGGATCATGCCGCGCTCGTCCAGGGCATGTGCGAAGGCGGCCTTGGAATCCGATACCGCCCAGCATTCCTGCATCTCGGCCTTGAGATCACGGGCATTCACGCCCATGCGTTTCGCTTGTTGATATTCCGCCAAATCGTAATTACGGGGATCGCGCGCTTCGCTGTCCATCAAGCCACACGGCATCGTCCAATCATGTTCGAAATACAAGGACCGCGACAAATCCCGCAGCTTGGCTTTGAAGAACGGCAGATTGACCGCTGTCATGCTTTCCGCATCGATCCGGCTCCACACCGCGTGGGCGTGGCGGCGACCTTCTTTTTCATGAAATACCACCACGCGAGGCTGGCCGGTCAACCCGTTCAATTCTTCGATACGGTTCACGGTGTCTTCGAAAACATCAATGCCGACTTTCTCAGTCTCGGGCGGATTGAGCGACACCGAGAACATGAATTGTTTGCATTTGGTGCCCCGGCTGATCGCATAGGCTTCCTTCAATGCTCCGACAATATTATCGGATACAAATCCACGTATTTCATGGATCTCGACATGCTCGTTCTCTTCGGTCTTGAGTAGATGCAAGCCGAGCTGTTTGGCTCCGCCGCGTTGGGATGCTTTCAAAATCATGGCGCTACTCTTCCCGGATGCCGAGCGCGCTCATCAGCATCTTTTTCATGGTGAGGACTTCACGGTGGGCGGCGTGCAGAAAGGCGTCCGTCTCCGGCGTCAACGGTAACGATCCGCTGCGGGCGGCAATCACCAACTCAGCCAGATTGCTCGCCAGAGACGATTGGCCAAGCTTCGCCAGGAGTCTCCCAAGCGTCGCATGATCTGCCACGGGAAACTTGCCGCGTGTTTGGCGCTGGGGCGCGTTCTCACCAAATAATCGTTTGCGGGTATAGGCGGCCATCGACATGCCGGCGGACAGGCGTTTGAGCCGCTCATGTTCCGCCAGCGTCAGCCGCAGCGAAAACGGGACGGTCTCTTCTTGTTTTTGTTGGCGGATCGATGATGCTGAAAGATTAAACCTTGTCTTGCTCGATTGAGGGGGCAATTTGCTCATAGCTGCGGCCCTCCCAGATCGGGCGCGGACGGACCTGCCGAGTTATCCTCAATCTCCTCAAAATCTACATCGAGATGCTTAAGTTGCTCTTCCCAGTCTGCTAAGGTCTCAAAAAGCGTGTTCGAGGTTTCACCCTCTAAGCGCACCAAAACCTAAGCCTTTCTAGGCCTTATGCCTAAGGCTCGGGTTTACTTAGAAATTTCCCCATGTGGATGGATTTTGCGGCGCGTGTAGAATGCTGCGCGTGTAGAATGCTGCGCGCATTCAAATGCTCGCGGAGATCGTGAAGATTAAAGTAAAATCGAAGTGAACAAAGCGGGGCAGCGTTCGGAAATTAGTCCAACGGGGTCTGCCTGAGCGCGGCAATATGATATTTGATCCGCGGATGTTAAATGATCGCACACCAATTCAAAGGATGTAGGGGACATAGGATGCCGGATGAAGGGTTCCGCAAATGGCTGGGCGTAGAATACGAAGTCATGGAGGATGGCCACGCGGTGGTCGGATTGGATATTACGGACGATATGCGGAACTTGCGTGAAGTCGTGCAGGGCGGCGTTCTCGCGGCCTTGATCGATATCGCCATGGCGACGGCAGCGGCCGGGGGGAACTACGACACCCGGTTACGGCCGATGGCGACGTTGGAAATGAAGGTAAATTACCTTGCTGCCGCGACCGGACCGCGCATGACCGCGACAGCGGATGTGATCCGCGCCGGTTCACGTACCTCCGTCGTGCGCTGCGAGGTGCATGACGTGAACGGTGAGGTTTGCGCGGCCGGGCTTGGCACCTTCATGACCCGCCGCGTTCACAAAACCGATCCCACAGAAATGGCACCGCCGACGATATAAGGCGCGCGTTACCGTTCTTCCGTCCAGCTTTCGGAAAATGCCAAGGCGCAGGTGCTGAAGGGGCGGCCGTCACGTTCGGTCGCCAGAGGCAATCCCGCTGCTTGTACGCCATTGTGAACCAGCCGCGCGCCGCTTGCCGGGATCAGAACGGTACATACGCCGTATTTACGTCCCGGCGGCTCGTTCGGTGCGGTGTGAACCAGCAACGGGTCGCCCATATCGTGCCAGGTCATGGTGATCTCGTCCTCCGAAGACAGGATCGTCTCGGTCCAGAAGTAAGCGGGATCTCCAGATTTACTGAAGTCCGCTTCGATGACGGGGATCGACGTATCCGCAGTTTCCGCATTGAGCATACCCTGGACGGTATTTTGCAGCCAACGCGCCATGGCGATGTTGTCGGCATAAATGCGCCACTGATCGTTTGTCGTTTCGCTCTTGTAGTACAACACATGTCCTGGTCCGGCCGGACAGAACAGAATGCGCCAAAAACTTGCCTGGCAAGTTTCCGGCTGACCCTCGCCGGCACTGAGACGTATGAAGGGGTTTTCGCCGGTTAAAATCACGCGGTTGGGGTCTGTCGCGGTCATGCTAAATGCCTCCATGGCTCCGAATTGCGGATATCGGCGGCTTCGATTGCCGAATTAACGTGTAGCGTTGAATTCAGCGTAAGGCGGTGCTGCTGGTCGTGGCAAGGTTCCATTTCATCCGCTAAAGAACAAAGTGCCATGCGCACCGGCGACGGCGCCAAGCACGGTTAGCAGACTGACGATCAGCAAGACCCTGTGCAGTCCCAAAATCAAGGATAGCGTGCTCTGGGGCGACCGTTCGAAGCGGCGATGAAACCAGTCATGCAGGAACCAGGGTTCCAGGACGAAGAGCACGAGGGTGAAGAAAAACCAAATCAGGGTCATCGTGTGGACCCACCAATATTCTAGCTGCGCGTAACGGCTCCAGCCGTCCAGTGCATGCAGCATATAAAAGCCGGTCGCACCGACGAGTAGCGTGGTGACGCGGGCCTGCGGCGCAAACCGGCGCTCTATCTCCCTGAACATGCGGCCACGGGCTTCGTCGGTATCCAGGCTACGCAGGGCTGGGAGGATGACCATCGTTTCCATGGCCACGCCGCCGATCCATAACACGACCGCAACGACGTGAACCGCACGGGCGATGATTTCCCAATCCATGACCGGCGGACTAATCCGCCGCGCCCGCTTCCGCCAATTGCCGGTCTTCCTCGGTTTGGTAGCGCGGCGTCATGTCGCGTGGCGCACGGGTGTCGCCGCCATCGCCATCGGCGGCTCTGGATTTCCAGCTGTCGCCGGCCGGCCAGTTTGCGTCGAGGTGGCGGATGTCTCCCGCCGATTCAATAGATTCAAATGTCCGTAATCCGTCGCGCACAATTTGATATTGCTGGTCTGGCTCGAATGGTGCGCCGACGGTATGGCCAAGTGGGAAATCGACGAATGCGGCGCGCGGCGGATTGCCTGCCTGCAGGATATCGAGGGCGCTTCCCAAGCAAAATGTGGGGATTCCGGCGGCTTCAAGGTGACGTGCAACCAGACACACGGTCTGGTGACACACCGGTCACATGGGTATCAGAAAAACCGCGTCGACGTTCTGCGCTTGGTAGGCGTTGAGCAGGGCCGGTGCGAGTTCCTCTCGCACACGCCGTTGCGAATAGATACCGCCCATGCAGGAGAAGATGTCGTCCGCCACTTCGCCGATAACGCCTTCGTCCTCGAGCTGGCGTAAGGCTTCCGTCGGCATCATGCAGGCCGGGTCCCGGCGCGGTCCTTCGAGATAGTTCTCGGTGATGTGCGAAAAGTGGATTTTCTCTTTCGGCGTATCCTTCGGAATCGCACGGGTCGAGGCGTCGTCTTTGTAGTAATAGGCTTTTTGTCCCACGACATAGGCACCGGAGGTCGAGAGAACGCCGACCTTGCTTTCGCTAATCGGTTTTTTGAGGGGCGCGAATGCGGGTAGTTCCTCGGCCTGATACCATTGATAGGGCGTGTAACCGAGCTTGCCGTAACGCTCGGTGATCGCCTTGATATATTCGACATGCATTCGCTTTTCTCCTCGCCTTGCTGATGGCATGGACTTTACCGGTTCCCGTTGGCTGGCGTCAAAATTACAACTGATATACTAACGGGAATCAAAGATCAGCTTGCCGCCAATTATCGCCAGCAATCCCCCCATTGTACGATCGATCCAAGGCTTGGCGCGCAAATAAGCGCCGCGCGGCCGTTTCGCGGAAAACAGACAGGAAACGATCGCGTACCAGCTTGTCTCGTTCGTGAAGACGATGAGCAAGGTCACCACCATTACCCAAAGCGGCGGTTGCGCCGGGAGTAGTGCCACAAAAATCGAGCCGAAGAATATGATAACCTTCGGATTGGCGATTTGTGTCAGGAAGCCGAGACGAAACGCTGCGCCGAAATTGAATTGGTGCGCGCCGGTTTGCGAAGCATCGACGGTGTCCCGCGCATGCCGCCACAAGGTTACCGCGAGAAACAACAGATATAGACCCGCGGCGATTTTAAGAACGAGGTAAATCCACCCGGCGTGCTGAAACAGAACGGCGAGGCCGGCCATCGCGCCACCGGCCCAGAAGATCGAGCCGATACCCATCCCGAAGGTCACGCTTAGCGCCGCTTTCCGCCCGCTGGAAAGCGCGGTGCGGGAAACCACCAGGAACGATTGTCCGGGACTAATCACCGCCATCAACTGTGCCACGGCCAGCGTTGCCAGGGGAAGAATGAATTCCATCTATCTGCCTCGTTGAGGAACTATTCTCTACTAGACCGGATTCACAGGTTTGATGGTAATCGCTTACAGCGATTCCCGGCAACCCTGATTTGCTCTATGCGCTGTGATCGGCTTATGCAACTCTGTTGCGTGTGCTTGAACGCGCCTCCCACGAGGGTCCAAGGCCATGGCCAACCCGGTTACAATTGCACCTGGCAACACGCCGTTGAGCGACTGGCATCTGCTCTATCGAGGTTTAGGCTTTACGATCGATAGGGCGGCAAAATCCGCGGTGACGGCCGCCGCCCAAACGATTGACGACATCGTTCTACGCGGAGAGCCGGTATACGGCGTCAACACCGGCTTCGGGAAACTCGCCAGTACGGAAATCGAGCGCGGCCAGCTGGCCGTTTTGCAAAAAAATCTGATCTTGTCGCATGCCGTCGGTGTCGGCGATGCGCTGCCTGACAATATCGTACGCCTGATCATGGCGTTGAAGGCGGGTAGTTTGGCGCGCGGTGCGTCCGGTGTGCGCTGGGATGTAATCGAAACAATTGATCGGATGGCCGGCGCCAATATTCTACCGGTAATTCCCGCGCAAGGGTCGGTCGGCGCGAGCGGCGATTTGGCGCCGCTGGCCCATCTCGCGGCGGCCATGATCGGGGTTGGCGATGTTTCCATGGCAGGGCAGCGCCGCACTGCGGAGGCAGCCTTCGCCGATGCAGGCATTTCGCTGCTGGAGCTGGGCCCAAAAGAAGGGTTGGCGCTGATCAACGGGACGCAAGTCTCGACCGCGCTTGCGCTGGCCGGTTTGTTCGAGATCGAGCAGGTGTTTCGGGCGGCGTTGGTTGCGGGTGCGCTCTCCGTCGATGCCGCGCTGGGATCGGACGCGCCGTTCGATCCGCGTATCCACGAACTGCGTGGCCAGCCGGGGCAACGCGATGTCGCGGCGGCGCTGCTGGCGCTACTCGACGATAGTGAAATCCGGCGCTCCCATGTCGAGTGCGGCAAGGTCCAGGACCCCTACAGTCTGCGCTGCCAGCCGCAGGTCATGGGCGC
>JAJFJC010000397.1 GCA_021774385.1 Alphaproteobacteria bacterium
TATTCGGGACAGGGTGACCCGACCTTCGCCGATGCTGGAGATGTGACGTTGGTTGCACGTGGCGAAAAGGTGTATGTCGATCATTGTGCGGCCTGTCATGGCGAAAACCTCGAAGGCCAACCTCAATGGCGCCGACGCAAACCGGACGGAAGGTTGCCCGCGCCACCGCATGACCAATCCGGCCATACCTGGCACCATTCCGACCAACAGCTATTCCAGATAACAAAGCAGGGGTCGGCTGCGATTGCGGGTCCTGACTATACAACCGACATGGCAGCGTTCGGCGGTGTTCTGAGCGATACTGAAATTTGGGCTGTACTGGCCTATATCAAGTCGCGCTGGCCGGAAACCATTCGCCGCCGTAGCGTGGAAATTAACAAACGGACGCGGTAATTTAGATCATCCCTCAATTCTAAATTGGGCTAAGGTTACGGTCGACCGCAACCGAATGAGGGCGCCATGTCGTTCATAAAACCAAATTTGCATTTTTCGAGGGAAGAGCTCACGGCGCGCCGCTCAAGTGCCTGTGGGCGAATGGCGGAAGAAGGGCTCGATGGCTTGTTAATGTTTCGTCAGGAGAGCATGTACTACCTGACGGGATACGACACCTTCGGTTTTGTCTTCTTCCAGTGCCTTTATCTCGGCGCCGATGGCGAAATGTTCCTGTTAACGCGAGCGCCGGACCTGCGCCAGGCGCAACACACCAGCGTGATTGAAGACATCAACATTTGGGTCGACCGTGACGGCGCCGAACCGGCGAAAGAACTTCGCAAATTATTGTCGGATCGTGGGCTTGCGGGGAAGCGGCTTGGGGTTGAGTGGGAAACTTACGGGCTGACCGCCGCGAACGGTAAGCGTGTCGAAGCAGCACTCGGTGGATTTGTGATGCTCTCGGACGCATCTTACCTGGTCAGCAAATTACGGTTGGTCAAAAGCGAAGCGGAACTGGTCTATGTTGAAAAGGCGGCATCGCTGGCCGATGCCGCTAAGGCCGAGGCTGTCGAGCTTGCCCATGCCGGGACCGATGAAGGCGATATACTAGCCGCCATGCAAGGCGCCGTGTTCCGCGGTGGGGGTGACTATGCCGGCAACGAATTCATCATCGGCTCTGGGCAGGATGCTTTGCTTTGCCGTTACAAATCCGGCCGGCGAAAGCTTGAAGCTGAGGATCAATTGACGCTTGAATATGCCGGTGCCTACCGGCACTACCATGCAGCCGCGATGGATACTTTTGTTGTCGGCACGCCACATTCCGAGCATGTCTCAATGCACACCGCAACGGTCGAGGCGCTACTTGCGTGCGAGGAAGCCCTCAAGCCAGGACGGCCTGTCAGTGAAGTTTTCGATGCGCACGCGCGGGTGCTTGATGCGGCGGGGTTCTCAGAGCACAGACTGAATGCTTGTGGATACTCCATGGGAACCACGTTCGCGCCTATCTGGATGGACTGGCCGATGCTCTATGCCGGCAACACGGTCGTAGCGGAGCCGGGCATGGTCTTCTTCATCCATATAATTGTCGCGAACTCCGATAGCGGGCGGGCTATGAGCTCGGGGAGAACGTCGGTCGTGACCCCCGATGGCGCTCGGCAAATTAACAACGCGTCGCTCGATTTGATTGTCGGTTAGCGTCGGGGTGTCGCGCGGCCAATCAGCCATGCGGGCCCCACCGCAAGTAGTGCCACGACCGCGATGGCGAGAAATGTGTCTTTGAATCCTAAGGTACTCGCTTGGGCGAGAACGACTTCAGACAAGTAATTGAGCGCGGTCGCGGCCTGTGTTGAATCAGGTATACCGGACTCGGCCAACAACCGTTCCACCCCACTGAGCAACTGCGTCGTCGTTTCGTTGTCGGATGTCTGGGTGGCGGTGAAGGCTTCCCCATGGAACCGGGTACGGTGCTGAAAAAACGCGGTTAGCAGTGTGATACCAAACCCACCACCGAGATTACGGAAGAATGTCGCGCTGGAGGCACCGCGCGCCAGCTTCTCCGTCGGGACGGCGCGCAGTGCGGCGACGCTAAGCGAGGGAATTGCCAAGCTGAGACCGACGCGGTTGATCGCGGTATAGGCGACCATTGCCCAGAACGTCGTGTTCACATCCACCGCCTGTATCAGGAAAAAGCCGATTGCAAATATCAGTAACCCCGTGGCTATGGGAATATGCGCCGGAATGGAGTCGGTGATGCGGCCGGCAAGCGGAAAGAACAACATCATCACTAATCCACCCGGCGCTAGGAGCAATCCGGCGCGCGTCGCGCTGTAATCCTGGATTGTTTGCACGAAAACAGGAATGAAATATCCCGATGCGAACAGACCCGCGCCAAAGACGAACCCCGCGATCATGATGAGACTGAATTGTTTGTCCTTGAACAGACTAAGATCGAGCAGGGGGTAGCCGGCACGAAGCTCCCAGAAAATAAAAACGATCACCCCAAGGGCGCCACCCACGAGCCGCAAGACGATCGCATTGGAGTCCCAACCCCATCGCGGGCCGTTGGCGAGACCGCTAAGCACGCTAAACAATATAAAGAAGACGAGGCCAAGCCCGATCCAGTCGAAGGGCGGCAACCGCGTAGCCAGTTTCTTGCTCGGCATAAAAATCAAACCAAGAAGCAAAGCCGGCACACAGAATGGTAGCGGGAGATAGAACAGATACCGCCAACTGATCGTATCGATCGCGATGCCACCCAGAATTGGTCCGAATGTCGGTGCGAGTACGCTGCCCAGGCCGTAAATACCCATTGCCATGCCGCGTCGTTCGGCCGGGAATACGCTGAAGATACTGAACATGGCGAGTGGCTGGCCAATTCCCGTGGCAAAACCCTGTAAGACACGGCCGAGGATCAAGAGATCGATATTGGGCGCCGTGGCGCTCATGAAGGATCCGGTGCTGAAGATCGTCATCGCGGCGATGAAGGTGATGCGTTGTCCCAGCACTTCGATCAACCAGGAACTCAAGAGCATCGTCGCGGCCATCGTGGCAAGAAAGCCCGTCGCCATCCATTGTGCCTGATCGAGGCCGACGCCGAACGCCCCCATTACCGAGGGAACGGCGACATTGACCATCGACGACGCGAACCCCATCGCAATTGCCGCCGTCATGACAGTGCCGGTCACCAGCCAACGGTAAATTGGACCATACCGTTCGAAAAGATCTTCGGTGCTCGCGTGGGCGGCTGACGTCATCGCGGCCCTGCTAATTCTCTGTTCTTTGGGATAGGCGCGATCAAAATAATTCTGTGGATAGAGCTAGCCAGCGGCGATAGCCGTCGAGAGTTCGGCTGCGCGTTGCTCGTGCATCAGGGGCTTGGCCGTTCGGACCAAATTGGTTTCAGGCTTCATCAACTCATCAAGTCATTCGGTATTCGGCTATGAAACTAGCTTAGCGGAACGTAATCATGGAATACAATCGCCTGCGGCATTGGCCGCCTGAACCCTATGGCAGTCCCGCGTCGATCAACGACATCGTACCACACCGGTCATGCTGGCGAATTTGGCGAGAAACCCTTCGCCATTGCTTTTGCGATACGCCTTAAAATGTCATCCGACAGCGCATTCGCGAATCCATGAACGCGTATCCTTAGTGTCCACGGGCGTCGGTAATCAATTATGAAACCCAATAAGTGCGTAAATTTACGCCTAATCCGGAAAGTTTCCCCGACAATCTATCCAGCCAACGCTTGCGTCGCGGCTTCCAATGAGACCGGAGCATCATTGAGCAACAAGTCTGCACAGTTCTTTTCGACCGGACCGTCGTTCACACTCATCGGGTCCCGTGGGCGCATGCGGTGGTCGATGACCAGGCGCGACAGAAGCAGTCGCCGCGCATCACCCGTCGTCTTCGCCAGCGCCGACCCTTCGTGTGCCAATAAGGACGCACTCATGACGTGGTAGAGGGCATTCGTGGCTTGTCGCGAGAAAGGCTCGTTTTCAGGCTTGCCCGCGACTTCGTCGGCGAAAGCTACCGCTTGATCGATCATGCTGGCGAGTTCGCCGCGGAACTGGCCAGGGGCTTGGTCGGCGTCCTCGACGACCTCGTGCAACGCCTCGCCCAAATCCTCATGGGCGCGGACCTTGTTTACAGCGCGGCCGGTGACGTCGAGCGCGTTGATCGAAGAGGTTCCCTCCCACAAAACGCCGAGATGGGCGTCGCGGACGAGTTTGGAGTTTACCCAATCCTCGATATAGCCATTGCCACCACGTGCCTCCATGGCTGCGGTGGCAACCGTGACATTATCGCGGCAGGCCCGGAATTTAAGCAGCGGTGTAATAATGCGTAGCAGACGCTCGGCTTGACTGTCGCCGGCCTCGGCGCGCGCCATCATGGCGGCGGCATAGGTGAAGACCGACAAGACCTGTTCGGTCGGCACCATGATCTTGAGCAGTTGGCGGCGCATCAGCGGGTGGTCGATGATCGTTTCGCCAAACGCGATGCGGTTGCGCGCGACGACCATCGCTTCGTTCAGGCAACGCCGCATCATGCCGGCAGCACGCACGCCATGCGACAGGCGCGACATGTTTACCTGGTCCATCATCTGCTTCAGGCCACTGTTCTTCTTCGCGCCGTAATCGCCAAGCGCATAGGCGACAGCACCGTCGAACTTGATCTCGCCGGAGGCCATCGAGCGGCTACCGAGTTTTTCCTTCAAGCGAACAATACGGTAGGCGTTGCGGCTGCCGTCGTCGAGGTGCCGGGGCAGGGCGAATAGCCCGAGGCCTCGGCTGCCGTCTGGCGCTCCCTCGGGGCGAGCGAGCAACAAGGCGACGTCACCGTCGGCGCAGGAGCAGAACCATTTCTCACCATAGAGGCGCCATTGACCGTCTTCGCCTTGCCGGGCCTGCAGTTCGATATTTCCGACATCGGACCCACCGGTCTTTTCCGTCATGAACTGCGCGCCCTTGAAGATGCTGGTCATATCCTGACTCCACATCCGAGGCAGGAACCGCGCCTTGGTCTCCTCATCGCCGTAGCGTTCGATCAGCATCGCCGACGTGTCCGTCGCTGAAATCGGGCACATCAACGAAAATTCGCTTTGGGTGAACAAATACTGGAAGACATATTTGACGAGCGGCGGGACCTTTTCCGGCCAGCCATGCACGCCAGCCTTGCGGGACATGCAATGGATGCCGAATTCACCATAGCCAAGGGCTTCCATTTCACGATAAGCGGGATGGAATTCGATCCAGTCCTCGTCGCGTCCAAACCCATCGCGCGTGTGCAACTGCGGATCGTGCCGGTCCGCCATCCGGGACAGTTCATCCAAACGACCGCCAGAAACCTCACCTAAGCGTTGATAGTGAGGCAACATATGGTTCCGAACGGCATCGTCCATGCGCAATTCAAGCAACCCTTGAAGACTCTTGTCGATATCGAAAAAATTAAGCCCATGGCAGTCGGGCGCGATCCAATCCTCAAGGGACATGTTCGACGTATCGATAGCAGTATTGGTCATTGCAATTCTCCGAAAGGCGGGACGTAGCACGAGGCCAGGCGAGTTTAGACAATCCTGAAGGTAGTTCGATTGCTTCACAACCGATTTTTATGTATCGTTGGGTGAGTTTAAATCAATTAAGAATGATAATGACCGAACGTTATCCCCCACTAAATGCGCTACGTACCTTTGAATGCGCGGGTAGACACTTGAGTTTCGTTCATGCTGCGGATGAATTGAATGTCACGCCCGGCGCGGTCAGCCGGCAAGTTAAAGTATTAGAGGAATGGCTCGGTGGAGCGCTTTTTTATCGGCGACACAAGCAAGTCCTTTTAACCCCGCTGGGACGCAGCTATCTGCAGTCGGTAAGCGAACCGCTGGAGCGGATCGTGTCGGCGACGGAGCGGGCCGTTCAGCAAAATGCCGAAAGGCCGGTCGCAATAACGTGCTACCCGACTTTCGCCTTGCGATGGCTGGTACCGCGCTGGGGACGCTTTTACGACAAGCACCCAGAGATTGACGTCCAACTTACAACGTCGCTGCAGCCGGTTGATTTTACCCGTGGTGACATAGATGCCGCGATCCTTGTGGGGGAGGGACCGGAAAGCTGGCCGGGGCTGGATGCCGTCAAACTGCTCGACGTTGATCTGTTCCCGGTATGCAGCCCGGCGCTCTGCAATGGTTCGGCGGCATTGCGGCAACCAAACGATTTGGCTCAGTGCACACTGCTTCATGGCACGCCGAGACAGCAAGACTGGCAACGGTGGCTACACTTCGCCGGTGTCCCGGGAATTGATGCGAATTCCGGTGTGACTTTCGACAGCCTTAACTTGTCCATTCAGGCTGCGGTCGAGGGGCTGGGTGTTGCCATCGCGGTCGGCGGGCTTGTGGCCGAAGATTTGGCCGCGAAACGTCTCGTGCGGCCTTTCGGTCCCACGCGTCGCTCCAAGCGTCCGTTTCATTTCGTGTTCCCGCCGGACCGGCTGCGCAATCGACGGCTGCGGGCGTTCAAGGACTGGCTGGCCGACGAAGCGGCGATTAGCTAAATGCCCGCGAACGAGGGTGCTGGCCGCGGCAAATCCGCTGCCGTCGCCGCACCCTTGGACATTTTATCTAGCAGCGGGAAGCGGGGACTGTCGTCGATAAAATCGCGCAGGTGGACATTGACGCAATCGTCCTCGATCAGGACGACGCCATAGGCTGGCCGCTCATGCGAGCCAAGCATTTCATTCGTGTCGCCAAGCGTCAGGCCGACCTGGTGATTGGTACCCGGCAGCGCCGATGTCGGCGTGCCGCGCCAGGCCCCCCATACCGCGCGATGGACGTGACCATAGAACATGTAGCGGACATCGCCGTGCCGCGCGATGAGACTTGCCAGCCTATCCGCATCGGGAAGTCGGCTGGCATCAAGGGAATTGATCCCGATATCGAATGGAGGATGGTGCAGAAACAGGTAAACCGGCTGACCGGCCAGTTCCGCCAATCGCGCTTCGAGCCACGCAAAACGATTTTCGCAATATATTCCCGAAGAGGCTTCCGCCTCCATCGTATCCATCATGACAAATGCGCCGGCTGGTGTCGGCACGACATATTGCACGAAGCCATTTTCGTCGACCGGCGTATCCGGAAAAACATTTCTGAAATTCGTCCGCTCATCATGGTTTCCGACCAAGAGGTGGCACGGCAGTTCGAGCTTATCCAATAAGCGTCGCAGATCGCGATAGGCGGCCGGTTCGCCAAGATAGGCGAGGTCGCCGGTCAGGACCGCAAATTCGGCATCCGCGTGATGGCGATTAATATCCGCGATCGCGGTGGCGAGGCGCGCTCTTGGGTCGAGCGCGCAGAGCGTTTGTGGCGTCGGGACGATATGCGGGTCGGTAATGTGTATGAACTTCATCGCGATTACTTTCTGGCGGGGCGTTTGGAATACGTTGTCCGAAATGCTTCCTTGCTTGCGCTTCGCGCGCATTCGCCGTACCACAACAGCACAGCGGCAAAAACAAATCCAGGAAACGACATGGCGCAAGGTAAACCGCGAGGGAAACCAAAGGGTCCTCCAAAGGCAAAAGGCAAGGGAGGCCTAAAGGCGTTCCGGGAAGATCTTCTCGCGCGCATGGCGGAGTATTCTGACGCCGAATCCCTCAACGATAATGTTATTACACCTTTCGTTTCGGCGCTTGAGTCCGTTTGCGCCGACCGAGGGTATGTCCTCAATATTTACGGTGAAGGTAGCAATCTGGTCGTCAGCTCCCCGGACGATGCCTCGGTAATATTTCAGCTCGTTGAAGATTATTTCTCGACGCAGGAAGAAGACGGCGAGGACGAATGACTGGGCGGCGAGGCTGCGCCCGGACATAGGATTTTCTAGGAATACGGGACCGAATTAGCGATTGCGGTGTCAGCGTGTTTCTGTCCCGCGGAGTTTCCGAGTTTGGCCTCCATGGCGTCGTTTTCCTAACCCTTGTCACCGTAATGGTCATCGCGGCGTTGCTTTGGTAATTAGAATTCGTAAGCTGGGCGCGCACAGAAGAAAGGATTATCGTCATGGCGGAAACACCGGCGCCGGCAACGGTCGGTATGGCGATGGAAGATGTCGATACGCCGGCCTTGCTGGTCGACCTCGACGCATTCGACCGCAATTTAAAACGCATGGCCGATGCCATCAAGGACAGCAAGGCGAAGCTACGGCCGCATTCCAAGACGCATAAATGTCCGGTTGTCGCGCTCCGGCAAATGGCGCATGGCGCGGTGGGGGCGTGTTGTCAGAAGGTCGGCGAGGCCGAGGCGATGGTATATGGGGGCGTCCCGGATGTATTGATCAGCAACCAGATTGTCGGTGCGCCGAAGTTGGCCCGCCTTGCGGCGCTGGCCCGGCAAGCCAAGGTGGGCGTATGCGCGGACAATGCGGACAATGTCGCGGATTTGAACAAGGCAGCCGGCGCGGCGGGTGTTGTTCTGGACGTGCTTGTGGAGATCGATGTCGGTGCGGAGCGATGTGGTGTTTTGCCGGGCGCACCAGCCCTGGCGCTGGCAAAGTTGATCGATCAGGCGGCAAATCTGAGATTTGGCGGGTTGCAGGCCTATCATGGGCGCTCGCAACATATCAGGGCCTATGAAGACCGTCGTGCGGCCGCGGAAGAGGCCATAGCGCTAACCAAGGATACGGTCGCGTTATTGTCGGAGAATGGCCTTGAATGCGACATCGTCGGTGGCGCCGGGACAGGTACTTATCAATTCGAAGCCGCGAGCGGTATCTATAACGAGCTGCAGGCTGGCTCCTATGTCTTCATGGATGTCGACTATGGGAAAAATCAAGTCGAAGGCGGTAGTGCCTTTCAAGACTTTGAAAATAGCTTGTTTGTCTATGCGACGGTTATGAGCCGCGTCACGGAGGAGCGGGCCATGCTCGATGCTGGACTGAAAGCGCTTAGCGTCGATTCCGGCATGCCGCGCATGTTGGAAATGCCCGGCGTTGAGTTTACCGGTGCATCGGATGAGCATGGGAAATTGGCGATCGATAAATCGGTTGCCGGCGGCAATCAGGATCTAAAGGTTGGTGACAAGGTTCGCATCATACCCGGCCACGTAGACCCCACCGTTAATCTGTACGACTGGTACGTTGGAATCCGAAACGGCACGGTCGAGAGCCTTTGGCCCATTACCGCGCGCGGGATGCTTCGCTGAGTCTCGAGAGACGAACCGGTCAGGCCGCTTCCAACCTTTCGGTGGGAAGCGGCCTTTGTGCCGGCGCGAAGGGGAGACTCGCCGTGGACTGTTTAGCGCTAGCCGAACAAGGCCAGAATTGACCGCTCACTCTGTGCCGCGAGTGACAGGGAGTTGATGCCCAACTGTTGTCTGGTTTGCAAAGCCAGCAGATTGGCGCTTTCCTCGTTCAGGTCGGCCAACGTTAGTTTGCCGGCGCCACCTTCCAGCGTATTGACCAAATCCTCGGTGAAGTTGAGGCGCGTCTGAAGCACGGTCGCGTTCGAACCCAACGTCGCCGCCGTCGTCCGAAGGCTGGTGATTGCGCTGTTCACTGCCGTAATCGCCAAGTCAATATTCGTGTCCGCGGCAAAGTCGCCAACGGCGCCCGCGATATTGATGCCGGCGGCGGCAGTGGATGAATCGATACCGCTGATCGTCAGGGTACTGGAGCTATCCTCGTTGAAGCTGACCGTCAAGTTGTCCGGCGTCGCTTGAATTAGATTCGTTCCGCCGAAGCTGGCGTCATTGCCGAGGCTGTCAATCTGAAGCAGGAGAGCGTTGAATTGAACGCCCAGCGAGGACCGTTCGTTGGTGTCGCTGGTTGCCTTTGCGGTGATCGCCAGACCCTTGGCCTGTTCAACCAACTCCGTGATTGCCTCGATACCGTTAATGGCGGCTTCGATGGTACTGATACCTTGGTCGATCGAGTCCTTGAGGCCGGTCAAATCGTCGGCCCGGTTGCTCAAGCTTCGGGCCGCGAAGAAGGCCGCCGCGTCATCGAGTGCGGATGAAACCTTGAGGCCCGTCGCCAAACGATTTTGCGTGCGGTCGATGAGATCCGTCGTCCGAGAAAGCGTCAGTAGATTCGAACGTATTGCTGCTGATAATTCAACTTTGTCTGCCATAACCTTTTTCCCCTTCTAGGGCATGGGTGACCGCGTCATGCCATCCCGAGGCTTCGCCTGCGAGATGCTGCGAGCGACGATGGCAAACCCCATCATGTATAGAAGGGACACCGTCACTTGCGATGCTGAGCGTCAGCGGTCGCAATCTTCGATAGACGGTGTAGCAAACACGATGCCAGCGGCGAGGCGTTGGAATATCGTTTTATATTAGTAGGTTATGGGGGATGTGGAATCGGGGGGCCGGTTGCGAGGAAGATTCGACCGAGTTTCGTGGTAGGAATTGCCGAGCTAGTTGGTTGTTCCTTTCCCACCACTCGCTTCCGGGAACAGCCAAATTGCGCCAATCATTAAGGCCGCGATTCCGAGGACAACTTCGCGGGCATTTATGCCGCTGTAATAAATCAGCGCCGCGGCCGCCGCCACGATAAGGCATATAATAATCTTCAAATAATTAGGCACGTTATATCCTCCCCATTGCGCTGAAGGGCATCAATCTATTCCGCCGGAATGGGGTGAGCCGCGGCCTCAATGGGTGTCTTTGGCCGGTCGCGCAAATTGGTTTTCAGATGCTTGGTGTTGTAGCCGTTGAAAAGATGCCCCAACAGGCCTCGGTTCAGGTCGGACGTTCCGAACATCCAATCCGCGATCGGGAAGGTCAGGTTCATATTTACCTCCATCATGAGGCGCGAATTGTGATGCGCGGTGTGATGCCGGCGGAGCGTATTGACGAAGGGGCAATAGCGGACGAACCAGTTTTCGTCGACGTGACAACAGAAATGCATGAACTCATAAATCAAATACATGCCCGTTGTCGTGCACATCAGGAGCCAGCCGACATTCGGTGAAATTAGATATCCCATCACCAAGCCGCCAGGCGCGGACATCAGGATAAACACCACCAACGCATAAGGTGGGAAAACCGTTACCCGCCAGTCAAGCTGATTGCGGAACCGCATTTCACTGTCTGAGAAAAATTGATGATGGTTTAAGGTATGCCGAACATAGATCGGGCGTAGACCTTTGACCGTAATCGGCCGGTGCATGACATAAGTATGCAGGAACCATTCAAATGTGTTGCACAATAACGCAACGGCTGGGATTGTGAGCCATTCCCACCATTGGACCGCGGCAATATTCTGCATGTAGACATAGAGCGCGGGAATGCCAATGCCATAGATGACCGCGATGTGGACATAACCGTTATACCAACCATCGATACGAGACCGGTATTCGCGACGGAATGCGGCCTGTTTTTCGCTCATCATGATGTTGATCCTCCTTCGATGATCGTCAGAGCCTTATCGATATCGTCGCTGGTCAGTTCCCAATCATTGTCAAGGTTTGCAACGACTTGGCACATAAAGTTCTTGCACAAGGATAAGGCTCTCTGTTCGTCTTCAAGGTGATGCGCCAAAAGGGCCAAGGCGAGCTGACTTGGTTCAACGCCTTCATAGGTCCATTCGAAGCCGCGGTTCGTGAAGCGTTTTAAATCCGTGCGTGGGTCGAGTTGCGCGCCGTCCACCTTGACCTCTACGCCGTCAATGGTGCGTGCGCCGGTATAGGTCGCCATTTCTTCTCGCCCCAATGTTTCTTTAACTGATATATCTGTAATATGTTAACCTTGGTAAGGGAGGCTGTAAACTGCTTTCGTCACCGGATAGCGTGCATTTTACGATGACCGGTTTTAATTAATTTTCACGATAAAGTATGGCTTTGCCGATGACATCGCGGTCCGCGATAACACGCAGTCCCGCCTTCACCTGGTGGAATGGAAAACGATGAGAAATCGGCGTCCTGATCCTGCCATCGGTGGCCCAGTTCAGGAGTGTTTTCATGTTTCCCCGCGCCACTTCCGGATTGCGGCGCGCATTTGATCCAGCCCGAATTCCGATAACGGAGGCGCACTTGATGAGTAGATGATTGGTTTTCACCTGTGCGGCGCGGCCGGCGGTAAACCCCACCACAACCAGTCTCGCGCCCATGGCGATGCACCGCATCGACTCGTCAAAGAGATCGCCTCCTACGGGGTCGAAGACGACATCAACGCCCTGTCCATTGGTAAGCGCCTTTACCTGGCTCCTTAACCCGTCTTTATGATTGAGCGTGTAATCCGCGCCATATTCCTTTACGGACGTCAATTTGTCGTCGTTGCTACCCGTTGCGATCACGGTCGCACCAAGCTGCTTGGCCACTTGGACCGCGGCGAGGCCCATGCCCCCCGTTGCACCGTGAATAAGTGCCGTCTCACCTGCTTGAATCCGGCCTCCTTGGACCAAACCATGATAGGCGGTTGCAAAGGCGGCTCGGAATCCCGCGGCTTCCTCGAACGGCATCGAACTGGGCATGCGAATGACATTCTCTGACGAGGCGACAACCCTTTCAGCGAAAGCGCCCGGACGATGGCTCGTCATGACCCGATCGCCGACGTTGAATTCGTCGATGTTTTTTCCGATCGCGATAATCTTTCCAGCCGCCTCGCCGCCGGGAACAAAGGGTAGTTCAGGCCGTAGTTGATATGTGCCACCAATCATAATCACATCAACATAATTAAGGCCCCATGCCATCGGCGCGACGCAGATTTGATCCGGTCCAGGATTCGGTTCAGGCCAATCCTCGATGACAATGTTTTCAAAGGAACCGAATTCCTGGCACACGATGACTTTCATAAGGGGAATTCTCCGATAGCGGGCGGCTATTTTCATTCTATATCGCTATGACGATCAAGGAACGCCGGATACGACGGTAGATTTTGAGTCTGGAGCAAAATGCAACCCGGATTGCGATTTTAGCGGTGAGTTTCACAGCGGGTAGACTGGATGATTGAATTTATCAAAAATGGATAAATTTTAACTCTTTGATATAACGAATATAATTCATGCTGTATGAATTATTTTTTCATGTGATTGCAATAATTATGCTGCACTTTAAAATAGAAAATATATTCTTCCCGAGAATTTTGGAAATCTATATTCCAAAAATAATGGAGACGTTTCTTCTTGGCAGACGAACTGGCTGGCTTGAGCGAAGGGTTGCGCCCACTCTATTTATATTGGAATGAGGCGCGCGGCGAGAAGACGATGCCCTCCCGTTCTGAAATTGATCCCGTGGCGTTTCAGCCTGAGATATTGCCAAATATCATTCTTGCCGATGTCGTTCAATCGCCGCTTCGGTTCCGTTTTCGGGTCATGGGGACGGCGATTACGGAAATGCTGGGAGACGATTGGACCGGGCGCTTCATACACGAAATTCCGAACATTGATCACAAGGTTCAGGAGCAATATGTCTCCACCGCCTTAAACGGAAAACCGTCGCTTGACGTTACGGAATATGACAAGCGGGATTCAAGTTTGATGCTGCACAGGTTAAACCGCTATGAGCGTCTACTGCTACCATTGTCGGAAAAGGATGGCATCGTATCGATGCTTCTTGGCGGCACGTTGAAAACGACAAAAATACTTTGAAGAAATATCGCGGCTTCGCGTGGTGGCGCGAAGCCGCGTTTGTGTCTTCACTCGATTACAGCGAATTCACATCATCAATTGTTTTTTGCGGTTCGGGACGACGCGTATAGTCGACATCGATATCCGTGGCGCGGATAACGCCACTTGAATCGATAATCAAACGTGCCGGTACCGGTAAGGTCCAACTATCGTCGCCATTGTATTTGGGGAGATCAATTCCAAACGCCGCGTATATTTCCTTCACCTCGTTCGTTACATTGAAACGTAGTCCCAGTTTCGCGGCATATTCATTGCCTGGGTCTGACAGGAGATGGAAATTTAGCGCGTGTTTCGCAATCATCGCCTGATTGTGCTCGGACAATTGCGGCGTCAGTGCAACGAGGGTCACGTTGTTTTCTTCAAGCTCATCTAAGACTGTCTGCAAAGCTAACAGCTCTGCATTACAGTAGGGTCACCAAACCCCTCG
>JAJFJC010000398.1 GCA_021774385.1 Alphaproteobacteria bacterium
CCCCCCTTTAGTTCCAAGATTCGTTCGCCGTTCGCGTCCAACCCAACCGTTTCGAAATGGCGCGCAAGCGCCACTGCCAGCGGAAGCCCGACATAACCAAGTCCGATGACGGCGATCCGGGGCGCGGAGGATTGTGAAATCTCAGCTCGGCTCATAGCCGCAACTAGCGCTTCACGGCATATCCTGTCAACCGTGCAAGTTGCTGACTCTAATAATGTTCATCATTTGAACCTTGACGTTCATATATTGAACGCACTATGTTCGCGACGTGAACATGGCGACCGATTCCGGGAACTCGAATGCCCAGTCAACGAACATCAGGCAACACGTCGGAAGGTGATGCGGAAATCACCCTTGGGCTGCTTAACGCGGTGCAGGAAAACAGCACGGTTACGCAACGTTCCATGGCAAACGATCTCGGCATCGCGCTGGGCCTCGCCAATGCGTATCTCAAACGCTGCGTACGCAAAGGGTTGATCAAAATCAGCCAAGTGCCGCCAAACCGGTATGCCTATTACCTGACACCAAAAGGATTTACAGAAAAATCCCGACTGACGTCGGAGTATTTGTCATCCTCGTTCACCTTTTTCCGTCGTGCGCGCGGTCAATGCGGCGATGCGTTGGAATATTGCACCGCCCGCGATTGGACACGAATCGCGCTTGCCGGTTGTGGGGAATTGGCGGAAATCGCGACGCTGTGCGCCATGGAGCATGATATCGCCTTGATGGGCATCATCTCCCCTTCGGAAAAGGCGAAGGAATTCGCCGGTCTCAAGGTCCTGACCGCCACCAAGAAACTTCGCGGCATCGACGCGATCATCATTACAGATCTTCAATCTCCACAAGCTGTCTTCGATACGCTTTCGCAAAGCCTTTCTTCCGATCGAATTGTAACGCCACCCCTGCTCGGCATCAGCCGTCAAAGCGAGTCTCCGGAGGCAACGTCATGAGACGCTGGTATGTCGTCTACACGCGCGCCGGCATGGAGCGAATGGCGCACGGTCAGCTCGAATCGCAGGGATATACGGTCTATCTACCGCAACGCCTGAAGGAACGCAGGCACGCCCGCCGCATCGACAACATCAAGGTCGCCCTTTTCCCCCGCTATCTTTTCGTCGCCTTGGACATCGAAAAAGACCGGTGGCATTCGATCCACGGGACCCATGGCGTGTCCTATTTGGTAGCGATGGGAGAACGGCCCTCGGCCGTGCCGGTGGGAATCGTCGAATCGATTCGAAAGCGCGAAAACGAGGAAGGCCTCGTGGAGTTCGAGGAGCTGGTTC
This sequence comes from Alphaproteobacteria bacterium, assembly GCA_021774385.1. GTDB lineage: Bacteria > Pseudomonadota > Alphaproteobacteria > UBA8366. The sequence continues at coordinate 1,284 of JAJFJC010000398.1, forward strand.
CACACGAAAACGGCGATGTCGTGGAAATCACAAGCGGCCCTTTCAGCGACCAGACTGGCATATTTCGCTGCGGCGACGATAAACAGCGCGTTACGCTATTGCTCAACCTCCTTGGCCGCGAAATGGAAATACAGCTCCCCGCGAACACCGTGCGCGCCTACGCGTGATCATGATCATCGTTGCCGCGCTTGTCCTGGTAGCCACCTTGGTGGCAACCGGGCTTGTTCTGAAATACTTGCAACGGAACGCGATATTCGATCGACCAAATGAACGTTCAAGTCACACGGGGCTGATACCGCGCGGTGGCGGTCTCGCGGTTATGGCCGTCATCATCACCGCATGGGCCATTGTCGCACCCCCTTGGGAACAATTCGACATCGCAACGGTGCTACTCGCCGCCTTGCTACTGGCCTGCATTTCCTGGGTTGATGATCTACAATCACTGCCGCCCTGGACCCGACTGTTGGCGCAAGCCGCCGCAGTCGTACCGGCTCTCGTCTGGCTCGCCCATAAACCGCCTATCTTTCAAGGACTACTGCCTGGATCACTCGACATTGCTCTCGGCGGGCTCATTTGGTTGTGGTTCATAAATTTGTTTAATTTCATGGACGGAATCGACGGCATCACGGGTGTCGAGTCCACTGCGATAAGCATGGGAATCGCCTTTATCGCGGTGCAGTACCCGGCTTTCAGTATCGATCCCCTGCTTCCCGCTACCATCGCGGCGGCGATGATCGGCTTCCTGTGGTGGAACTGGCATCCGGCAAAAATTTTCCTCGGTGATGTCGGGAGTGTTCCGCTTGGGTTTATCCTAGGCTGGCTCTTGCTAAACCTTGCCAGCGACGGCTATTGGGCGGCGGCATTGATCCTGCCGCTCTACTATCTCACGGATGCGACGATAACATTGCTCCGCCGTGCCGCGCGCGGCGAACGCGTATGGGAAGCACATCGAGAACACTATTATCAACGCGCCGTTCAAGGCGGCCGCGGACACGCCGCCGTTAGTATCGGGGTTGGTGTCTGCAATTCGGTGCTGCTTGGCCTTGCCGCAATATCCTTGGCCTGGCCTTGGGAAGCTCTGGGCCTATCGATCATAGCCGTTTTCGCATTCCTGTTCTGGCTTTCCCGGTAGACCATGTTTCGGTAGCCGCGATACGTTGGGCGCTTGCGTCGGTCTTCGGAGAAGACTAATAAAGCCCGAATATGGCGACAATTCTTGCCCTCAGAAAAAGCCGCGCACGCATCGCCTATTTGCACGACGTTTGCATGGCGGCGATATCTTTTCCGTTATCGCTTTATCTGCGTGTCGGCGGCGATATGCAGTACTTTGTCGCGTCCTTCCTAACGGAAGGGCTGATCATCTTTACCGGTGTCGCGGCAGGTGTTTTTTGGTTCGCTAATATGTACAGGGGCGTTTGGCGTTACGCATCGCTGAACGACCTCATGGCGATTACTAAAGCCGTATCGCTTGTAATTCTCATATTCCTACCACTGCTGTTCCTGACATCGCGATTGCAGGATGTCCCGCGTTCCTTGCCCTTGATAAACTGGTTCGTTCTGCTGGTTCTCCTGGGCGGACCGCGCTTCCTGTATCGTATTTTCAAGGACCGCCGACTGGAGCATGTTCTTGAGCGAGACAGCGTCAATCGTGTTCCCGCGCTCTTAATCGGTGCCGGCGACGCCGCGGAATTATTTATCCGCGAACAAGCGAGGGACAAGTCGGCACCCTATAAACTTGTCGGTGTCATCGACGAGACCGGCGGTCGTGTCGGACGCGAAATACACGGTGTTCCGGTGCTCGGACGGCTTGATGAGATCGAGACAATTATCAATCGGGATCTATCGGTAAAACCGCAACGCCTGATATTGACTCATGACCGAATTGACGGTGGCGCGGTCCGTACGCTGCTCAACTTTGCGGACCAACAAGGCATGACCTTGGGCCGATTGCCGCGCCTCGCTGAATTGAAGGACGAATTGAAGGATCGTCTGGATATCAGACCCGTAGCGGTGGAAGATCTTTTGGGCCGCCCCCGAACCGTTCTCGACCGGGAGGCCATGCGCGCGCTCGTTAAAGGTCGCCGGGTTTTGATTACCGGTGCCGGTGGCACCATCGGGTCAGAGCTCGTTCGTCAAATTGCCGAAAACGCACCGGCTTCGCTCGTATTGTTGGATAGTTCTGAATATCTACTTTACGAGATCGATATGGAGATCGCGCGATCTCATCCAACTCTCGACCGCCGACCCGTTCTGGGAAATGTGCGCGACCGAGACCGAATCGACGACGTTATAGCCCGCGAAAAACCGGAACTCGTTTTCCATGCCGCGGCGTTAAAACACGTGCCCATGGTCGAACGAAACCCTAATGAAGGTGTTCTAACAAACGTCGTCGGGACGAGAAACCTCGCCGACGCGTGCCGTGCCGCTGGCGTCCGATTGATGGTGCAAATTTCAACCGATAAGGCCGTTAATCCCGCCAATGTCATGGGGGCCACGAAACGGCTGGCGGAAGGATACTGCCAAGCACTGGATTCCACGCAGCAGGACGAGGACGAGACCCGCTTTGTCGTCGTACGTTTTGGCAACGTTCTGGGATCAACCGGTTCGGTGGTTCCTCTGTTCCAGCGTCAACTCGCCGAGGGTGGGCCATTGACGGTTACCGACCCCAATATGACCCGGTATTTCATGACCGTGCGGGAAGCCGTCGAACTGGTCTTGCAGGCATCGGCCCTTGGCATCGCCGACGGCGAAACGGAAGGTCGTATATTCGTCCTCGACATGGGCGAGCCCGTCCGCATCCTGGACCTCGCGAGGCAGATCATTCGCCTTGCCGGATTGCAACCCGACAAGGACATCGAGATCAAGATCATTGGGCCGCGACCGGGCGAAAAATTGCATGAAGTGCTTCTGCATCAAAACGAAACACCGATACCGACGGCATGCGAAGGTTTGACGCTGGCTGCACCACGAACACCGAACCTTGCGCTTTTGGCGCGAACCATCGACGAGTTGGAGCGAACCGCGAGGACGCGGGATACCGAACAAACACTGTCCCTACTCCACCGAGTGGTTCCTGAATTTGAAAGCGATAGCACCGGCTCATCCGCCGTTGCATTGTAGGAAAATTAATGAGCGCATAAAACGCGTCTGAGTTAGGGGAGTGAGACATGGCGGAAACTAAAATAGCGCGCGCGCTAATCTCGGTATCGGATAAAACGGGATTGGTTGCCTTTGGCGAATTTCTCGCGGAACAGGGCGTCCGGTTGCTCTCAACGGGCGGTTCCGCGCGGACGTTGCGCGACGCCGGGCTGGCGGTGACGGAAGTCGCCGATCATACCGACTTTCCGGAAATGCTCGACGGCCGTGTGAAGACTTTGCATCCCAAAATTCATGGCGGGATACTGGGTCGACGCGACCTTGATGCCCACCGGATGGCGATGGAGGCACATGATATCGCGCCAATCGATCTTGTTGTCGTCAACTTATATCCATTCGAGGAAACCGTGGCACGCGGTGCCGATTTCGAGGAGTGCGTCGAAAATATCGACATTGGCGGGCCCGCCCTGATTCGTGCCGCGGCAAAGAACCATGATTTTGTCACCGTCATCAATGACCCGACGGATTATGACGCGGTGACCGCCGAGATGAGTGACAATGAAGGCGCGACGACAATCGAATTACGACGGCGCCTCGCCGCGACGGCCTATGCGCGCACCGCGGCGTACGATGCCAACATCTCCGCCTGGTTTGAAATTCAGCGTGGCGATGCATTCCCCACGCGGATGGCCGGCAGCGGCGTATTGAAACAGAAATTGCGCTATGGCGAAAACCCGCATCAGGAAGCAGCGCTCTATCTAAGTGGTCGCTCACGGCCTGGAGTCGCCCTTGCCAATCAGGTCCAAGGCAAGGAGTTGAGCTACAACAACATAAACGATACCGACGCGGCCTTCGAGCTGGTCGCGGAATTCGAGCAACCCGCCGTCGCGATTATCAAACACGCGAACCCTTGCGGCGTCGCGGTTGGCGAAACAACGCTTGATGCCTATAAGCAAGCACACGCTTGCGATCCCGTTAGTGCATTTGGCGGCATTGTCGCCCTGAACCGCCCGCTCGATGGCGACACCGCGCGCGCGATCGGCGAAATTTTTGTCGAGGTCGTCATTGCCCCCGACGCAGATACCGAAGCCCGAGCGGTTTTCGAGGAGAAGAAAAACCTGCGCCTGCTTCTCACCGGCGGCATGCCGACACCCGGTGCGGTCGGTATAATGATGAAAACCATCGCCGGTGGTTTTCTGATGCAGGGCCGCGATAGCGGCAAAATTGGACGGGATGACCTAAAATTCGTCACGAAGCGAGAGCCAACCGAACGCGAAATCGAAGATATGCTCTTCGCGTTCAAGGTCTGCAAACACACTAAATCGAACGCCATCATCTATGTTCGCGATAGCGGGACCGTCGGGATAGGCGCGGGACAGATGAGCCGTGTCGACTCGTCTCAAATCGCGGCGCTAAAGGCTAAAGACCATTTAGGGACGGCGGACTCCGTCGTTGCTTCGGACGCTTTCTTTCCGTTTTCCGATGGGCTGATAGCCGCGATCGAGGCGGGCGCCACGGCGGTCATACAACCCGGCGGTTCGATCCGCGACGAGGAGGTCATTGCCGCAGCCGACGACGCGGGCGTCGCGATGGCCTTCACGGGAATGCGCCATTTCCGGCATTAGATACCTAAGCCAAAGTGTCGTTATAACAGACACCTAAAACATCAAGGGACATGAGATGATCATAACCACAACCTCTTCCGTCGAAGGCCGTAAAATCACTGAATATTTCGGTATTTGCACAGGCGAAACCATTCTCGGCGCGAACGTCATACGAGATATGTTCGCCGGCGTTCGAGATTTCGTCGGTGGCCGCTCGGGCTCGTATGAAAAAGTCATACGCGCGGCTAAGGACACGGCCATCGAAGACATGCAGGCCCATGCCGAGGAACTTGGTGGGAATGCAATCGTCGGCGTCGACCTCGACTACGAAGTCGTCGGGGAAAAGGGATCGATGATGATGGTCGTCGCCAGCGGGACGGCCGTACGGATCGAGTAGTCGCGAAGCGGCACGACTAGCGCGCGACCATACCGCGCAACTCACGGTTCGCGACGGCGAGCATGGCAAGATCAACCTGACCGATAGATTCCAGCTCACCGATAAGACCTTCGACACGAATGACGAGATCGCGCCGAGAGTCGACCCACTGATCTATCGCGTTGGTACCAGTTCCACCATTGCCAAGAACCTTCTTCGACAACTCGCTTTGCGTTCCCCACATATCGTCGATGATCGCCTCAACCGCGAGCTTGTGCCACGTACTGTCTGGCGTCAGGCGATTGGCACCGCGACGCAGCCAGTCCAATCGGAAACGGCTTCCAATCGCAAAATAGGTCCGCGCCGTATCGATTACCGGCGCATCCGCATCACCCGCGATCCGAATGATGTCACAGGCGGTCGACAACATCTTCAACGCACCGATACGCTGTGACAAGGTTTCGGGAACGCCGGGCCCTTCGAAACGCGTTGTCCGTTGCGCAACGTCATCCCGTTGGTCCGGTTGCAGAATATCGTCCATTTGCGCGGCAAGTGTTTTGATGCCGGGCGCGAACTCTTCCATCAGTTTTGTAATATCCAGCGGATGGTCCACGTTGCGCAGGAACCACTGCGTTGTACGGTCCACGGTTCGGCCAATTTCACGCAGCATGAGGGTTTGCGCATCCGTCGATACCTTATTGTCCAGCGCTTCTATCTCGGCCCACAGCGCCCGAAGACGAAAGGCCTCTCGAACAACCGTGTATGCTCTTGCGATCTCGGGCGACTCGATACCGGTCCTGTCGCGCATTTCGTTTACGAATGTCGGACCGGTATGATTAATCATCGAATTGGTGACCGACGTCGCGATTATTTCCCGCCTCAGGGTATGCTCTTCGATCGCATCGTGATTACGTTCGCGCAAAGCCATTGGGAAATATCTCGACAAATCTCCCTCAAGCAGCGGGTCATCGGGTAAATCAGACTGCAGTAATTCCTCATAGGTTACGTTTTTCGCGTAGGCGAGAAGAACGGCGATCTCGGGTCGCGTCAAACCGAGTTTCATCGATTCAAGAGTATCGACCGTTTCATCATCCGGCAGAAACTCGATTGATCGGTCCAACAGACCCGCACGCTCCAGGGACCGCATTAACCTTTGGTGCCTATCCAGCAAGCGATAGGCCTGGCTTTCCTCCACGGTGATCGCCTGCGTTTGAGCGTAATTATCGTCGAGACACAACAATCCAACATCGTCGGTCATCTCAACGAGCATGGAGTTGCGCTGCTTGTCCGTCATGTCGCCCCGGCGGACGACGCCGCCGAGTGCGATTTTGATATTGACTTCATGGTCCGAACAATCGACTCCTGCGGAATTATCGATCGAATCGCTGTTAATGCGACCGTCGGCGCGAGCAAACTCGATACGGCCTTTCTGCGTCACGCCGAGATTGGCACCTTCACCGACAACCTTGCACCGCAACTGACTACCGTTAACGCGCAGCCCGTCATTCGCGCGGTCACCGGCATCACCATGCGACTCGTCTTCCGCCTTGATATAGGTACCGATACCGCCGAACCATAATAGATCGACCTCGGCACGGAGCATTGCGCTTACCAATGCATTCGGCGTCAATGTATCTTCCTCGATGCCGAACAACTTGCGCATTTCGGGTGTCAGCGTAACCGACTTGGCGCTCCGATCAATAATCCCACCGCCCTTCGATATCAAGGCCGCGTCGTAATCGCTCCAACCGCTCCGCGGCAAGTCGAACAACCGTTGCCGTTCGGCAAAACCCGACGCGGGGTCGGGGTCGGGATCAATAAAAATATGCAGATGATTGAAGGCGCCAACAAGCTTGATATGTTCGGACAACAGCATTCCATTGCCGAACACATCGCCCGACATATCGCCACAGCCGACGACCGTGAAGTCCTGGGTCTGCGTATCATGATCCATTTCGCGGAAGTGCCGTTTTACCGATTCCCAGGCACCCCGCGCGGTAATACCCATTTTCTTATGGTCATATCCTTCCGACCCACCCGACGCGAAGGCATCACCCAACCAATATCCAAGGGATAGTGCGATCTCATTGGCGATGTCCGAAAAGGTCGCCGTGCCCTTGTCCGCCGCGACGACTAGATAGGAATCATCATCATCCATGCGGACGACACGTTCCGGTGGTGCAATTACGCCATCTACGAGATTATCCGTGATTTCCAGCATCGCGCGGACGAAGGTCTGATAGCAGGCGATGCCTTCCGCCTGAAAGGCCTCGCGGTCGCTAGGCGGTGGCGCTTTCTTGAGAACGAATCCGCCTTTCGAACCGACAGGCACGATGACCGCGTTTTTAACTTGCTGCGCTTTTACGAGCCCCAGTATTTCGGTTCGAAAATCCTCGCGCCGATCCGACCAGCGCAGTCCACCGCGCGCAACCATCCCGAAACGGAGGTGGACGGCCTCGAAGCGGGGGCTATAGACGGAAATTTCGCGGAGCGGTCGCGGCTCCGGTAAATCTTCGACTTCCCGACTGTTTAGCTTAAAGGACAAGTAGGACAGCGAGGAACCATCCGCGCCCACCTGGAAGAAATTTGTCCGTAATGTCTGCTGAATAAGATTAAGGTAGCGGCGAAGAATTCGATCCTCGTCGAGATTTGCAACCCGGTCCAATTCCTGATCTATCGCAGCTTGCACCGTGATTTCGAGCCCGGCACGGTCGCCCTCGAAATCTGGGTCGAAACGCAATTTAAACAGTTGGACTAGGAGGCGCGTCAGATCGGGATAACGCGCCAGCGTTTCTTCCATATAGGTCTGACTGAAAGGAATTCGCGCCTGACGCAAATATTTGCAGTAAGCGCGTAGCATGACCACGTCACGCCAATCCAAGTTCGCGGTAAGAACGAGCCGGTTAAATCCATCATCCTCGACGGCACCGGTCCAGATACGCGCGAAACTGTCATGAAAGACTTGGCGAACCGCCGTGTAATCCACCGGCGAGCGATCACCGGTGACGAGTCCGAAATCATGTAGGTAGACCGGCCGTTCGGCGTTTGCGGTTAGAATTTCAGCCGGCACCTCCCGAATCACTTTTAGCCCCATATTCTCTAAGCGCGGTAGAATATCAGAGAGCGCGATCGGGTCGCCGACATTATAAATCTTGAAAGAGAGCTCATTCTCTTCCGCTTCGATCGGTCGAAAAAGGTTCATGCCAAGCGCGCCGCTTTCGAAACTTTCCTCTATACGGCCAATATCGAAAACGGCGGTTTGAGCACTATATTTTTCGCGATATCCGGTCGGGAACGAATCACCATATTTTTTAAAAAGCAGATTCCCGCGCGCTTCGCCGAGATTTTCGATTAGGGCCTGCATCAATCGGTCCTGCCAGCTTCTCGCGGAATCGGTCAGGCGGAATTCGATATCCTTTACATCGTAATTTGGTATCGCGCCCGGTGTCGTTTTGACGATAAAGAGCCAACGCCCAAGCGACTCGTTCGTCACATGGGTATAGGTTTCGCGCACCGTCCCATTGAGAGCCCGGGATAAAATACCTTCGAATGAACTTCGTAGCCCCGAATTAAGCCTTTCACGCGGCAGATAGACCATCGCGGACACATATCGTTCATAAGGATCACGGCGCAAAAATAGAGCGATCCGTTGCCGTTCCTGCAGGCGAACGATACCGTGCGCAACATCCGTTAATGCGTTGAGGTCGCTTTGAAACAACTCATCCCGAGGGTAGTCCTCGAGAACATGGATGAGCGCCTTGCCGTCATGGCTGCCGGAATCGAAGCCGGAACTTTCAACTACGGCGGCAACTTTGTTTCGGAGAAGTGGAATCTTGGTCGGTGTCTCGCTGTAGGCGACGGACGTAAATAAGCCAACGAAACGCTGTTCGCCTACTACCACACCCTTATCATTGAAAAGTTTGACGGCGATCACATCCATATGGACGCTACGATGGACGGTCGACCGCTCCGTCGCTTTTGTAACTAGTAGTAATTGAGGTTGACGGACGAAGGCTTGAACTTCCGGTGTTTGCGCGCCGAGATTGCGCAACCCCTCGAAAACCCGGACATCCGGATCGCGCAAAATTCCGAGGCCCGAATTCGCAACGACCTCCATCCGCGCCCGCTTACCTGTGCCGGAAAAGGACAATTCACGATAGCCCAGAAAGGTAAAATGGTCGTCATACAACCAGGAAAGAAACGCGGATCCTTCCTTGATTTCCCCGTTCGGCAACTTCGGCGGATTCTTCTTTAGCCGATCGAGTTCATCGACCACTTTCTGTCGCATGGCCTGCCAATCACCAACCGCGGCTCGAACATCGGAAAGGACCCCCCGTACTTCCAACTCAAGGGCTTTTCGAACCTTTTCCGTCGGTTGCTCGTCAATCTGAATATGTATGCAGGATTCTCGTACCGCGCCATTGCCGTCCCCTTTTACACCGGACATAGAAAGCGCTTTTCCATCCTTACTTCGATTGACGACAAATACCGGATGTATCAGTTGATGGATGGTAATGCCGCGACGGTTCAGGTTGGCGGAAACAGAGTCCACCAAAAAGGGCATATCATCATGGACGATCTCAATTACCGTATGCGTGGAATGCCAACCGTGCTGATCAAAACCGGGATTGTAGACGCGTACCTTCGCCGTTTTCGGTTTTCGAGTGGCGGCAAAACTCCAGAGAGACAGAGCCGCCCCGTAGAGATCTTCCGGTTCCTCCGAAACGATGTCGCTTGGCGCAACATTTTCAAAAAACCGCCGAACGAACGCTTCGGCAAAAGATGCCTTTTTACCCGACATCCTGGATTGGACGGCACCGACGACCTGCTCGATGACTTCATCTTTGTGTAAATCCGTCCGCAACGCCATGGTTGTTCTCCGACTATGATTCCAGTCTTGTTAACCTTATTTTCTTAAGTTTCCGTGAAGGTTCAGTACGATTATATCGCTAAATTAACAATCTGATCTATAATCCGCACGGCAAATCCTAATGTGCAAGTGTTGGCCTTGCCCATTGCCGCTATTTGTATCGCCATTCATCTTGGAGAGAAGAAGTTCGATGCGACTTGTCAGCTATAATGTGCAATTCGGGACCGGCAAGGACGGTCGCGTCGATATCGATCGTATTGTCGCGGAAATTGGCGACGCCGAGGTGATCGCAATGCAGGAAGTCGACCGATTCTGGACCCGCTCGGAAATGACCGATCAGGTTCAAGCCTTTACAATGGCGCTCCCCGAACATCATTGGGTTTACGGGCCCGGAGTGGACCTCGACGCAAGCTATCGCGATCGGGACGGCGCACTCCATAACCGGCGCCGGCAATTCGGAAACCTGCTCCTGTCGCGCTACCCAATTCTTGCATCGCGCAACCATCTATTGCCGAAAATTAAATTTCATGCACAGCTCAGCATTCAACGAACGATGATGGACGGTACGATCGACTGTCCGGGCGGACCGATACGGGTCGCTTCCATTCATTTGGCGCATTCCGCTGAAGCAGAGCGGTTGCGGCAAGTTGCACGGTTGCGCGAACTGCAACGCAACGCGGGTCGCGATGGGGGCGTTCTATCTTGCGCATCTTCACATTGGGATGAACGCGGCGATACCCCAGCCGATCCACGCGAATCGGTCTTGCTAGGCGATTTCAACATGTCGCCGAATGAGGCCGCCTACTCAGCAATGGTTGGTATAGACGATCCGAAATATGGCCGCATCACGGAAGCCGATGGTTATCTCGATGCATGGATACATTTCGGCGGCGATTCTGAAGGCGGGCATACCAAATTCGAGGAAAATGGCAACCGGCGCATCGATTACGCGTTTGTCAGCACCGGTTTGGCTGAACGTGTTCAAAACGTACGTGTTGATACCGAAGCGCAAGGGTCGGACCACCAACCCTTGTGGCTTGAGATCGATTTATAGGAGCGAGAAGGCATGAGCGAAGAACTCTGCGCATTGACCATTGCTGAAACCGCGGCGTTGATCGAGCAACGCGAACTGTCGCCGGTCGCTGTCGTTGAGGCCAGCCTGCAACGAATTGAAGCAATTGGGTCTGATTTGAATGCATTCATTACGGTGACGGCCGAAGATGCTCTTGCGTGCGCGCATGCGGCGGAGGCGCAAATCACCGCCGGAAACTATTTGGGTCCACTGCATGGTATTCCGTTTGGACTGAAGGATATATACAATACGGCGGGCATTCTGACGTCCGCGCACTCGAAAATACTAATCGACAACATTCCTTCGCAAGACGCGACGACCACGGCAAAACTCTACGCCGCGGGCGGTATTCTACTAGGAAAGCTCGCGACTCATGAATTTGCCCATGGTGGCCCGTCTTTCGACCTACCCTGGCCACCGGCGCGGAACCCTTGGAACCCGGATCATGCGACGGGTGGATCCTCGAGTGGTTCCGGTGCCGCCGTCGCCGCGGGCCTCGTGAAAGGCGCGCTAGGTTCCGACACGGGAGGTTCAATACGCAATCCGGCATGCCTTTGTGGCATCGTTGGCCTCAAACCGACCTACGGTCTTGTCAGCCGCGCCGGTGTCATCGCCAATTCCTACACCTTCGACCATTGCGGCCCGATGACGTGGACGGTCGAGGATTGCGCAATCATGCTGCAAGCACTCGCCGGACATGATTCCGCCGATCCGGCGAGCGCAACGGTCACGCCACCTGACTACCGTGCTTCGCTAAGCGAAGACATACGAGGCCTCCGCATCGGAGTCGTTCGGCATTTTTGGGAAGACGATCTACCGGCAAATGACGAAGTTCGGGCGTCGATGGAAGCGGCGCTCACTGTTCTACGCGAACTCGGCGCGACGGTGGAGGACACCCGCATGCGCCCCATGCAGGATTATTACGACGTAAAGGTTACGATCGCCGAATCCGAATTATTCGCTATTCATGCCACCGAACTGCAAAATCAGCCGGACGATTTTGGCGCCGATTTCCGCGGCCGAGTCCTACCGGCATGTTTGATGTCGGGTGCGGATTATGTGAATGCACAACGTGAGCGGCGCGTGATGCTGTCAGAAATGACGGCGCTATACGAAAAGTACGATGTGCTGATAACCGCCGGCGTTTACGGGCCGGCCGGGAAGCTCGGTACCGGCAAGACCGTTGGGTTTTGGCAAAAGCCGTCCATCGCGACGCCATTTAACGTAAGTGGCGGCCCCGCTTTGGCGCAATGTATAGGGTTCAGTGATAGCGGTCTGCCACTATCAATGCAGGTTGTCGGTCGCCCCTTCGACGAACCAACAGTGCTTCAAACCGCGTACGCGTACGAGAAAGCAACGACTTGGCGCAACGCGCGCCCGGTCGTCAAGGATGTTGGACCGTTAGTGGTACCCTCGACGGAGACACTTCACGCAACAACTGATGCAACGGTCCGCGATCGGGTTTCAGCGGCGGTTAAAAATGCTGGACTGAATTTATCGGCGGTCGATTTTGAGCAAGTCTGCCTCGCCGCCCCCTATGTAGAAGCGATGGTCGGCCGACTAAAACGTAAACGTGGTTACGGTGAAGAGCCTAGTAATACATTCACGTCACTTTAGCGCAATCGTCGGCCCCAAGCGGGTTCGGTGCTAAACGCCAAATCCGCTTGGGTCACCGATAGGCAACTTCGTACTGTTAAGTTATCCTTGCCGCCAGGCCGCCGTTGCCTTGCATTTCTTGCAAACCCGCTCGCCGGCCCATTCACTTTCGAAATGCGTCGTACAAAGCAAGCATTTGCGTGTTTTTTGAGTGTGATGTTCGTGTTCTTCTTCTTTTGTCGGTATTGCTATGTCACTCATATCGTTTCTTTGAGGCCTCTCGTATATTTTTTCCAAGATAAACCCCGTCAACTCCCTAAGTTACTACAATTTTTGACTTTTTCTATCCGTCAACCCGTTCGCCGAAGCAGATGGTAACCAAATGCCGTGGTCACAACGTCGCTATCGGCACCGACCTCAAGAGCAAAGGCCACCTCATCGAATTCCGGAACCATTGCGCCTGGCGAGAAAGAACCAAGGTCCCCCCCGTCCCTACCGGAGGGGCAATCGGAATGGGCACCCGCAAGCGCCGCAAAATCCTCGCCATTAGAAATCTTATCTTTAATCGCTCCAATTTCCGTAAGAGCTTCCTCTTGAGACCGCGTCGCGGTGGATCTTTCGGAACCTTCATACATTAAAAGGATATGCGAGACGCGCACCTGACCCGCCATTTTTTCCTCCCGGTTTGTTTAAGAACCGGCAGGAAAATTGGTCGTACCCGGTCCGGTCACTCGATGATCGAGATGTATTATAATTAGCACAAATGCCAAAAATATCCAGTTTTTTGTGTGAATGCCAACCAATTTGCCCGACAAAAGTCGCAAAATTTCACGATTTTACATTTTGAAAACAATGGGTTGAATTTTTCTCAACGGTCTCTTTGGTCTTTTAGCAAGGATTGATGTGATCCCTTTGATTGATCCAAATCACAGCCTCGGGACCACCCCATTTCTACCTTCATGGCAACGCCAAATGCTTGAATGACATCGGAGGATCAAACGATGGAAGCGACAAACGAGCACAAAATCCCCATCGATAAAGGCCTTGCCATGAGGCCGCATTTGTTCGAACCCTTCCGCCATACGGTGGCGGCGGCTGCAAACTTTTTCTCTCGCCGCGCCTTTGCCGTGAACACGGAAAACGCCCATGAAATCAACCTGGAACTACCCGGCATCATCACCGAGGACATTGACGTTTCTATCAGCGACCACGCCCCAACGATCAAGGGCGAAAGAAAGTATACGCACGAAGAAAAGGCCAAAACCTACTATTTCTCGGAACGTAGCTACAGCGCATTCCAACTATTTTTTCTTCTCCCTGGTGACGTGGATAACCGATCGGGTAGGCGCCGATTTCAATGATGGCGTTCCGAAGCTCACATTGGCAAAAACCGCACCTACATCCCGTGAGGAGAAAAAATTCAAAATCCGTGACGCCTAACGTACGCCATACGTACAGCGGCAGGATGGCGCGGACGGTCCCCGCCTACTACATGGCGGGGGCTGACATTCTAGGCAGCATCGGCTTTTGGCTGCTTGCCCGCCGTGGCGACGACATAGGATTTCTTATCAACGTTGTAGTAATGTCGTGTCGGCTTGTAGTTTCCGCCAACGATCGTGAAGATAAACGTCTCTTCCTCAAGCGCCGTAAAGCTGTGGATTTCCGCCGGAGGCATCACTATTGCCAATTCACCCGGCGTATAAATCCGATTCTCTATAGTCTCGAGATCGGCATGCCCCGCTATCGATCCATCATCACGGCGGTCATAAACGATATGCCGAAGCCGTCCCTTCAACAAAATCAAGGCCTCCCAAACACCGTGATCATGGGGCGGCACCACCATGCCATTCGGCAACTGATCCAAGGTTATCGATAATTCACCGTCGTAATAAATGTATTTCGAGTTGTCGATATGATTACCGGGCCGCTTCACACCCAACGAAAACAAATCCGGTCTACCAAGAAACGGCCGAGTAGCCTCCAACAATCCCGCCCGTAATTTAGTGATATCGTCAGGATCCCGTTGGATCGCTTCGATCACGGCCTTCGCGCATTCGCGTATCGAACAAGGTGTCGCTGATTCCGCCATGGCTGATCCCCTCAATACGTTCGTCATTTACTATTTTTATAATACACGCCATCGCCTATCCGCAGCACAGCACTAAATAAAATTCGAAGGACGACGCAACAGCGACATGCTTATAATTATGCATATTCCACTGCATTAAGGGAGTGAGACCAATCGATCTGCAACTCAAGGGAAAATCCGTTCTCGTCACCGGCGGTAACCGCGGCATCGGACGCGCGATTGCCCTGGCTTTCGCGAGTGAGGGCGCGAACGTCGCAATCTGCGGACGCGATGCCGAAGCATTGGCCGCGACAAAATCGGCGTTGGAGGCCAACGGGGTAAAGGCGAACGCGGTCACGGCCGATTTATTTACCGCCGAAGGGTGCACGCGCGCGGTTGCCGCTGCGACCGAAGCATTCGGAGGGCTCGATATTTTGATCAATAATGCTTCAACGAATATCGGCGGACGGCTCGAGACCCTCACCGATGAGCAACTCATGGAACGTGTCAACGGTAAGACCCTCGCTTCGATGCGGTGCTGCCGCGCCGCGCTGCCGCACCTCCGTGCATCGAGTGGTGGCCGTGTTATCATCATTGGTGGTACTTCCACCCGAAATGTCGGTGTAGACGCGCTCCCGAGCGGCCTGGGAAACGCCTCCGCCGCCAA
The DNA here is from genome assembly GCA_021774385.1 of Alphaproteobacteria bacterium. Lineage (GTDB taxonomy): Bacteria > Pseudomonadota > Alphaproteobacteria > UBA8366. The sequence continues at coordinate 16,633 of JAJFJC010000398.1, forward strand.
TTTTTCAAAGCAGTTCAGCTACGAAGTGGCTTCCGACGGCGTCACCGTGAATATCGTTCATCCATCCTTCACCAAATCGGACCGCTACCCCGACCGACGCGCGGCCCGGGCGAAGCAGCGCGGTATCAGCCTCGAAGACGCCGAAGCTTCCTTTGCATCGCAATTTCCGATTGGCCGCATCGTGGAGCCCACCGACATCGCGCCGATGATACTTTTTCTCGCCTCGCCACACGCATCGGCGATTACAGGACAGTCGATCGCAATCGACGGCGGGTCGACGCCAACCGTCGTCTATTAAAGCGCGCCCGCGCGATTAAGACGACCCAAGATCCGTACCGATTTATTTCTGAAAAGAGAAATTGGAGCGGGCGATGAGATTCGAACTCACGACTTCAACCTTGGCAAGGTTGCGCTCTACCCCTGAGCTACGCCCGCATATTCGCCGCCACACTAGCGGCGGGGCGGCATCATACGCAATGCCGGCATCTTTGCAAGCGTTGGGCGAAACGAATTTTCGCTCCCGCGGCCTTGTCGGGACCGGGTACGATGCGTATGTCAACGCCATGACAATGAACACAGAAAATAATCACACCAATTCGCCACGGGTCGGCGCGGCGGAACTGTTCGACAAGCTGGACGCGTTGGGATTAGATCACCAGACTCACCAGCATGACGCGGTATTTACGGTCGAGGAATCGCGGTCCTTACGGGGCGTATTGCCGGGCGCGCACATCAAGAACTTATTCCTGCGCGACAAAAAGAAGAATATTTGGTTGGTCACGGCCTTGGAAGACCGGCAAATAGATTTGAAAGCCCTGCGTCGGCAGCTAGGTGCCAAGGGAAATCTATCTTTCGGCAACGCCGAATTGCTGATGGACGTTCTCGGCGTAACGCCGGGATCGGTCACGCCATTCGGCGTCATCAACGATCAAAGTGGCCGCGCGACGGTTGTCCTGGACAAAAAGATTCTCGGCCATGATTTGGTCAATGCTCATCCATTACGCAACGACCAGACCACCGCCATCGCCCCGGGCGATCTGCTTCGGTTTCTGGACGCGCTCGCCCATCCTCCGATAATTACCGATTTCGAGATACCGGATGACGACGACGCGTGATGGGCTAGCTCTTGTCAGCGGCGACGAGAACCGCCATTTATTGGGCAAACAATATTTGGTCATGATGGACACGAGCGCCCGATTGGCTTTGTGAATCGACGCACACGTTATTAAGTTAGAGCCGGTTCGCCCAGGCGACATAGGCAAATCCCGACAATCCAAACCCGTCTTGCGGGTTAGGTGGTCAAATAAGAGGGTCAAAATGGAACCAATTATCGGCGAAACGACCACACCCGAAGGTCTGGTTAAAGATACGACGACAGCAACATTCATGGCGGACGTAATCGAGGCCAGCCGTGAAACACCGGTCATCGTCGATTTCTGGGCACCGTGGTGTGGGCCCTGCAAGCAACTTGGCCCGATTATCGAGAAAGCGGTTAAGAGCGCCGGTGGCGCTGTCAAGCTGGTGAAGATCGATATCGACCAGAATAAGGAAATCGCGGCGCAAATGCGCATCCAATCGATTCCTGCCGTCTTCGCATTCGCCAATGGACAACCGGTAGACGGGTTCGTTGGCGCGCAACCGGAAAGTCAAATCAAGAGTTTCATTGAGCGCGTCGTAACAGCCGCCGGGGGATCCATCGGCCCTTCGCCGGTTGAACAAGCCTTCGAACAGGCCGCCGAAGCCGAAGAAGCGGGAGATGCACAGACGGCGGGCGCCATATTCAGCGAAATTTTGCGGCATGAACCGGAAAACTTGAAAGCGATTGCCGGATTGGCGCGCGCGCTTTTGGCGAGCGGAGAAACAGACGCCGCGCGACAATTGGTCGACGATTTGCCGGCCGACAAACGGGAAGAACCGGAGATCAAAAGCGTAACGGCTGCCCTCGAATTGGCGAACAAAGCCAGCGAATCCGTTGGTCAGACGGCTGAATTGGAAGCCCGCATCACGGCGAACGAAGCCGATCATCAAGCACGGTTCGATCTCGCCCTTGCCTACTACGCATCGAAACGCACCGAAGACGCCATCGAGCATCTTTTGACCATCGTACAAAAAAATCGTGCATGGAATGATGACGCGGCACGAAAGCAGCTCATTGAAATTTTCGATGCCGTGGGTGCGACTGATCCGCTTGTCGCCGATAGCCGGCGGCGGCTCTCCACAATTCTGTTTTCATGACGGCCTTCGACCCAGAATTCGAAGACCTTCCGGCATCATTGCCGATTTTCCCGCTGACCGGTGTCCTGTTGCTGCCGCGCGGGCGCCTGCCCCTCAATATTTTTGAACCTCGCTATCTTAACATGATCAGCGATTCGCTTGGCGGGAACCGTATGTTCGGCATGGTTCAGCCCTCCGAAGCGAATGCCGAACAGGACAATGAAGCACCAGCGCTTTATCAAACCGGATGTGCTGGCCGTATTACGCATTTCGAGGAAACAAAGGATAACCGGTTCATTTTATCGTTGAAGGGCGTCTGCCGTTTCCAATCCGTTGAGGAAATTCCAACTACGCGCGGTTATCGACGTTGCGCCGTGGATTGGGCGCCATTCCGCAATGATTTGCAGCCGCCTGAAGGTGTATCCGTTGATCGTGATCGCTTGGTGACAGCCGTGCGGCGTTATTTTTCCAAAAAAGGACTGGAAGCGAATTGGGAAGCGATCGAAAAGGCGAACGATGAATTTCTTGTTACGTCAATTGCCATGCTGTGCCCTTTCGACCCATCGGAGAAACAGGCTTTATTGGAAGCGCCGGGTTTGGAATCACGCAGCGAGCTCTTGACGACAATCGTCGAAATGGCGGCACTCGATCAGACCGATGGCATCCGGCAATGATGTTGGACCAAACGACAGAAACGAAGGGTGGATAAGATGGCCGACGGAAATTCCGGCGTTGATTCAAAGTTATTGGAAATACTCGTTTGCCCTCTTACGAAAGGACCGTTGGAGTACGATGCGGACGCGAATGAGTTGATCAGCACGCGCGCGAATCTTGCCTACCCTATCCGTGATGGAATCCCGATAATGCTGGTCGAGGAAGCCCGCCCTCTTGATGGAGACGCATAGGCGCGAAGGACGAGGCATGACTTACAACGCATTTTCAGCACCCAGTTGGCCAACGGAAATCCGGTACAAAAAAGACGAAAAGGTCTTGGAAGTGGATTTCGACGACGGCGCGCAGTTCAGCTTTCCGGCCGAACTCCTCCGCGTCGAAAGTCCGTCGGCGGAGGTCCAAGGCCATGCTCCTGATCAAAAGAAGATCGTTGCTGGACGACGACATGTTGGCATCATGAAAGTGGAACCGGTCGGCAATTACGCGGTTCGGATCAACTTCGACGACATGCATGACACCGGTATATACAGTTGGGCCTATCTCTATGAGCTGGGCCAAAAGAAGGAAGCCGCCTGGCTGGACTATGTTGGCGCGCTGGAGGCAAACGGTCTTTCAAGAGACCCTTAATGTACTAATCGCAAGATTCAACTGATTGAATCTAATGTGATGCTTCTGAAATTCGTTGTAATCAAGATGACGAACTTCAGAAGCATCACACTGGAAAACGGAAAAGAGTCATGTCACAGGCGCAACCCGATACGATCAACGGTTATCACGCCCATATATATTTCGATGAAACGAGCGAGAAGGATGCCCGCGCCGTTCGCGAGGATATCGATGCGAAGTTCGACACGGAATTGGGCCGCTGGCACCACAAACCCGTTGGACCCCACCCACGCTGGATGTATCAGGTCGCCTTCAATCCATCCGTCTTCGCCGAATTCATTCCCTGGCTTGCCCTTAATCGACGTGGGCTGACGGTGTTTATTCATCCGGAGACAGGCGACTCCGTGGCCGACCATACCGATCATGCAATTTGGATGGGTGAAATACTCGAACTCGATGTCGAGTTCCTGCGCAAAATCGCCGATAAGACCTAAATCGGCTCGCCCTTCACAAGTCGTGGCAAATCGCCAACGACGCCCATGGCGTGGCGCATGAAAAACCGTTTCACGGGCGGCAATCGATTCACCGCGGCCAGCCCCAGGTCCCGCGCCACACGCAACGGACCAATATCATTCGAAAACAAGCGGTTGAGACCGTCTGTCGCGGCCGCCATGAAAACATTGTCGAACCGACGCCATCGCTCGTAACGGGCGAGAACTGGCCCGTCCCCGATATCCAGACCAAGCCGATAGGCATCAACCACCGATTCCGCAAGCGCCGCCACGTCGCGCAACCCAAGATTAAAGCCTTGTCCGGCGATCGGATGAATGACATGCGCCGCGTCGCCGATTAACGCTAATCGCCGGTCCGTATAACGTTCCGCATGCATGAGGCCGAGCGGGAACCCAAACCGGGGGCCCTCCAAGCGGATCTCCCCAAGCCAATCTCCGAACCGTTTATGCAACTCCTCGAAAAATAATTCGTCGTCCAGCACGAGCATCTGCCGCGCCAGGTCATTTTTTTCCGTCCAGACGACATTGCTGCGCTCTCCCGTCAGCGGCAGCATCGCAAATGGCCCCGATGGTAGAAACAGTTCCACCGCGACGCCATTATGGGGTCGTGCGTGGGCAACAGTACACACGATAGCAGTCTGCGGATAATCGAAACGCGTTACGCGGATATTGGCCGCCTCGCGAAGTGGCGAGTTGCGACCATCGGCACCGATAACCAGTTGAGTTGAAATGCGGCGGCCATCAGTCAAAAGAACGACGGCGCCACCTGTCTCGCGAACGGTCTGCGCAACGGCGGCAGGTGCCAGCACCTGCAGCTCGGGATAATCCGCCGCCGCGTCCAAAAGTGAATCCCGGATATCCCTATTTTCCAGAATATACCCAAGCGGATGTTCGCCGACATCTCGATAATCGTAATGCAGAAATAGCGACGACGGGCCGTCCATTAATGTTCCGTCGGCGACGCGGATATCCTGTATTGGCTGCGCATGCGCAGCCAAACGTGACCATACGCCGATGCCATCGAAAACATTAGCCGATCCATAGGCGATGGCTGACGTTCGTCCGTCAAATGTAGCGGACCGTAATGTCGATGGCGGTTGCCGTTCGATAATGGCAACCCGGAGTCCCCCCTTGGCCAGCGCCAAGCCCATTGTCAGACCAGCCATACCGCCGCCAGCCACGAGGACATCGACCTCTAGGTCTGCCTGTTCGCGATTGCTCATGGCGCACAATCCCTCAACGGAACAGCCTTGTCCATATTCTTCGAAACTCCAGTTTGATTAAATTTTAAGCAATTAAAAAAATGTGTCTATTTATTTTGCATTTTTTTTACGACCTCATACATCGCACCATATGCCATATTTTATTTTTCTCCTTTTTTTCAATTAGTTATGAAATTTATCGGTTTTCGGCATGCAATTTGAAAAGGGTTACGAAACTGGCGCGCATCGCACCGGAACCGAACAAAACATTTGGATTGGAGCGGAACATGAAAATGGTCATTGCGATCATTAAGCCTTTCAAACTCGACACCGTCCGAGAGGCGTTGACGGAAGTCGGAATCGAGGGGCTTACCGTGACGGAAGTAAAGGGATTTGGGCGTCAAAAGGGACAAACCGAAATCTATCGCGGCGCGGAATACGCCGTAAACTTTCTGCCAAAAGTCAAGATCGAAGTCGTTTGCGATACGCCGGTGTGCGACCAAGCCGTCGAAGCAATCCTGTCGGCGGGAAATACAGGAAAGATAGGCGACGGAAAAATCTTCGTCATCGACGTGGATAAAGCCGTACGCATCCGTACGGGTGAAACGGATTCCAATGCACTCTGAAGGACGGCTTCCTCCAGGGCGGCCAAAAGGGATTGATAAGGAGAAAAGCAGATGCGCTCTAAGATAAAAAAATTCGGTGCAACACTGGCTATATTGCCGGTTATTCTGACCGGCCCGGCATTAGCGGCGGAGGACAAACTGGACAGCGGCGACACGGCCTGGATGCTAACCGCCACCGCCTTAGTTCTGTTCATGACCATTCCGGGATTAGCCTTATTCTATGGCGGCATGGTTCGCAAAAAGAACGTGCTTACGATGGTTATGCAGAGCTTCGCGATTTGCTGTCTCTCAACGGTACTATGGATGATCATCGGTTATTCACTTGCCTTCGAGGATGGCGGGGCCGCCAATGCAATTGTCGGCGGCTTAGGAAAAATGTTTCTTGCGGGAATGTCCTTAGAGGCCATGTCCGGCACGATCCCCGAGTCCGTTTTCATGACCTTCCAGATGACGTTTGCGATCATTACGCCGGCCCTGATTACGGGCGCGTTCGCGGATCGAATGAAATTTTCCGCAATGCTGTTGTTTATGGGTACCTGGGTCATTCTGGTCTACTCGCCGGTCGTCCATTGGGTCTGGGGCGGCGGCTTTCTGGCTGAAGAAGGCGTTCTCGATTTCGCCGGCGGCACGGTTGTCCATATCAACGCCGGTATCGCCGGTCTGGTCGCCGCGATCATGTTGGGCAAGCGCAAAGGCTACGGCGTGGAGAACATGGCACCGCATAATCTCGTTCTCAGCATTATCGGCGCCTCCATGCTTTGGGTCGGATGGTTCGGTTTCAATGCCGGTTCGGCGTTGGCGGCGAATAACGGTGCCGGCATGGCAATGGCCGTCACGCAAATTTGCACCGCAGCTGCCGCCTTGTCCTGGCTGTTCGCCGAATGGATCGTGCATGGTAAACCAAGCGTTCTAGGCATCGTTTCGGGCGCTGTCGGGGGACTGGTTGCGATTACGCCCGCCGCCGGGTTCGTCGACCCGATGGGTGCATTGCTAATCGGTCTCATCGCCGGCCTAGCCTGCTTCTGGGGGGCGACAACCTTGAAACGGAAATGCGGTTACGACGATTCACTGGACGTTTTTGGTGTCCATGGCATTGGCGGCATCGTCGGTGCGCTGCTAACCGGGGTCTTCGCCGTAGAGGCCATTGGCGGAACGGCGGGACTGCTTGAAGGGAACCCAGGACAAGTATGGATCCAATTCGTCGGCATCCTCGCGACCGTCACCTATTCCGCCGTCGCGACCGCGATAATACTCAAGGTCGTCGACCTCATCGTCGGACTCCGCGTCGAGGAAGAAGCGGAAATCGAAGGGTTGGACATCAATCTTCATGGTGAAACCGTTCAATAGCCAATTCAGCCACCGACCATGCCGAGAGGGGCCTTTTGGCCTCTCTCTTTTTTTGTGCGCTGACCGAGAGCGGGCATAAGTATCTTGTGTCACCGCTAATCCCCGCCCCAACATATAGCGGTTACTTCCTTGAGTTCAGACGCTTCTTCATATACTATCAACAGGTTACGTTTATTTATTGTTGTTCTTGATTGAGAATATCAGGTAAGTCCACGATTCGAAGGGTTAGGAGCTGGTCCGCGTAATGCTTACGGCGAACGCCATTCTTGCAGTAGGCTGGACCAGGACGAGGTTGGTTTGCGTTCAAAGTCATGATGAAAAACAGTCGTATCGAGCATTTATTCGACTATCCTTTTCAAAAGCTGGCCAAGCTTTTGGAGGGTTTGACGCCGCCTGCGGATCTAAAACCCCTCTTGATGCATCTGGGCGAACCACAATTGTCGCCGCCATCCTTCGTTGCCGACACAATGGCCAGCAATCAGGATCTTTGGAACCGCTACCCAAGCGCCCGCGGCACCGTGGATTTCCGCGGCGCGGCGACCAATTGGCTGATACGGCGATTTCGACTCCCGACTGCCATGGTAGCGCCCGAGCGCAATTTGCTACCATTACCAGGAACCAAGGAAGGCATATTTCAACTGGCCCAGTTGGCTGTTCCAGGACCAGAGGATTGGATCGGCGGAGAACAACCCGCCGTTCTAATGAGCAATCCGACCTACCATGTCTACAAAGGTGCCGCCGTGATGAGCGGTGCTGAACCTATTCTCGTGCCGGCGACGGCCGAACGGAACTTTCTGCCTGATTTCGAAGCCGTTGGTCGCGACGTTTTAAATCGGACCGCACTCATCTATTTGTGCAATCCATCCAACCCTCAGGGAACCGTTGCCGACCGGGATTATCTCGGCCGCCTGATTGCATTGGCGCGGCGCCATAACTTTATTGTCGCGTTCGACGAATGTTATACCGAAATTTACCGGGAAAACGCACCGACCGGAGCCCTCGAGGTTTGCGCGGCACTCGGCGGGTCGCTTGAAAACGTCACGGTCTTTCATTCCTTGTCGAAGCGGTCGAGCAGTGCGGGCCTGCGCAGCGGATTTGTCGTGGGCGAGCCCGCGCTCATCGACGCATTCGCGATGTTGCGGAGCACTGGCGGCGCGGTCGTCCCCCTACCGGTCCTTGCCGCAAGCGCGGCGTTATGGCGTGACGATAGGCATGCCGACCGGATCCGCGCGCATTACACCGCCTTGTTCGACATGGCTGAACGCATTCTCGGCAATCGAACCGGCTTTTATAAACCGCCCGCCGGTTTCTTTTTATGGCTCGATGTCGCCGATGGCGAAACGGCAACGCGCGACCTGTGGCGCGATTACGCGGTTAAAACGATACCCGGTGCCTATTTTGCCTACCCCGATCCAATGACCGGAGAAAATCCCGGCAGTCGATATATTCGGATTGCGCTGGTGCATGAAGGTGACGATGCCGAAAAAGGACTGATGCGAATCGCCGACTATCTCGGCGATTGATGCAAGGAAGGAACTGACAATGGCAACACGCAGAAAAACGGCCTTTCTACCCGCCGGCGTCGAACAATTCTTGCGTGACAAGGCAGCCGAAGGATTCGGCCTGGCCTTGATTGCAATCGCAATTGCGCTACTTGCCGCGCTGGTCAGCTACAATCCGTCGGACCCGTCCCTCAACACCGCGACCGGTGCCGGCGCGAACAATTTTCTTGGCTATGCGGGTGCCTATATTAGCGATATCGTACTCCAATCCCTTGGCCTTGCCGGCCTATTGCTGACACCGATCGCCGCTGGCTGGGGCTGGCGGATTTGGAAAGAGCATGCCCTGCGGCAATTCTGGCTTCGCATCGGCCTACTGCCGATAGGGTTGCTTGCAGCGGCGATTGCTTTTGCCGCCGCCCCCGCGCCGGAAGCCTGGCCGCTGGGAGCGGGATTAGGCGGGTATACCGGATCTTGGTCTCTGAACAGCATCGTGGCGTCGTTCCTGAGCTTTTCCTTCCCGGCGGAACCAAGACTGGTTGGGGCCATCGCGGGTCTCGCCGCGGCAATCACTTTACTTTACGTGGTCGGTTTGAGCGGTACCGAATGGCGCACTGGGTTTCGGCAAATTTTTGGACTGGCGGCACGCACACGCGGCGTAGCGACCTACCTAGAACGTCTGCGTCAAACCATATCCGGTGCGGTGACCGCCACGGGCCGCCGGCTGGCGACGCCAACCGAACGCATTGAACCAACCTTGGAGCCAAACGCTCGGCCACGCCCCGTGAAAGCCGATCTCGTTCAAACAAAGAAAACAACGCCGGCACCGGGTAAAAGGGCGTCGGCGCAACGGCAGCGAACGCTCGAATTGAGCCGTCCGAAAGGCGACAATCAACTCCCACCTCTCGACCTGCTCGACGACCCACCGGAAGAAATTGGTGGGGCCACGGCGCTCAATGAAGAATCACTGCAGCAAAATGCCCGCCTCCTTATTGGTGTGTTGGAGGATTTCGGCGTGCGCGGCGAGATCGTCAAGGTTCGACCGGGGCCGGTAGTAACGCTTTACGAGCTGGAGCCAGCTCCCGGCACCAAGACGAGCCGGGTGATTGGTCTGTCGGACGACATAGCGCGCTCGATGAGCGCGATCTCCGTGCGCATCGCCACGGTACCCGGCCGAAGCGTGATTGGCATCGAACTACCCAACGCAAAGCGGGAAACGGTGTATCTCCGCGAAATGCTTGCATCGAGTGCCTTCGAGGATTCTCGGGCAAAACTTCCGCTGGTTGCCGGCAAGGACATCGGCGGACTGCCGGTAATAATCGATCTCGCCCGCATGCCCCATCTGCTTATCGCCGGCACCACCGGTTCGGGTAAGTCGGTCGCGCTAAACGCAATGATCCTGTCTTTGCTGTACCGCCACTCGCCCGAAGACTGCAAATTCATCATGATCGATCCAAAGATGCTCGAACTGTCGATTTATGACGATATACCGCACCTCATCGCACCCGTCGTCACGGAGCCGAAGCGGGCGGTGGTTGCGCTCAAATGGACGGTTCAGGAGATGGAGTCACGGTATCGCGCGATGTCGAAGCTCGGTGTCCGCAATGTCGAGGGTTATAATAAGCGCGTCGCTGAAGCGCGGAAAACGGGCGACATTCTGACCCGTAAGGTTCAAACGGGCTTCGACCCGGAAACCGGAAAACCGATCAGTGAGGAACAGCCGCTCGATCTTTCGGCATTGCCGTTGATCGTCGTCGTCGTCGATGAAATGGCCGACTTGATGATGGTCGCCGGCAAGGATATCGAAGGCGCGATCCAGCGGTTGGCGCAAATGGCCCGCGCCGCCGGTATCCATCTGATTATGGCAACGCAGCGTCCCTCCGTCGACGTGGTGACGGGTACCATCAAGTCCAACTTCCCCACCCGAATCAGTTTCCAGGTAACGTCGAAAGTCGATAGCCGTACGATCCTGGGCGAACAGGGCGCCGAACAGCTGCTCGGGCAAGGCGATATGCTATATATGGCCGGTGGTGGCCGTGTTACCCGCGTTCACGGCCCTTTTGTGCACGATATGGAAGTTGAATCTGTTGTCCGCTTCCTTAAATCACAGGGCGAGCCTGCCTATATAGAGGCGATAACCGACGAAGAATTGAGCGGAGATGGTGGCGGCTTTGACGAACCGGAGAAAACAGGAGATGAGCTCTATGACCGCGCGGTCGCACTGGTGGCGCGGGAAGGCAAGGCGTCCACGAGCTTTATTCAACGGCATCTGCAAATTGGCTATAACCGCGCGGCCCGCATTATCGAAACAATGGAGAAAGAAGGCGTTGTCGGTCAAGCAAACCATGTCGGCAAGCGCGAAGTGCTGGTGGGCGATCATAGCGTCCCGGATTAACTTTCCCCACCGCTTCGTTGCCGTATTATTCCTGGTCGTCGCGAGCGCGCCGGCCATGGGCGCAAATGCCCCGCTTTTAAGCCCCGCCGAACGTGCGGACTTGGCGCGAATCGAAATCTATCTAAATGAGCTCGGCACCATTCAGTCGCGGTTCGTTCAGGCGAATCCGGACGGCAGCCACTCCGAAGGCACAATGTATCTGCAACGCCCGGGGCGACTTCGTTTCGAATATGACCCGCCGGATCCCTACCTGATTATTACCTATGGCAAGTGGCTAATTTATGTCGACAAAGAGCTCGACGAAGCAACCTACGTACCCGTAGAACGCACACCCGCCTACTTTATCGTGAAAAAGGATATCCGCTTTGGCGGGTCGCTCAAGGTTGCTTCGTTTCGGCGCGGCAATAGCGTATTTCGAGTCGAAGTAGAGCAAGTCGACGAACCGGATGCAGGGCGCGTCATGCTGATTTTCACCGATGCCCCCCTCCAACTGCGCAAGTGGCAGGTTCTTGACGCCCAGGGAAGTCTAACCGACACGACGCTGATCAACCCGATTTTCGACGTCCCGTTACGCGAATCTCTATTTGAGTATGACGGGCCGCCACCATCCGGCGCTAATTAGAGTCATTCGCGCCAAACCTTGCCGCCAGCGGCGTCGCGTGATAATTCCTAACGTCCATGAATAGAAATACATCGCGCCCCCTCGTTGGCATTCCCACCAGCTACGCACAGGAAGACGAACGCGGATTGCATCGCGTTGGTGGCAACTATGCCGAAGCCGTGTGTGGCAGCGCCGGATGTGCCCCGATTCTCATTCCCGCGCTGGGCGAACTGCATGACTTCGAGACTCTCATTGAGAGGATCGACGGATTGTTTTTGACCGGTGGCGCACCTAATGTCGAACCGCGCCAGTATGGTGGCCCACCAAGCCGCAAGGGAACCTTGCACGACCCCAAAAGGGATGCGACGACGCTCCCCCTTATCAGAATGGCGATCGAGGCAGGGCTACCCCTGTTTGCCGTCTGTCTAGGCATTCAGGAACTTAACGTTGCCCTTGGAGGAACACTGCATCCTCTTATTCATGAAGTACCGGGCAAGAACGAACATCGCATGGACAGAACTTTGCCTGCGGGTGAACGTCACCATGTCCGGCACCCTATTTTTATTTCGCAAGGCGGTGTTCTGGACAAACTGACCGGCGGCCAGCGCGAGGCCATGGTTAACTCCCTGCATGCGCAGGCGATCGATCGACCGGCGGACGACATATTCGTCGAGGCGTTGAGCGACGACGGCGTGGTCGAAGCGGTAAGCGTTCCGGCGGCCAAGGGCTTCGTGCTCGGCGTACAATGGCATCCCGAAGGACGGGAGCCACTAAAATGGCCCTTATCGGTTGCCATGTTCGAAGCATTTGGCGATGCTTGCCGCGCGCATTGTGACAGACGCAACGCCGCACGCCGCGACTTCCGCGCAGCATAGTCACGGACCATAAACACGGTCGGCAGCCCGCCATCCACATGGAAATTGAATTGCACGGCGTAAGTTACCGCTGATTGCGATCCGCCACCAAGGAGATCGAAATGAGTTCTTACGCGATACCAATTTGGGAGAACCCTTCCTTGCCAATTTTCGGCAGCGAGGCGTTGTTTCCCGTCCGTCGTATTTATTGCGTGGGACGCAACTACGCGGCACATGCCCGCGAGATGGGGCACGATCCAGATCGCGAGCCTCCCTTCTTCTTTGCCAAGCCGGCCGATTCAATAGTACCGAACGGTGGAGATGTGCCCTACCCGGTGGCGACAAAGAACCTTCATCCGGAAATCGAATTGGTTGTCGCCCTCGGAGAAGGCGGCTGGAATATACCCGTCGGGTCCGCGAATGACTGCATCTTCGGCTACGGCGTGGGGCTCGACCTCACCAGGCGCGACATGCAGGGCGTCGCGAAGGACATGGGACGGCCGTGGGACCTTTCGAAAGGCTTCGACAACGCCGCGCCGATGACGGCGCTGCGGCCGGTTTCGGAGGTCGGTCATATCGAAAGCGGAACGATTAGTCTGACGGTCAATGGAGAGAGGCGCCAGAAGGGCGACCTTGCCGATATGATTTGGAACGTTCCCGAAACGATTAATTATCTCTCAAGCTTGATCGAACTGAAAGCCGGAGACCTGATCTTCACGGGAACACCGGACGGCGTTGCGGCAATCGAGCGAGGCGACATCCTGGAAGGCCATGTGGACGGCCTTGATGATCTGCGGGTCGAGCTAATCTAACACCACTCATTTGGGAGATAGCGCGTGCGTTTGGCGACATGGAACATCAATTCGGTACGGCTGCGGATAAACCGCATCGCGGAGCTTGCACGAACCAGCGAGCTAGACGTCATCTGCTTGCAGGAAACCAAAGTGCATGACGATCTGTTCCCGCTCAAGGCAATACAGGAAATCGGATATCCGCATGTCGCGTTCAGCGGCATGAAAAGCTACAACGGGGTCGCAATTCTGTCCCGTCTTCCTCTGGAGGACGTGCAAACGGAAAATTGGTGTGGCCGCGGCGATTGCCGGCACATCTCGGCAAAATTACCGGGCGGCATCGAATTGCATAATTTCTATGTTCCCGCCGGTGGCGACATTCCAGATCGCGAAAAGAATGAAAAGTTTGGCCATAAGCTCGACTTTCTTGACGAAATGACGGATTGGTTCCCCGCCAACCGATCCGCGAAAAAGAAAATGATCATGGTCGGCGATTTGAACATCGCACCACTGGAAACCGATGTCTGGTCGCACAAGCAACTCCTAAAAGTTGTTTCGCATACACCTATCGAAGTCGAAAAATTGGGCAATGTGCAAGAATCAGTCGACTGGATCGATGCGGTGCGCCACTTCTTTCCAGAAGAAGAACGCCTGTATAGCTGGTGGAGCTATCGCGCGCGCGATTGGGATGTTTCCGACCGGGGCAGGCGTTTGGATCATATTTGGGTAACGCCTCCGCTGAAGAAGGCACTAACCGGTGCCTCCATTCTCCGCGACGCGCGGGGTGGTGAAAAGCCTTCGGATCATGTGCCTGTTATTGTGGATTTAGACCTAAATTAATAGGTATAAAACCTAATAATCTACATATCCGTAGGCCGATTCATTTCGGTCACGATGCATGAATGGACGAAGACAACGCTTTAACTTTGCTAAAAACTAAATAAAAAGCCTGCAAAATCAGTTTTTTGTTCCACATCCGGATTAAGTTTCATATCGGTATGCGCTTTTCCGTTTAGTCAATATTGAGATTGGAAGCCTTGGGAGAGCCGAAGAGATTTCCCGCGGCGACAAATAAGCCGGAGCAAATAGTATGAGCAATTCAGGATGTCCGCCCGTCATTGGCGTTATCGGCGGTAGCGGACTGTACGGCATCGATGGCCTGACCGAGGTCCGGCGAACGCGCGTGGATACACCATTCGGCACGCCTTCGGATGAATTTATCATTGGCACTTTGGACGGGCAGAAAATCGTATTTCTACCGCGACATGGGAAAGGTCATGCCTTGTCACCCTCGGCGCTAAACTTTCGCGCCAATATCGACGCGCTGAAGCGGCTTGGTGTTACGGAAATATTATCGCTGTCGGCGGTTGGTTCGTTGCGTGAAGACCTGGCACCCGGCGATTTTGTTATCGTCGATCAGTTCATCGACCGCACCTTTGCCCGTGAAAAGTCCTTTTTCGGTGAAGGCTGCGTTGCACATGTTTCGATGGCGGAACCAGTTTGCAAACGATTGGGCGACGCTATCGAAGCCATGGCGGACGATATTGCAATCCCAATGAAGCGTGGCGGCACCTATCTCGTCATGGAAGGGCCCCAATTCTCGACTCGCGCCGAGTCGATGCTTTACAGACAGTGGGGGTGCGACGTGATCGGTATGACAAATATGCCGGAAGCGAAACTCGCCCGCGAGGCGGAGATGTGCTACGCCACCATCGCAATGGTCACTGATTATGATTGCTGGCACGACGATCATGACGCGGTCAGCGTCGATGCCGTAATCAAAGTTCTTATGGGAAATGCGGAAAAAGCACGCACGCTCGTTCGAACCTTGGCACCGCGCCTGTCGCATCGCGACACATCCTGTTCCGCGGGCTGCCACACCGCGCTTGATGCCGCGCTTATCACCGCACCGGATGCCCGTGACCCAGCGACCCTGTCGCGCCTGGACGCCGTTGCAGGCCGTGTCCTAGCCGGCTAGAGCAAAAGGTCAGATTCACGCGAAATTCAATCAATTGATTTTCGCGATCAGTACACTAGGCTTCGTCCTTCTCGACCGGGCCGCCGGCATCGCGCCACGCGGCGAAACCGCCACCAATATGGGCAACCGGATTTAACCCCATGCGCTGCAGCGCTTGGGTCGCCAGCGCCGAACGCAATCCCCCGGCACAGAAAAAAACAAACTTCTTATCCGACCCGAATACCTCTCGATAATACGTACTTGCCGGGTCAACCCAGAATTCCAGCATGCCTCGAGGCGCATGCAGCGCGCCGGGCACGCGACCTTCCCGCTTCAATTCCCGTATGTCTCGGATGTCGACAAGGACCACGCCGTCATCATCCTGCAGTTTTAGGGCATCCTCGACTGTTATGGTTTCGATTTCGGCGTTGGCTTCCTCAACGAGTTGGCTCGCACTTATGGTGATCATGAAATGCTCCGGAACTATATTAGGTTTGCGGCAAAGAACGCATCCGTGCGCTCGCGCGCAAGATCCCGCGAAGGCTGATCGAAACTACCGCGATGATCGCAGTTGAAGCCATGATCGGCTGGATAGATGTTCACGTCCGCTTCGGGATGAACGGCCTTGACGGCATCGACGTCACTCAGGGGAATCCCCGCGTCACGTTCTCCGAAATGCATAAGACAGGGTGATTTGAGCACTTCATCATTGAAGGGAATGATTTGACCGCCGTAATAGACAACGGACGCGGAAACGCCCGGAATTCGCGTGCCGCAAAGGTAAGACAGCGTGCCACCCCAGCAATATCCGACCGTACCGACCTTACCGCCCTCGCTTACGGCTTCCACCGCTGCTGTAAGGTCAAGTACCGCGGCCTCGTAATTGGCATTGTCTTTTAATGTCCGGCCCGCCGTGATGCTATCCCCATCATAACCAAGCTCTACATTCGTCTCTTGGCGGTCGAATACCGCCGGCGCAATGGCCAAATAGCCATCGGCCGCATAGCTATCCGCCACTTCACGAATATGAGAATTCACACCAAAAATTTCCTGAATCACCACGACACTTCCTTTTGGCGTGCCCGCCGGCACCGCCCGATAAGCATCGAAGCTGTGTCCATCACTCGCGGTCAGCTTTATGTTTTCACCCATGGCCGTGCTTCTCCCTGTCAAAATTCCGCTTAAACATTAAACCTGAACAGCATGATGTC
Source organism: Alphaproteobacteria bacterium (assembly GCA_021774385.1). Taxonomy (GTDB): domain Bacteria; phylum Pseudomonadota; class Alphaproteobacteria; order UBA8366. The sequence continues at coordinate 33,120 of JAJFJC010000398.1, forward strand.
GCCATTCTTGACGACATATTCCTTCCCTTCAAGCCGCATGCGTCCGGCATCCTTTGCGCCTTGCTCGCCGTCATTCGCAATGAAATCATCGTAGGCGATTGTCTCGGCGCGAATAAATCCTTTCTTGAAGTCCGTATGGATGACCCCAGCCGCGTCCGGCGCAAGCGCTCCTTTGGACACCGTCCAAGCGCGGCTCTCTTTCGGACCCGTCGTGAAATAGGTAATCAGGTCGAGCAACGAATAGCCGGCACGGATAATGCGGGCGAGACCGGTTTCGGTAAGACCAAGCGAATCGAGATATTCCGCTTTTTCCGCACCGGATTCGAGTTCCGCCACTTCCGCCTCAATTGCCGCGGAAATCAAGATACATCCTTGCCCTGTTGCTTCCGCCATTTCCAATACCCGCGCGGACAGGGCATTCCCCGTCGCGGCGCTTTCCTCGTCAACATTGCAAACGTAAAGCACCGGCTTCGCGGTAATAAGCTGCAACGACCGAAACACCGGCAGTTCCTCAGGGGCACACTCCACCGAACGTGCCGGACGACCGTCCCGCAACGCTTCCAAGGTACGCCGCATGACCGGTAAGCTGGTTTTGGCTTCCTTGTCACCTGACGTCGCCCGTTTCTCCAGTGGCTCGATCCGGCGTTCCAGACTTTCCAAATCAGCCAGCATCAACTCGGTTTCCACCGTTTCCGCGTCACGAAGCGGATCGACGGTATCCTCGACATGGGTAATCGAACTACTTTCGAAACAGCGCAGCACATGAATGATCGCCGCGACGCTTCGGATATGGCCGAGAAACTGATTGCCCAGCCCCTCACCTTTGGATGCTCCCCGCACGAGCCCGGCGATATCCACGAATTCAAGATGCGTGGGAATTTCCCGCACCGAGCCGGTAATCGTGAAAATCCGGTGCAGTCGCTCATCCGGTACGGCAACGCGCCCCACATTGGGCTCAATCGTACAAAACGGATAGTTCGCCGCTTCCGCCGCGGCTGTATCGGTCAGCGCGTTGAATAAGGTCGATTTTCCGACATTCGGCAGGCCAACGATACCACAGTTAAATCCCATATTGATTATGACTCCGAAACGGTGCCGGGCTTAGGCGCTCCGGGGGTTCCCGGCTTGGGCCGGGGCGGCTTTAGGATCCGCGAAACATTGGTCATGAAGGCGTCGAACGATTTGTCGCCGAGCTTTTCGGCACATTCCGCAATAGCATCGATAAGCTTGTCGAACACCGGTATTTCCGCCTTCGCGAAGTCGCTCAAAACATACCCATGAACCCGGTTCTTGTCGCCGGGATGACCAACGCCAAGGCGCAAACGGTGATAATCCTTGCCGATATGCGCATCGACGCTTCGTAAACCGTTATGGCCCGCATGCCCGCCGCCTTGCTTGATACGGAATTTACCGGCCACAAGATCAAGCTCATCATGGATGACCAAGGCATCGCTCGGTTCAAGCTTGAAGAACCGCACCGCATCGCCGACAGCACGCCCAGATTCATTCATGAAGGTGGTCGGCTTCATCGCGAGCACCTTCTCGCCGCCCAGGCTTCCTTCGGCCACGAGCGACTGGAATCGAGCCCGATAGGGTGAAAAGGAATGGCGGCGGACAATTTCGTCCACCGCCATGAACCCGAGATTGTGCCTATTCTTCTCGTATTTCGGGCCAGGATTACCCAGACCAACGAGCAACAGCACGGAATTACTCCTCGGAGCTGCTTTCGTCTTCGCTCGCCTCGGCGCCTTCACCTTCCTCGCCTTCGATCTCCATGCCTTCCTCGCCCTCTTCACCTTCCGTCTCTTCTTCAACGACGGTCGGCGCGGCTATGGTCGCGATGGTAAAATCTCGATCTGAAATCGTCGGCTCGACTCCTGCCGGCAACTTGACGTGGCTGAAATGCACGCTATCGCCGATATCGGTACCAGAAAGGTCAACATCGACTTCCGTTGGAATCGCATCCACGGCGCAAAGCACTTCGATCGAATAGCGCACGACGTTCAGTACGCCGCCGCGTTTCAGACCTTCTGATTCTTCTTCATTCAAGAACCGGCAAGGTACTTCGACCGTCACTTTCGTCGCGCTGGTAACACGTAGAAAATCGACATGCTGCGGTACATCCGTAACCGGATGAAGCTGCACATCACGCGGCAAAACCCGTTCCGAGTCGCCACTACCGTTGATTTTTACTTCGTAAACGGTGGAAAAAAAAGTTCCTGCCGTCAAACTCTTACGCAGCACGAGCGGATTGATGGTAATGCTCCTCGGATCCTTTTTCGCACCATAAATAACGCAGGGCACCTGTCCCGCGCGACGCGCAGCCCGAGCGGCCCCCTTGCCGACCCGTTCCCGCGGCTCTGCCTCGAGAATACTTATATCGCTCATATCACTCTCCAGTTGCGACGCCTGCCTCCAGGGGGGTCGGCGTCATTCGAGCCGCGTGCTACGCGGCAAATCGCTTTTCGTCAACAAAAATCAGTCAAACAGGCTAGATACCGACTTATTTTCAGCAATGCGCAAGATTGCCTCGGCAAGCAACGGCGCAATCGTAATTTGGCGGATATTATGGGCAACCCGCATCGCCTCAGTGGCTTGAATGCTGTCCGTTGTCACGAGACTTTCCAAAGGCGACGCCGCAACCCGCGACACGGCCCCTCCGGAAAGGACCCCATGCGTCGTATAGGCTTGCACTGATTTCGCGCCAGCTTGCATCAGCGCGTCGGCGGCATTGCAAAGCGTACCGGCAGAATCGACGATATCGTCAACAAGAATGCAGCGACGCGCGCTGACATCACCGATAATATGCATGACTTCCGACACGCCCGCCTTCTCGCGTCGTTTATCGATAATCGCCAGTTCAGCACCAAGCCGCTTAGCGACGGCCCGGGCCCGGATAACACCTCCCACATCCGGCGAAACGATGACCAACTCCTCGCCTTCGGCGCGGTTTTCCTCAATATCCTTAATGAATACCGGCTCGGCAAACAGGTTATCGGTCGGAACATCGAAAAAACCTTGGATCTGCCCAGCATGCAAATCCATGGTCAGAACCCGGTCGGCACCCGCCGTCGTTATCAAATTGGCGACTAGCTTCGCCGATATCGGCGTCCGCGGAGCAGTTTTGCGATCCTGTCGCGCGTACCCGTAATAGGGAATTACAGCCGTAATCCGTTGCGCCGAACTGCGCCGCAAAGCATCAATGGAAACCAAAAGCTCCATCAGATTGTCATTCGCGGGATAGCTCGTCGACTGGATTACGAAGACGTCTTCGCCGCGGACATTCTCGAGAATTTCAACGAATACCTCCAAATCGGAGAATCGCCGAATAGCCGCTTTCGTCAGCGGAACATTAAGGCAAGCCGAAATAGCTTCGGCTAGCGGCCGATTGCTGTTGCCGCTCAGGATTTTCATATTGGATCCTGTGTTTGTCCGAGTTTCCGTACCAACCCGGAAGATTAACCGCACCCACACGCTTAGCCCTTGGGCAAGCGGCGTCTATATATCAAGGGCGCGGCCACCTGTAAACGCTTCTGGCATCAGATAACTATCTGTTCAATCGAATATCGTCCGCGCGCTCCATGGTATTCAGAACATCGGCAATGCTATCAATCATCGCGAAGGTAATATTATAGGCCAAGGAGCCCCACCGAACCTTCGTTTTTCCAGCCTCAATCGTATTCGTCTGTTTCATGGAGCCAATCTCCCCACCGTCCGGCTTCCGCAACGTCCATTCGATCTCAAGTTTTTCCTGTCCGTTGCCGTTTGGCGCGACATTCACCTTGCCGAAGACCTGAATTGCCGCAAGCTTGCCGTCCGCCACGACTGGCAGTCCCGCGTTTCTGAGCACGGCCTCGAAAGCATTTTTTAGCGCTTCATTGCCATCTCCCGGCGCACCTTCTATGGCAATAACGCCAATCGTCGGTCGAGCCGCCTGCGCAATAGCGGGTAAACTAGATTGCAATAGTGCGGCGATGCGTGGCACTGCGTTTTCCGCTAACCCGTTCAATACTAAACGAGAACCGCTCTGCCACGATTCGGTGTCCGCGACGTGACGTGTTTCGAGACGATCGACCGTTTTTCCCTGATCATCCGATACCGTCCAAGCAATCGATATCTCGCCCTGTTTCGCGTCCGTTTGGGAAAAGTTTGCTTCGCCCTCCAAAAGATAGCCATTTTTTATTGCGCTTCCGGTCGTCGCCGGAATGTTGGCGCGGCGCAATGCCGCGGCCATGATATCGGCGAGGGGCCCCGCCACCCCGGGGGGAGCCCCAAACACCGGAATGACGACCATTCCAACGCTGTCCTGCAAGGCAACCAATGGACTTTCCGCCCCTTGCCCCACATCCGCCTTGAAGGGTCTCGGCAAATTTCCACACCCCGCCACGGCCAATCCGCAGCCAATCAGGAAAAGCAGACCCTTCCTAAAACAAGACACAGCTTGCCAATAATCCCAATAAGCACAGGGCAAGAAGTTGAAACAGATATGGCATTACTACTAATTGACCTCGAATCCGAACCACGCAACGCCTAACACGCGCCACGCGGAAAAATAGCCGTAATGTACCGGTGCACGCAAAACTCAATCCTTGCTTTTATCGATCGAGATGCTCGATTTTCGATAGGGCGATCGCCGAGAGGCAGCGGCCATAATCAGGCTCTCCACGCTTTGTCGCCCGGCGGTAACTGAAGAAACTTTCAGGCTCGGCACAGGTATCGCGCACCATATTCTCGACAAAACCAATTCCGGCTGCCCTCAGCACGCTTACCGCAAACCCCGGCAAATCGAACATAAAATGTCCCGCTCTCGATGCCGGCGCAAAAAAACATTCATTTTCCGGGTCAGCTTCCAGGAACGGCAAGGGAAACTCCGGACCTACCTCGTAGGAGAGCGGCCCAATCGTCGGACCAACACATGCCGCAATCGATTTCCGCGACGCGCCTAGCGCTTCCATGGCTTCGATGGTCGCTTGCAAAACCCCAGACAACGCGCCTTTCCAGCCAGCGTGCGCGGCGCCGATAACGCCCGCATCCTCATCCGCGAACAATACCGGCGCGCAGTCCGCGGTAAGAATACCCAACGCAATGCCATGTCGGTCGGCAACCATCGCATCCGCTTGTGGTGGACCGCTTGCTGGCCAGGGGCCGTCGACCCGCACGACCTTTTTACCATGTACTTGATAGACCGTATTCAAGGCGTCCGCGGGAAGATCAAATGTCGCGGCGATGCGACGGCGATTCTCAGCAACCGCTCTTGGTTCATCGTCAGAGCCCAAACCGGTATTGAGAGAGGCATAGATGCCTTCGCTGATACCGCCGTCTCGCGTAAAGAACGCATGCCGAATATGCGATACGCTGGCAAAAGAATCCGCAACCAGATATCGCGGTATTTCAGGTACGGTAGTCGTCACGTTTCAAATCCAGGTAGCGGTGGCGTCCCGTGCGGCGCAAGGCCGAACACCTTGAACAGGGTGCCCATTTGATCATCGTCAATCAAGCGATGTACGCCGGCGACGATATCCTTTTTCTGTTTTCCTGTCGCCTTCGCCAGAAGCTTTTCCATGCGCAACGCGATTCCCATGCGGCGCAGAAATTCGCCCTGACCAAGAGGACCAAACAGGGCTAGCTTGTCGCCGGCCGCGCGGCCAAGTGCCGCGAAATCGACGTGAACGGTCAAATCGGCCTCGCCGGGCGCGCGAAGCACATCGCTAGGTTCATGTCGTCTCACCGCTTGTAATGTCTCGCCAGGGGCGCTTGCGGCGTGTCCATAGTCGACGATCAATGCGGCGCCCCCATGATCCGATATCCGGTCCGCCAACGTCGCGCAAACCGCGATACCCGCCGGCTGAACTTCCGCCACGGCGCCAACGGGCGCATTGTTTCGAACTTCCGGCGCCAATAGCGCCGTCATGGGAGTCGCAATCGAGGAAAGCACAAATCGCGGACCATCATCGTCCTGTCCGACAAGGCGTTCGCGCCAGCCCGCTTCGGTCCGTACGAACTGGTTTGCCGGAAGAGCATCGAAAAACTCATTGGCGACAACCAATATCGGCCCCTCGGGCACCCCTTCCAAGCTTTCGCGCCAAGAAACGTCGTATCCCTCCAATGTCTGGCGTTGCACGGAACGTAGAACCGGACTTATTTCGACAAGCGAGACAGCGGCCGCTTTGATGAAACCGGGCATTCGTGCCGCGGCCCGCAATGCGTCGGCCATAAGCGTACCGCGGCCGGGACCAAATTCCACGAGATTGAACCGTGCCGGCGCGCCCAACAATTGCCATGTCGCGACGCACCAAATGCCGATCAACTCGCCGAAGACCTGACTGATCTCGGGGGCGGTGATGAAATCGCCGTCGCCGCCAAGCGGGTCTCGTGTCATATAATAACCATGTTCGGGATGGCCCAGCACCGTGGCCATGTAATCGGCGACGGTCACCGGTCCCGTTGTCGCGATTTGGCGGGCGATCAACTTCCCTAACGTGTTCACGTCTCCGTCACGAGCGGACGTGTCCACGCGCGCGCGATAAGGTACAGGCCGAAAGCGAGCATGGGCACGGAAAGCCATTGTCCCCAGGTCGAACCAAAGGCAAGTAACCCAATATAGTCATCCGGCTGTCGAACCGTCTCGACCGCCATGCGGGACAGTGCGTACCCGACAAGAAAGGCGCCACTTGTCAGGCCAACACGCCAACGTGCTCGCCAAGCAAGAACAAGCAAGGCAAGAACAACGAACAACACCAATCCCTCGAGAAAGGCCTCGTAAAGCTGGCTGGGATGTCTTGGGTCAGGGCCCGCGCGAGGAAATACCACGCCCCACGGCGAATCGGTGACGCGGCCCCACAACTCGCCATTTATAAAATTCGCGAGCCGGCCAAGAAACAATCCAATTGGCGTGGTCGCGGCGATCACATCAGCCAGCGCAAAAAATGCAATCCCACGCCGCCGGGCAAATAGGATCATCGCGGTGATGACACCGACAAGGCCGCCATGGAAGGACATGCCGCCCTTCCACATTTGTGGGATCTCCAGCGGATGATCGAGGAAAAATCCCGGCTGATAAAAGAAAACGTACCCTAAACGGCCACCAAAGATGACACCTAACGTCGCCCAAACAAGAAAATCGTCGATATGTTCCGCGGTCACCAGGTTGGGCGCGCGGCGCGCCAGCCAAATGCCATATCGCCACGCGCCGACAAGCCCGAAAATATAGGCAAGCGCGTACCAGCGGATCGCGAAAGGGCCGATCTGCAACAACACGGGATCGAATTCAGGAAAAACAAAAGGTCCCATTGCTTCCTACCGATACGGATCGTTTGTGGCCAAGTGCGCCTGTATATATCGTCGCACGCCATCCTCCAGCACTGTCGGTGGCTTGTCGTATCCAAAGGACCGGATCCGACGCATATCCGCCTGCGTATGGTACTGATAATGGCAGCGAATATTTTCTGGTGTGTCGATATATTCGATCTTGCGTTCACACTTCATGGCATCGAAACAGGCATTTGCCAACGCACCGAATGTCCGTGCGATTCCCGTGCCAACATTGAATATCCCGCCAACACCGGGCGTATCGTACAACCACAACATAATATCCACGCAATCGCCGACCCAGACAAAATCTCGCTCCTGTCCGCCATCGGCATAGTCTGTGTGGTGCGAGCGAAACAAACGGGCCTGGCCCGTATCGCGTATTTGCCGATAGAGCTGCACGACGAGGCTTTCTTGGCCACCCTTATGGTATTCGTTCGGACCGTAAACATTGAAGAACTTCAACCCCGCCCATTGCGGCGGCGCGAAACCCGCGCTCGCCAGGGAAACCGCATCGATATCGAACAATTGCTTCGACCAACCATACAAGTTTAGCGGCTTTAACCGCGCCAGGGCTTCGGGGTCATTGTCGTCATTGAACCCACAGGAACCATCACCATAGGTGGCCGCGGAAGACGCATAAATCAATCGCGCGCCGTTATTTGCGCACCATCGCCACAATTTCATCGATAAATCAAAGTTGTTTTCGAGGACGAAATTGGCATCCGTAACCACGGTCGACGAAGACGCGCCCATATGAAAAACAACATCCAATTCCCCGCCAACCGATGCTAGCCATTCTTCCAGTTCCCGAGGTTCGAAAATGCCCGCAACTTGATGTTTTTCGAGATTGCGCTTTTTCTCCGGCGTATCGAGCCAATCACACACATAGACCGGCCCTAACCCGCGCGCGCGGAGCGCGGCAACAAGATTGGAGCCGATAAACCCTGCCCCGCCGGTCACCAAGATCATCGTATTCTCCAGTTCACGACAAGCCCCCTTATAGGCATGGGCAACCCATGGCCGCAAGGCGGGTTGCGGAAAGGTCAAACTATCGCCATATCTTGG
>JAJFJC010000399.1 GCA_021774385.1 Alphaproteobacteria bacterium
GTGGTTCCTTCATGATCCGCAAAGGCAAATACAAATACATTCACTATGTCGGATTTAAGCCGGAGCTCTTCGACCTCGATGCCGATCCGGAGGAAGAAAACGATCTCGCCGGAGACACTCGCCATGCTGAATTGTTAGCCGCGTACGAAGCGCTTCTGCGCAATATGCTCGATCCGGATGACGTCGATCGCCGGGCCAATGCGGCGCAGAAAGCATTGATTGAGAGCGCCGGCGGGCCGGAATCGGTCATGAACAATTTAGTCACCACGAAGCACTATACACCGGTACCGGACGACATCGATGCGGAGCTACGCAAGAGATAAAAGTCAGGCCGCAATCAGCATCTTGCACCGTGGCGGGACCCGTTTCATACTGAGCGCATTGGAGGACATGCGATGACGGATAGACGGCGGCATCACGATATGGGCGGTCTCGAAGACGGTCCGGTTAAAGTTAGCGAACATAACTCGGAGCCGTGGGAAAAACGGGTCGACGCGGTCCGGTCCTTGCTCTCCGATGAAAAACGCAACTTGTTGTCGGTCGACGAATTGCGACGCGCGATCGAGGATCTCGGCGCGGACGCCTATGACCGCTACAATTATTATGAGCGATGGATGGCGGCGATGGCCAATATCCTGCTACAGAAAAATGTCATAAGCGTCGACGAGTTGGGCCGCAAAATGGCCGAAGTCGAAGCCCGTCAGGGAAACAAACCGATATGACGGCAAGATACAAAGTCGGCGACGCGGTTCGAGTCCGCCAAGCCTACCCGCCCGGACATTGCCGCACGCCCTATTACTGCCGCGGCAAATCCGGCGTCGTCGTTCGCCATTGCGGTGAATTCCGCAATCCCGAGGACTTGGCCTACGGCACATATGACGGGCCGGAAGTGCCGATGTACCGAGTCCAGTTCAAACAGACCGATATGTGGGCCGACTATTCCGGCGCGGCGCAGGACAAAGTCGAAATTGAAATTTTCGAGCACTGGCTCGTCCCTACTTCTTCGTAAAGGCCCGCCTCTTGTTGAAGGCCCGCCCCTTGTTAAAGGATTGACGGTATGAGCGACCATCATCACGATCACAGCCACGACGGATATGACGTCGATCCGCTGCATCATCACCCGCCACAGCCTGATCTCGAAGATACACCGCTGACCCACCACCAAGTTATGCAGATGGCGGTGGCCGAACTGTTGATCGAAAAGGAAATCATCTCGGCGGACGAACTGCGCCGGCAGATCGATTTTATGGATACGATCACGCCGGCGCGGGGCGCGCGGCTCGTCGCCCGCGCCTGGGTCGATGAAGGCTTCAAAAGTCGGCTGATCGCGAATTCAAAGGCGGCAGGCGCCGAACTCGACATGGATATCGGCCCGATTCCCATCCTGGTGATGGAAAATACGCCGAAAACCCACAATTTGATCGTTTGTACGCTGTGTTCCTGCTATCCGCGCTTCCTGTTGGGGATACCGCCTGATTGGTACAAATCGCGCAGTTACCGACGCCGCGCGATCAGCGAACCGCGCAAGGTGCTGGCCGAGTTCGGAACCGATCTAAGCGACAATGTGGGGATCAAGGTGCACGACAGCACCGCCGACATGCGCTACATGGTCTTGCCGATGCGCCCCGAAGGCACCGACGGTATGAGCGAGGGGGAGCTTGCCAACCTCGTTACCCGGGATTGCATGGTCGGCGTTTCCGTACCTGGAACGACCAGCGCGTCTTGATGTTTGCCCGCATCGTTCTTTTTCTGGGCGCGGCATTCGTCCTAACCAGTTGTTACCTTCCGCTCGACTTCGAGGCCGATATCAATATCGACGAAAAAGGCGGCTATGCGGTGCGCTACAAGGGCGACATCATCGCCGTCACGTTGCTGGGCAAGATCAGTAAAGGCAAGGTTAAAGGTGAACAAATTAAGAAGCAGGCGGCCTTCTACCAACGGGATTTAGCGCGCGACAAAGGCTTCAAAAAAATCGAACACAAGAAATTTGCGCGCTTCGAGGCCGTATACGAGCACCAAGGCAATATTCTGAAGCAAAAATCTTTCGACTTCATCCGCTCGAATGCCCGGTTTTTCATGATCAAACGGCGCGAGGATGGTCTGATTGAAGTGCTCGGAGATCGGCCGCAGAAGAAATATGTCGACGGGCTGATAGAACGTGGCATCGACACACGCGGCGTCCTGCGCATCTGGACCAAAGCCAAAGTGCTGCACCATAACGCCCCGCAAGTCCGCAAAGGGTCACCGGCGCTTTATCAATGGAACATCCGATCGATGCGCGATCCACTGCCGTCAATGATCCTGCAACTTCGCTGATGCCCTGCCGGTTCGCGTAAGATCACGTGGTTGATTCCGGCTATCTTGGCTTGTTCGCAACGGCGCTGCTTGCCGCTACACTCATACCCGTTTCCTCAGAAGTCGTGCTCGGTGCGCTGGCGGGGGCGGAAGGCTTCAATATCTGGTTACTGATCCTCGTTGCAACAACGGGCAACACGCTGGGCAGCGTCATTAACTGGCTGCTCGGCCGCTACTGCCTGCATTGGCGAAACCGGCGCTGGTTTCCCTTCAAAGGCGAGACCCTGGATCGCGCCACTGACCGGTTCAACAAGTACGGGGCATGGTCGATGCTGTTCGCATGGGTTCCCATCGTCGGCGACCCGTTGACATTCGCCGCCGGCGTTCTTGGCATGAAGTTTCGGCTCTTTGTTATTCTCGTCGGCATAGGAAAAGCGACACGCTACATCGCGGTCGCTTTCCTGGCGCAACAGTTAACCTAGCCGAACGTGGTAACGATCAGGCAGCCTTGTAGATGCCCGCCTTTTTGACGTCGTCGTCGACATACTTCTCGAACTGTTTGAAGTTGTCCTCGAAGCGCCCTCGTAGATCACCGGCCGTGGAATCATAGGCTGTCTTATCTTGCCAAGTCGTCCGCGGTTGCAAAACCTCGGTCGGCACATCGGGGCAAACCGAGGGAACCAAAACACCGAAATTCGGATCGGGCGCTTCCGCGACCTCCGCCAGCCGGCCGTCGAGCGCGGCGCGCACCATCGCACGGGTGTGGGCAATTTTCATCCGCGATCCCGTGCCGTAAGCGCCACCGGACCAGCCGGTATTGACCAGCCAGCATTTCGCACCCGTTTTGGCGATACGCTCGCCCAACATCTTGGCATAGACGGATGGATGGCGGGGCATGAAGGGCGCCCCGAAACAGGTCGAGAATGTTGCCTGCGGTTCCGTAACTCCACGTTCGGTACCCGCGACACGCGCCGTATAGCCGGACAAGAAATGGTACATCGCCTGATCCGCCGACAAACGGCTGATCGGTGGCAAGACGCCGAACGCGTCCGCGGTCAACATCACGACGTTGGCCGGTTGGCCGCCACGGCCTTCCGGTACGATGTTCTTGATAAAATCGATCGGATAAGACGCACGGGAATTTTCCGCGAGCGAGCCATCATCAAAATCCGGAACCCTTGTATTGGGGTCGATGACGACATTCTCCAGCACTGTACCAAAGCGCTTCGTCGTCGCATAAATTTCCGGTTCGGCTTCCTGCGACAGGTTGATCACCTTCGCGTAACAACCGCCTTCGAAGTTGAAAATGCCGTTGTCCGACCAGCCATGTTCATCATCGCCGATCAGCGCTCGTGTTCCGTCCGCCGAAAGAGTGGTCTTGCCGGTGCCGGACAGGCCAAAGAAGATACTGGCCGCGCCGTCGTCACCGATATTGGCGGAACAGTGCATGGGCAGCACACCACGCTCCGGAAGGAGATAGTTCAAATAGCTGAACACCGATTTCTTGATTTCGCCGGCGTAGCGCGTACCGCCGATCAGAACCATCCGTTCGCCAAAATTCATCATGATGAAGGCTTCCGAATTGACGCCGTCGACGCCGGGATCGGAATTCATCATTGGCGCGTGCAAGATCGTGAGTTCCGGAACAAAACCCGCGACGTCTTCCTGTGGTACCTGAATGAACATGTTGCGCGCGAAAAGACTATGCCAGGGACTGTCGGTGATTACGCGCACCGAAAGCCGGTACTGCGCATCGGCGCCGGCGTAGACGTCCTGCACATAAAGTTCCCGACCTTGATAAAAGGCCAACATCTTAGTGCGCATCGCATTGAAACGGTCGGACTCGATCGACTTATTGACCGGTCCCCACCAAATGTTCTCACGGCTCGAATCCTCATCGACGAGAAACTTATCATTCGCTGAACGGCCGGTATATTTGCCCGTTTCGACAACCAGAGCACCGCCTTCCGAGACGGTTCCAAGGTTCTGTTTTACGGTATCCTCGTAGAGCCTTTCAGCACCTTGATTCCAGTGCGTGTCGGCGATATTGATGACGCCGTGATTGTCCAGCCCAAACTTGCTGATGTGTGACACGTAGTGTTTCCTCCGAACGCCCCTCGATTGCGGTATGTAGGCTTCAAACTTTCGAGATGCCCACGCCGTTTGCTCCTTGATCTTTCTTTACAGGAAAAATATCGGCGCGCCACGAAAGAAATCAACCGTGAAACGCCATATGGATCAATTTCCCACCGCGACCCGTTGCCGCGCCATCGCATAGAATCCTCTCGATTATTTGCCACCTACCAGGCGGAAAATCAAAAACGACCGGCTTTTCTCCTGTAATTTCCGTAATTCAATGAAAAATCAATGGGTTCTAAATTTTTTAAATCAATTTTACTTTTATCTCTCACGTGGCGAACGTTCGATCCTCGAAGCACCACGAAATGCTTCCCTGCCCACAATTCCCGCCAGGAGAAACGTTTAAAATTTCGCCAGCATGCCAATATCAGGGGTTTGTCGGCTACTAAATCGTAATAGTTAGCCGATTCGCTTGTTGTGAATCGCGATGCGGCCAAAACACTGGCGCGCGATCAAGCGTCTGAAATGAGTACCTAGTGACAGGGAAACGAAAAACTGTGTCGGGAATCATGCGCGGCATTATGAATTATTTCCGAATGCGCAAATCCAACACCAATTATCAGAAAGCTTCCCAGTAAAACCGCGACAGCAGCCGCTGCGACCCGGGACGACAAACTCGCATGTTCAGATATCTGTGTCGTTACCGTCGTTTGTTGCATTCCTTAAACTCCACGCGATCCCGCGTCCTAATAGATCGTTTATGTAAAACCCAACCGCGTTTCGGGGTTTTATCGCGCGAGCCTAAACCTGTGCCATACCATTCGTCAATCACGGCTCGTGCGGGGTCATCCCAAACGCCAAACAATCGACCCGCCGGCTAGCTGCGCTTGTCCAAATAGCCCGCAATTGTTGCAGCAATTTTCCTCGGATCGGTGGCGCCGCGAAACAACGTCAGAAAAGACCCATCCTGGCCCATCAAATAAACATAACTCGTGTGATCGACGAGATAATCTTCGTCCGAACCGTTTTTCACTTTTGCGTGATAGACCCTGTATGACGTCGCCGTCGCGTTGATTTGCTGGCGCGTACCCGTCAATCCAATCAGACGCGAATGGAATTGCGAAACATACTCCGAGAGAAACGCCACCGTGTCCCGCTCCGGATCAACGGTAATGAAGATGGTCTGGACGGCGTCTGCTTCCGGGCCCATTTCGTCTAGCGCCACGGCGAGGTTCTGTAGCTCCGTTGGACAAATTTCAGGACAGAACCCGTAGCCGAAATAAACGAGCATTAGTTTTCCGCGGAAATCCGCGTCTGTCACCCGGTTTCCCTTGTGATCCGTCAACTCGAAGGGACCGCCAATTTTGACCTGCGGAGAGACGGCGACGGTTGAACTATTGCCAACCGTTGCGATCGGAACGGGCCGGGTGACCTGCCAGGCGACATAGGCCGCCAGAGCGATTGCGGCAAGCGCCGCGAGCATCGCGCCAATCAGCGGATAGGAAGGCCGAGCAAACATCATGGAAAACAACCGTCACTCTTCGGAAATTAACGATACCAGACATAACCGCCGACACGGCGATAGCGAGTGGACATATCGCCGCACAATCGACCAGAACGACGTTGTCTTCTCGCCTTGGTTCCGTCGCGTCTTCGCCCCATTGCCGCCACATCGGCATGGGATTGTGATACTTAGGTTTTTGAACAACAATCTTCCAGGCAATATCGCTCGTATAGAAGATAACGAATTTCGGGGAGGACATTAAATGCGCAAAACGATTGCGCTGGTCGATGACGATCAAAACATACTGACGTCGGTTTCGATTGCCCTTGAAGCGGAGGGTTATCGTGTCCGTACCTATAAGGACGGTGAGGAAGCGTTGCGGGGAATTACTCAGCAGCCGGTGGATGTTGCAGTGCTGGACATCAAAATGCCCCGCATGGACGGTATGGAGCTACTGCAAAACTTACGACGCTCAAGCCAGCTCCCGGTCATTTTTTTAACGTCCAAGGACGATGAAATCGACGAATTACTAGGTTTTCGCATGGGAGCAGACGACTATATCAAGAAACCATTTTCGCAAAGACTGCTTATTGAACGCATTCGCGCCCTGATGCGCCGCGCGGATTCGCTCAGCGATATGCCGCTGGAAAAACGGGAAGAAAAACTTGTCCGCGGCGATTTGGTGCTCGATCCCGATCGGCATATGTGTACTTGGCGAAACGAAATCATCCAGCTAACCGTTACTGAGTTCCTCTTATTGCGAGCCTTGGCTCAATATCCAGGACACGTAAAAAACCGGGACCAGCTAATGGACGCCGCCTACGGCGAAAGCATCTATGTCGATGACCGAACAATAGACAGCCATATCAAACGATTGCGCAAGAAGTTCCGCGACACGGACCCGGAGTTCGGCGAAATCGAAACGCTTTATGGCGTTGGATATCGTTACCGCGACTCTTGAGCCCATTGAGGGTTTTTGACAATGTCGGTTCGATAACACGTTATTTTTGAGTGCCGGCCAGCCTGCCGAACGATAGAATTATCGTCTGATGACACCACAAAACGAAAAGCATTCCAAACCGTATTCGGACGTTGAACGCGCCGCCGACAACACCGCTACGGGCACGGTGAGACGGCTCATTTTCTCGCCTCTTACACGCCGTATTTTGGCGATCAATATTCTGGCACTTGCAATACCTGTTGGCGGACTGCTCTATGTCGGGCCTTACCGGGACGGGTTGATAGAAACCGAGCTCGAAGCGTTGCGGATGCAGACCGATATTTTCGCGGGCGCCCTTGGCGAAGGTGCGATCCAGACGGAACCAAGTGGACGGCAAATTCTAAATATCGCGCATGCCCGCGACATGATCAGACGCCTAACCGCGGCGGCAAGCGTACGCGCACGGCTGTACCTTAATTCGGGCGGCCTTATCGCGGACAGCCGACATCTTGGCGAGCAAGGGCGCCTCGTCCGCGTTCTTTCCCTACCACCACCGCCGGACGACTTGACCGCCTTTCGGCGTTTAGCATCCATGATCGATTGGATGTTTGATACAATGCATGCGCGTACGGACCTGGAAACCTATTACGAGTCGCAACAGCAAACGATTTCCGACTACCCGGAGACACGACTTGCGCTCGCGGGTGAGGTCACGGGCGTCGCACGGCAAGACGGCAGCGGAGGATATGTGCTCTCGGTCGCGATGCCGGTTCAGCGGTACCGTCAGGTCATCGGCGTAATCATGCTTTCCCAAAGCGGATCGGAAATCCAGGAAGCCGTCCGAAATGTCCGCTATGTCGTTCTCCAAGTGTTTACCGGTGCCCTGATCATCACCGTGCTGCTTTCCCTCTATCTCGCCGGGACGATCGCGCGTCCGGTGCATCGCTTGGCGGAAGCGGCAATTCGCGTGCGCCAAGGGATAGGCGGCGAAGTCGTGGAAATTCCCGACATGACGAAACGAGGCGATGAGATCGGCGACCTCTCCGGATCGCTTCGGGACATGACCAACGCACTGTATCAACGCATCGATGCCATCGGACGGTTCGCCGCTGACGTTAGCCATGAAATCAAAAACCCGCTGACATCACTTCGGAGCGCGGTTGAAACCGCGGCGCGGATCGACGATCCGGCCCAACAACAACGGCTGATGACCATTATCCTTGATGATGTCCAACGCCTCGACAGGTTGATCAGCGATATCTCCGATTATTCTCGCCTCGACGCTGAACTCGTCGGTGAATTGCGGGAGCCGATCGATGTTGGTGAAATGCTGCGGATGCTCGGTGAAATTCACCAGACTTCCGCCGAAAACATCGGAACGTCGGTAAAGATTCAAATCGAAACCGAAGCCGGCGCGGATCTGCAGATCGCGGCATTGGAAAGCCGCCTGGCGCAGGTATTCCGGAACATCATCGGCAATGCGGTAAGCTTCAGTCCACCGGGGGGCATCATTCGTTTGAACATCGCTCGCGAAAATAATTTCGTGACCATTCGCTGCTCCGATGAGGGTACCGGTATTCCCAAGGGAAAACTGGCAGCGATATTCGATCGATTTTACAGCGAACGGCCTCCGGGCGAAAAATTTGGAACCCATTCGGGGCTTGGCCTATCGATATCCAAGCAAATAATCGAAGCCCACAATGGTACGATTTGCGCCGAAAACCGCATGGATGAAGACGGGCATATCATCGGCGCAACCTTCATCGTTCGCTTACCCGTTCGGTGACAAACTGGAACCTACCTGTGGATAACCATATTCACACCCAATCAGATTTTGTGGATAAGCTTGATTCCAGCCATAAATCAATGCGTTAGTTTTGATCAGCCTTGGGGTTAACAAGGGTCAATATTTTTCAGAATTGATCTTTTATAAGGCACTGGGAACAAACGAACATCTCTGTTAGTTTGCAGCTTCCAAAGGGAGTAGGACAATGACCGAGCAAACGACGCAGATGGTGCCTTTGGACGCTGACCATAGCCATGCCACCGGAGTCCTGCCTTCCCAAGCGATCCGCGGGCTGATCGATGGCGAAATCATATCGGCCAGCGCGAAAATTGCCGAAGATCAGATCCAACCCGCGAGCCTCGACCTGCGCCTCGGCGACATCGCACACCGTGTACAAGCAAGCTTTTTGCCCGGGGAAGGATCTACTGTTGCGGACAAGGTTGCCCAGTTCGGATTGCATACGCTCGATATATCCAGCAGCGCTGTGCTGGAAACGGGCTGTGTTTACATCGTACCGCTGCAGGAATCGCTAAACCTAGACACCAGCATGTCCGCCATTGCGAATCCAAAGAGTTCTACCGGGCGGCTGGATATTTTTACGCGCCTTATCACGGATCATGGTGTTGAGTTCGACCGCGTCCGCGGCGGCTACAGCGGTCCGCTTTATGCGGAAATTTCACCGCGAACCTTCAGCGTCGTCGTCAGAACGGGTGCGCGGCTGAACCAGCTTCGCCTCAAAAAAGGACACTTTTCCTATAGCGAACAAGACTTGCAACGCCTTAACAGTAAAGTTGGTTTGGTCGAGTCCGGCCCCGCAAATCTAGACTTGAAAGACGGGATACCCTTCACGGTCGACCTCCAAGGCAGTCCAGAGTCCGGATTGGTTGGCTTTCGGGCGCGCAAAAACGCCGGATTGATTGATGTCGATCGCAAGGGCCAATACGATCCGGTGGAGTTTTGGGAACCAATTTATCGAGGGCGAACGGCGACGATCGTCTTGAACCCGGACGATTTTTATATTCTCGCGTCGAGAGAAGCAGTCACCGTGCCCGCAGATCATGCCGCGGAAATGGTCGCCTACGATACTCTGGTCGGCGAATTTCGCGTCCACTATGCCGGTTTCTTCGACCCCGGTTTCGGCGACGACGCGGCGGGCGGCGGCGGTAGCCGCGCGGTACTCGAAGTACGGTCGCACGATGTACCGTTCATGATCGAACATGGCCAAATACTGGGCCGGCTGGTTTATGAGCGCTTGACGGAACCACCGGATCGAATTTACGGGCAAGGCATCGGGTCCTCCTATCAACGGCAAGGGCTGCAACTCGGCAAGCATTTTCAGCCCTGGCCAACGCCATAGGCCGAGCCCGGATGGTCACGACGCACGGCACGACAATCGCCATCGACGGCAAGGGCGTCTTGCTGCGCGGCCCGTCGGGAAGTGGAAAATCCGATTTGGCCGTACGACTGATTGACGACGGTGCGTCATTGGTGGCCGACGACAGATCCGTACTGAAGCCTGAAAACGGTGTTCTCTTCGTTGACGCGCCAGAGACCATTCGGGGCAAGATAGAAGTTCGCGGGCTTGGCATCGTGCATATGCACGCGAGCGGACAGGTACCGCTTTGCCTTGTCGTCGACTTAGAAGAACCAAGAAACCGGCTTCCAACACCGGAAACCGTGAAAATGCATGGCATTTCCGTACCGCTGGTCCGGTTTTCCGCGTTCGAAGCCTCAACCACCGCGAAAATCCGACTTGCCGTTCGCGGCGATGCGAATGATATTGAAACCGGGTAATGTGGCGTCGCTAAAGCAGGTGCGATAGAGGAATAAAGTATGGGCCAGCCCGTTATATTGGTAACCGGCATGTCCGGCGCCGGCCGGTCAACCGCGCTCAAGATACTCGAGGACCTCGGCTATGAAGCCGTCGACAACCTCCCTTTGTCATTACTGGCCGGCTTGGTCAGTCAGGGCGGGGTGGGAAAATCGGCGCGGCCTCTGGCAATAGGCGTCGATATCCGAACGCGCGATTTCGCGGTTGCCCCCATCATCGAGGCGCTCGACCGGCTGACCACCGATGAAGGTTTCGATATCCTGATTTTGTTTTTGGACTGCAACGATGACGTTTTGTTACGTCGCTATACCGAAACACGGCGCCGGCACCCGCTTGCCGAAGACCGTCCGGTACCGGACGGTATTCGCTTGGAACGTCATTTATTGTCACGGCTACGGAACCGCGCCGATGCCGTAATCGACACGTCCGAAACGACACTTTGGAAACTAAAAGACCAAATGGCGGGCCGGTTCGGCTTCGGCGACAAAAACGAACTCAACACCAATGTTACCTCCTTTTCCTATCGGCATGGCCTTCCTCGCGAAGCAGACCTTGTCTTCGATGTTCGGTTTCTCGCCAATCCTCACTACGACGAAGTGCTGCGCGCCCTATCGGGAGAAGATCCCGAAGTTGGCGCGTTTGTTGCCGCGGACCCAGATTTCGACGCCTTTCTCGGCCACTTAAAATCAATGCTTGATGTTCTTCTGCCGCGCTACGAAAAAGAAGGGAAAAGCTATCTTACCATCGCTATCGGCTGTACCGGGGGGCGTCATAGATCCGTCTATGTCGCGCGGCGGCTTGTCGAACTGCTGGAAAATCAGGGGCGACGCGTTAATCTGCACCACCGCGACCTAAACGGCAGCGGCGGTCGCGAGATGTTGTAAGTGTTCGGGCTTGAATAAGGAACGTTCGGGAGAAACCATGATTGGATTGGTGCTTGTCACACATGGACGGTTGGCGGAGGAATTCGTCGCGGCCTTGGAACATATCGTCGGACCACAGCAACAAACCGCGACGGTTTCGATTGGGCCGGAAGACGATATGGAACAACGGCGGCAAGACGTCCGGGAGAAAATCAACGAAGTCGACGAAGGCTCCGGCGTGGTCGTACTAACTGATATGTTCGGCGGCACGCCATCTAATCTCGCGATTTCCTTTCTCGAACAAGCCAATGTCGAGGTCGTCGCCGGGGTCAATTTACCGATGTTGATTAAACTTGCCGGAATTCGCGATACGTTATCGCTCGCGGAAGCCGCCGAAGCAGCAATGGAATCCGGTCGTAAATATATCAATATTGCGTCAAGCCTGCTGACCGCGCGATCGTAATTAAAATGGCCCGCGAACTCTTGATCCAAAACAAGCGCGGTTTACACGCGCGGGCCGCGGCACGGTTTGTCAAGCTGACGGAACGGTATGACGCCATGGTCGCGGTGGAAAAAGACGGCGAAACGGTATCCGGCACTTCCATACTTGGTCTGATGATGCTGGGTGCGGCAACCGGAACAACAATTTCGATCAGCGCGGAAGGGAGTGACGCGAAAGCCGCGCTCGATGCACTCGAAACCTTGATCAACAACCGGTTTGACGAGGAGTGATATGGCCTCGAATAAAAAGGAAATTGTTTTCGAGGGCCTTGGCGTGTCGCCAGGGATCGCCGTTGGACCGGCGCACCTAAACGAATCGGGCGCACCGACGGTTCACGAATATAAAATCCGCAAATCGGACATCGACGCGCAAAAAGCGCGTTTCAAACAGGCTGTGGATCGCTCCGGCAGACAATTGCGGCGTTTGCGCGACCGGGCCCGGGCAACGCACGGCGCCTCGGGTGAAGATCTCGGCAATCTACTTGACGCTTATCTGCAAATGCTGACCGGCTCGCGGCTCGTACGCGGCGTCGAGCGGCGCATTGCCGAATCCCGGATCAACGCGGAAGCCGCCGTACAGGCGGAAATTTCGGAAATCGCACATCATTTCACCGAGCTGCCAGACCCTTATATGGCGGCACGCGCGGACGATGTACGAGAAGCCGGGGCGCGATTAATCCGAAACCTCACAAAAACACCGTTCCGCGCCTTTTCAACATTGCCGCAAGGCAGCATCGTATTGGCGGAGGAGTTTAGCCCGGCGGACGCCGCCCTGATGGACCCGCGTCAAGTTGCGGGCTTCGCGACTGTGCTCGGTGGACCTGAAGGCCATACGGCGATCATGGCACGCTCGCTCGGTATTCCAGCCGTGCTTGGCGCTACCGGCTTGACCATGGGGGCCCGCGGCGCGGAAACGGTTATCGTCGATGGCAGTGGTGGGAAGGTCGTTGTCAACCCCACCGCCAACACGCTGCGTGCCTATGAAAAACGGCGCGCCGCCTTGCGCCGTGAAAGGCGCCGTTTCGCACGGTTACGGGATTTGCCGGCGATAACGCGCGACGACACGGAGATTCAACTTTCAGCTAATGTTGAATTACCCTTGGAAACCGCGTTGGCGACACGCCACGGCGCGGCGGGGATCGGATTGTTACGCTCGGAGTTCATGTTTATGAACCGAGAATCTCCACCGGATGAGAATGAGCAATTCGAAAAGCTGCGCGAAATGGTAAGCAGTATGAACGGCCGCCCCGTAACAATCCGAACGCTTGATGTGGGTGGCGAAAAGCTCGCCTACTCGCTTGGCGAACAAATCGGCGAGGCGGTAAATCCGGCGCTCGGATTGCGGGCAATACGGTTTTCACTAAAACATCCGAGAATTTTGGAAGATCAAATTGCTGCCATCCTGCGCGTTGGCGCCATTGGACCGGTTCGAATTTTATTGCCCATGATCGCAACGACCGGCGAAGTACGTCAGGTCCGCGAGGTCATCACAACCGTCGCCCGCCGTTTGAAGCGACGGCGCATTCCAATCGCCGACCCGATACCCCCCGTCGGCATCATGATCGAGATTCCGGGCGCCGCGCTCGCCGCCGACGCGTTGGCCCGCGTTTCGGATTTTTTCGCGATCGGCACCAATGATTTGACGATGTATACGCTAGCGATTGATCGTGCCGACGAACAGGTCGCGCATCTTTACAATCCATTACATCCCGCTGTGTTACGCCTGATTCAGTTTACCGCGGAAGCCGCCCTTAGAGCCCGAATTCCGTTCAGTATATGCGGCGAAATCGCGGGCGATCCCCGCTTCACGGCACTGCTTCTTGGTTTGGGCGTCCGTGACCTTTCCATGGCGGCAGGCAGCCTGCCGCGGGTCAAACAACGCATTCGCAAGCTCGATCTGACGGCGGCGACCGTCCGCGCACAGGCAATTATGGAGCAGGGCGACAGTGGCCGAATCGCGACCTTGCTGGATGATTTCAATACGTTGGCATAAATCGCTATATCGCGCAGTTTGGTGAAATTTTAACGAAAAAATAACTATATAAAGATTTCTTTATATATTACTTGCCGATGAACGGGATGATTGCTATACGCGGTCCCAATCAATCAATCGGCGGACCGATGCGGCGCCGTCCAACGTTAGGAGTACATCATGACAGCAACCAACGACTATAAAGTCGCCGACATGTCCCTCGCCGATTGGGGGCGCAAGGAAATCGTCATCGCGGAAACGGAAATGCCTGGCCTGATGGCGCTTCGAGAAGAGTTCGGCGCCTCCAAACCGCTCGCTGGCGCGCGAATTGCCGGTTGCCTGCACATGACGATCCAGACTGCCGTGCTCATGGAAACCCTTACCGCGCTGGGCGCTGAAATCCGATGGTCCTCCTGTAATATCTTCTCAACTCAGGATCAGGCCGCGGCAGCCGTCGCTGAGGCGGGTGCGCCGATTTTCGCCTGGAAGGGCGAAACGGAAGAAGAATTCTGGTGGTGCATCGAGCAGTCCATCAACGGGCCGGACGGCTGGCGGCCCAACCTGATTCTCGATGATGGAGGCGATCTGACGCAGCTCATGCATGAAAAATACCCAGAACTGCTCGAAGACGTGCGGGGCCTTTCCGAGGAAACAACGACCGGTGTACACAGGCTTTATGAAATGCACAAAGCGGGCACGTTGAAAGTACCCGCCATCAATGTGAACGACTCCGTAACGAAATCGAAATTCGATAATCTTTACGGTTGTCGTGAAAGTCTAGTGGACGGCATAAAACGCGCAACGGACGTCATGGTCGCGGGCAAAACGGCTGTCGTCTGTGGTTATGGCGACGTCGGAAAAGGATCCGCCGCGAGTCTTCGAAATCAGGGCGCCCGTGTCCTGGTGACGGAAATCGACCCAATTTGTGCGCTGCAAGCGGCAATGGAGGGCTATCAAGTCACGACAATGGAGGAGTCGGCCGCCGCCGGAGACATCTTCGTGACAACGACGGGCAATATTGATGTCATTACCCTCGATCATATGCGGGCGATGAAGGATCGTGCGATCGTTTGCAATATCGGGCATTTCGATTCGGAAATTCAGATCGCCGAACTTCGAAACTTCACTTGGCACAACGTCAAGGAACAAGTCGACGAGGTGGAATTCCCGGATGGCAAGCGCCTGATTGTTCTAGCCGAAGGCAGACTGGTCAACCTTGGCTGCGCGACGGGCCATCCCAGCTTTGTCATGTCCGCTTCCTTCACGAACCAGGTCTTGGCGCAGATAGAACTATGGAACAACACGGATAATTATGACTGCGAGGTGTATGTCCTGCCGAAGCATTTGGACGAAAAAGTTGCCTCGCTCCATCTCAAAAAGCTCGGCGTCGAACTGACGGCCTTGTCGACCGCGCAAGCCGACTATTTAGGTCTTTCCCAGGACGGCCCATACAAACCGGACCACTATCGATACTAAAGCGTAGGTCCATGCCTCTTGTTCGTAGCCGCCGGCAAATCTAAACTGCGCGCGTGCGATTGCTGATTAGCAAATCTACCGTCGGCGTCACGACCCTGCTGTTGGCGTATGCGCCGGAACCGGCGTCCGCGGCCACGTTAGAGAATGCGCCGATGGTTGGGAGTCTTGGCTTAGGGCTGACGATTGCGCTGGCCGTAATCGTTTTGCTATGGCGTCAGCATAAATCCTATTCAGCGCAGGTTGCTTCCGCACCGATTGGCCTTGTTCGTTTTAAACATGGCCGAGCAATTGGAACTCCTTTGGCGCAGGAACTGCTCGGGCTTGAACAACCAGCAAGCCCCGAAAACATTTCCAGTGCTTTCGTTGGCGCCGATTCCAGACTGGTTTTGGAAGCCATTGCCAATTTGAATGCCAACCATATGGCTTTCGAAGGCCGATTTCGAACCAAGAAGGGACATTCCCTATCGCTGGTCGGAAGACGCGCCGGTCGTGTCAATCTGCTTTGGGTTTCGGACGCGGATCAGGCAGCCCAACTCGCCGAGGATCTTGCCGCGCATTCCAATGAAAGGGAGATGTTACGGCAAGTTATCGACAAACTTCCGATGCCGGTTTGGTGGCGCTCTAAGCAGCTCGACGTCATCGGATACAACACATCCTATGGCGGCGCTCTGGGTTCGGACGCGGCCACAGTCAACCTGAGTGAAAGCCACCCAGAACTCGGCGCGGGCTATCTTGATAAAGACGGGCGCGGGCTAGCGCGGCGTGCGACCAAGAGCGGCAGCATACAATCCGAAAGTCATCATATCGTCATCGACGGAACGAGACGCCTGTTGGAATTTACCGAGGCGCCAATCGACACACGGTCAACGGTCATGGTCGGAATTGCAACCGACGTAACGATGATCGAGGCGGTTCAGTCCGAGCTCGCGGCGCTTGTCGCCTCGCACGCGGAAGTTCTTGAAATGCTGGGTGCCGCGATCGCGATCTACGGTGCGGACAGACGCCTAAAGTTTTTTAACTCCGCGTTTCTGGAATTATGGCGTATTGAAAACACCGCATTGGGTGGTGAGCCAAACATGGGCGAAGTTCTCGACATGCTTCGCGATCGCCGGCGACTGCCTGAGTATATCGATTTTCCAGCGTTCAAGCAGGAAACCGACAATCTATTCCATTCGCTGATCGAACCGCGTGAAGAGCTTCTGCATTTACCGGATGAAAGAACATTGCGGATGATGGTTTCTCCGCACCCGATGGGCGGTCTGCTGTTTGTTTACGAAGACGTCACGGACCGGCTCGCGCTGGAGCGGTCCTACAATACGTCGATCGCCGTGCAACGGGAAACGATCGACAAGCTGTATGAAGCCGTTACGGTCTTCGGTGGCGACGGCCGGTTAAAACTATGGAATCCCGCGGCGGCTGCGATGTGGGATTTGCCTCATAAGGAAGCAATTCTCGATTCCCATATCGGCGACCTTATCGAGCATACGCGGCGTTACTTCGCTCCCGCCGAAAACTGGGAACAGCGGAAACAAGGTTTAATCCTCTCGGTTACGGAACCGGAACCCCGTTCAGGCAGACTGGAAAGAACGGACGGCATGATCATCGATTTCAGTTGCGTACCACTTCCAGATGGCGGCTGTTTGCTGGGTTATATCGATGTGACCGATAGTGTCCGGGTACAACGGGCTTTGGAAGAGCGAAATCTCGCCCTTCAATACGCCGACAGGCTAAAATCCGACTTCATCGCCAATGTCAGTTACGAATTGCGAACGCCTTTAAACGCGATTATCGGCTTTACCGAAATTCTCGATAAACAATACTTTGGCGAATTGAACGAGCGTCAGGATCAATATGTCGGTGGCGTGCTGCAAGCCTCGAACCATCTGATGACCTTGATCAACGATATTTTGGACCTCGCGACAATTGAAGCTGGTTATCTGGAACTGGATTTGGCACCGCTCAATGTGCATGAAGCTCTCGCCAATTTGTTGAACGCGTTCCGCAACCGCGCCGCCGATTCAAAGCTCACACTGAATTTCGACTGCCCGCCGGAGATCGGCACCATCGTCGCCGACGAAAAGCGGCTACGCCAGGCCGTATATAATCTCGTTACCAATGCCGTGCAGCATACGCCGGAAGGTGGGACGATCACTTTGTCTGCTCACCGTGACAGCGAGTATCTGAAAATCATCGTCGCCGATACCGGAGTCGGAATTCCCGAAGATGATGTGGAACGCTTGTTCAACAAGTTCGAGCGCGGCGATCAAAGCGCACGGGAATCAGGCGCCGGTCTGGGCCTCGCTCTCGTCAAGAGCCTAATAGAACTGCACGGCGGTGAAATCTTCGTACATAATGATACCGACATTGGCGCGAGGATCGAATGCCGCTTGCCGTTAACCGCTCGTCCGACCAATCCTGGTGATGGCGCGGAGAAAATCAGCGCGTGAGTTTAAAAAGCCCGAGACAAAAATCAGGTGAGTTCCTAGCCCTTGAACTTTGCGATATCGAAGCGACCCAAACACTCGCTAAACGGCTTGCGCCAATGCTTCGGACCGGCGACATCGTCGCGCTTTCCGGCGATCTTGGTACCGGAAAAACCACTTTCGCCCGCGCATTGATACGGATTATCGATGGGTCGGAAATAGAAGTACCAAGCCCGACATTCACATTGGTTCAAACATACGACCTCTCGCCACTTGAGATTTGGCATTTCGATTTGTATCGCCTCGAAGCGCCGGATGACACCTACGAACTGGGTATCGAGGAAGCGTTCGCCACGGGTGTTTCGATAATCGAGTGGCCGGATAGGCTTGGTTCTCAAATCCCCGCGAACCGTCTTGACATCACTTTCGCCTTTGACACGTCGGCGGACGCCAGAACGGTAACCATTGAAGGGCAAGGCAACTGGGCAACACGCATCAAACCGTTGCACGATGAATAGCCGGACGGCGGAAATAACGGCCTTTCTTACCGCCTACGGTTGGGCCGGCGCAGAAAGACGCGTTCTCGCCGATGATGCATCCTTTCGGCGTTACGATAGGGTCACCCATAAGGAACGATGCGCGGTGTTAATGGATGCACCGCCGGATAGGGAAGATGTTCGCCCCTTTTTGGCGGTGGCTAAAATTCTTCGGGACCTAAATTTAAGCGCACCGGAAATCCTCGAACAGGACCCCGAGCGGGGCTTCTTGTTGCTAGAGGATTTCGGCGACGATACCTACACACGCGTCCTTGCAGCCCGGCCCGCCCTGGAAGAATCGCTGTATATGCTCGCCGTCGATCTTTTGATCGCATTGCATCGAGAATTCAAAGGTGCCGCCACCGTGCCGCAATACGACGACACGCTACTCACATCCGAAGCAAACATCTTGCTCGATTGGTACATTCCCGCGGTCACCGGAAAAACGATATCGAAACCGTTGCGCCACGACTATAGGGCGCTATGGGAAGCGCTATTTCCATTGGCAAGAAGTGTTCCGGAAACCTTGGTGCTGCGGGATTATCATGTCGACAATTTGATTTGGCTTCCAAACCGCCGTGGGGTTGCCGCGTGCGGGTTGCTGGACTTTCAGGACGCCGTCATCGGCCCCGCGACCTATGACATGGTTTCCTTGCTCGAAGATGCGCGCCGAGACGTTCCAACGACATTGGCGAAGCATGCGACCGAGCGGTACCTCGCCGCGTTTCCGGAGATCTGTCCGAACGGTTTTCGCCTTTCCCAAGCCATCCTCGGCGCACAACGAAGCGCAAAAATTCTCGGCATATTCGCACGCCTCGACAGACGGGATGGAAAACCCGATTATTTGCGTCACCTGCCGCGTGTTTGGCGATTGCTGGAAGCCGATCTCGCGCATCCGAAATTGGCGGGTATCCGCGAATGGTTCGACCATGTCCTGCCGCCAGCCTGTCGAATTGCACCAAAACAAGCGACCAACCCATGACACAATCAAACCGCGCAACGATAACAACGGCAATGATTCTGGCAGCCGGACTGGGAACACGCATGCGGCCGCTTACCGACGAACGGCCCAAGCCCTTGATTAGCTTGGCCGGTCAAACGCTCATCGAACGAATCCTAGGCCACCTCCGCCGGGCCGGCGTCACGCGCATTGTTGTCAACACACACTATAAGGGCGAAATGATCGCCGATCATTTGCGTCGCCACGATGGCATTATCCTCTCGCCAGAGCATGAGCTTCTGGAAACCGGAGGCGGAGTCCGAAATGCTTTGGAGCTTCTGGGGAATGATCCTATTTTCGTGATCAATAGCGACGCGGTCTGGCTCGATGGTCCCTCGCCGGCGCTGTCAAGGGTTGCGCGGAACTGGAACGACGACGACATGGACGCACTACTCTTGTTCCAACGAACGGTCGCGATCCGTGGCGATACCGGGCCCGGCGATTATTTCTTGGATAGCGAAGGTCATGCCAGCCGTCGTCGCGAGCATGCGATCGCGCCTTTTTTGTTTGCCGGCGTTCAAATCCTGCACCCGCGCCTGTTTAAGGATACACCGGAGGGCGCGTTTTCACTCAACCTCCTGTATGATCGGGCCGAGGATGCGGGCCGCCTGCATGGATTAGTACATGATGGAGAGTGGTATCATGTCGGTACACCGGTACAGCGCCAACAAGCCGAATATGAAATTATCCATGGCAATGAATCGGTGAACAGCCGCTGATGCCAGGTGTTTTCACGATCCCGCCCGATGTTTCCTTCGTCGACGCTCTGGCGAAAGGCGTACTAGACGAAGCTGGCGAATCACCTCAGGCGCTACTCGATTATACGATTTTGCTTCCGACCCGCCGGGCTTGCCGCTCCCTGCGCGATGCATTTCTGCGCGCCGGTGATGGCGCCGCCATGCTCTTGCCCCTCATGCGCCCGTTGGGGGATGTCGACGAAGACGAACTCATTCTGCAAGAAATGCCCGATTTTGGAGATCATGCAATCCCACCCGCAATTCCGGGATTGCGGCGGCGGCTTCTCCTGGCCCGCCTGATCCTGGGTTGGGAGTCCACTTCGGGAACAATGGCTGTCGATCAAGCAGCCCAACTTGCCGGAGAACTCGAACGGCTTCTCGATCAAGTCCAAACGGAGCGCCTGTCCTTTGATGGGCTTAAAGGCCTTGCCCCGGAAGTTTACGCCACGCACTGGCAGAAGGTTCTCGATTTCCTGAAGATCCTGACCGAACATTGGCCCGCCATAATTGCCGAACAAGGCGGCATCGATCCCGCCGATCGGCGCAATCGACTTCTCGACACCCTGTCTCGGACTTGGTCGAAAACACCGCCGGCGGGGCATGTTATTGCCGCGGGCTCAACAGGCACGATCCCGGCAACGGCAGACCTTCTTGCCACCATTGCCGATATGCCCAACGGCCGCGTGGTTTTGCCTGGATTGATGCGAGATATCGATGCCGAAAGTTGGCAAGCAATAGAGAAAGACCCGAGCCATCCGCAGCATAATCTGGCGCGATTAATCAATCGATTGGCGTTGGCGCCGCATCAAGTCGCCGATTGGCCGCATCGGGCACCTGCCGTTAGCAGAACGACACTGATCGCGGAGGTTATGCGTCCCGCGGAAACGACGCGGGCGTGGCGCGATCTTAACACCATACCCGCCGGCACACTGGACAATGTCGAGCGCGTCGACTGCACGGATTCAGCCGAAGAGGCCAGCATCATCGCATTGATCCTTCGCGAAGCCTTGGAAACACCACAGAAGACGGCAGCGTTGGTCACACCTGATCGCGCGCTTGCCCGGCGCGTTGCCGGAGAACTCCGGCGCTGGAATATCGAAATCAACGACACAGCGGGAGAAAGCCTGGCTACAACAGTACCAGGAAGTTTCCTGCGTCTCATCGTGACAATGATCGATTCAGGATTCGCGCCGGCGCCGCTCTTATCCGTATTGAAGCATCCGCTTGCCGCTATAGGGATGCCGACCACCGCGTTACGGGGTGCGGCGCGAGCACTTGAGCGCATGGTTTTACGCGGGCCACGCCCCGGCGCAGGAATTGCCGGGCTGCGTGCGGCCTTGGCCTTGCGAACCGACGAAACCGGCGAATTGGCAACCATTGCCGCACTGCTGGACCGGCTCGATTCAATTACCGAACCACTAACAACGGCATATGGGGCCGGCGCTTGCGATCTGGGAAAGTTGCTGAAATGCCATATCCTCGTTGCCGAAGCGCTTGCGGCAACCGATTTGGAAGCCGGCGACTCGCGATTATGGACGGGCGACGCCGGAGAAATGTTGGCACGGTTCGTCGCGGAACTGAGCAACGCCGCGGAATTGATCGAGTCCGTGCCAACAGGATCTTACGGCGCTTTACTGGAGTCCATAATGGCCGGCGCCACGGTGCGGCCCCGGTTCGGCCTTCATCCCCGCCTTACCATACTGGGATTGCTTGAAGCACGGCTCCAACATGCCGACCTAATCGTCCTTGGTGGTTTAAACGAAGGCGTATGGCCTCCCGATCCGCAATCCGATCCATGGCTGAGCCGGCCTATGCGGGAAGCATTTGGGTTGCCGCTACCGGAACGGCGAATTGGTTTAACGGCCCATGACTTCGTGCAGGCTTTTGCCGCGCCGGAGATTATCCTAACGCGTGCCAGCAAGACCGACGGACAGCCCACCGTTCCGTCGCGTTGGCTCACCCGCCTCGATACTGTTTTACGAAGCACTGATACCCACGACACGTTTTATGCGTCCCAAGTGCCTTGGCGCGGCTTGCGGAACCTGTTGAACAAACCGGACGGCAGCATCACGATCGCACCGGCCGCGCCGCGCCCGCCCATACAGGCCCGGCCAAGGCGTCTATCCGTAACGCAAATAGAAACCTGGATGCGAGACCCGTATGCGATTTACGCGCGCCATATCCTTCGCCTCCGGCCTCTCGATCCGATCGACGCTGACCCTGGCGCGGCGCAGCGGGGAACTTTCATTCACGATGCGCTCGATTCCTTCGTCAAGGCCTATCCCGAAGAGCTACCGGAAGATGCCCTGCGGCCACTTTTGAAGTTTGGCGAAGACGCCTTTGGAGACGCGCTGGGGCGTCCCGCGGTGCGGGCCTTCTGGTGGCCGCGCTTTGTCCGCATCGCACATTGGTTCATCGCGTTGGAAACAGAGCGTCGGCGGGACCTCGCTTTCTCCGTGTCCGAAGCCTCCGGAAAGCTTTCCATCAACGGACCAGAGGGTCCCTTTGTATTATCCGCCAAGGCCGACCGGATCGATAGGCTGCACGATGGCAGCTATGAAATCATCGATTATAAAACGGGTGCGGTGCCGACGCGCGACGACATCAGATTGGGATTTTCACCACAACTCGCCCTGGAAGCCGCGATATTGCAAGAAAGCGGCTTCGGAGACCTGTCCACCGGATCCGTTCGCCGCTTGGCCTATTGGCGTCTAAGCGGTGGCGAAACACCCGGCAAGACAAGTTTCCTACCCGGCGACGTGGCCGCTCTTTCCGAAGCCGCCTTGGATGGCGTGCGCAACTTGGTCACCGCGTTTGATGATCAGCAAACACCTTACGCGGCGGCGCCACGGCCGGGATGGGCGCTCCGCTTCAACGACTATGCGCATCTCGCCCGTATCCTCGAATGGAGCAACGGATGAGAGCGGATGTCGCGGCTGAGGCAACGGCCCGGCAGCGCGAAGCCGCCGATCCTGGAACAAGCGTCTGGGTCGCGGCCTCGGCGGGGAGCGGCAAGACATCCGTTCTAACAGACCGAGTTCTCGCCCTATTGCTCACCGGAACGCTACCGGAACGCATCCTATGCCTAACATTCACCCGCGCCGCGGCGGCGGAAATGGCACAGCGGATCAATCAACGTCTTGCTCTTTGGGCCACCGAACCGGACGCCGATATTCGGCAAAACATCGCGTCCTTGCTCGATTGTATTCCGGACAGCGGTCTGCTCGACCAGGCGCGGCAACTTTTCGCCCGGGTACTCGACGTTCCGGGTGGATTAAAAATTCAGACGATCCATAGTTTTTGCCAGTCGTTGTTGGGCCGGTTTCCTCTAGAGGCTGGTATCGCCCCACATTTCGAGGCAATGGATGAACGCAGCGCAGCCGAACTCCTGATGTCGGCGCGTGATCATGTCTTGTCCTCCGCGCCTAGTGATGGACAGATCAGCGAAGCCCTGGCAATCATCACCGAACACATTCAGGAAGATTCCTTTAGCGAACTAATGGCGCATTTGGCGCGGGAACGGGCGCGCCTGCGCCGCTTAATCGACGCCTATGGTGGAATCGAGGGTGCCGCGTCTGCTATAGCGCGACTGCTTGATATCGCACCGGGACGGCAAGCGTCCGACGTCGTTGCGGATGCCTGTCGTAGCGGTGCCTTCGACAGTGAAGCCATGGCGGCCGCGGCCAACGCGTTGCAAGCTGGCACGGAGAAAACAGATCAACCAAGAGGCCGTCTCATCAAGGCCTGGTTGGCGGCAACGCCTGCGGTGCGAATAGAAACATTTACGGACTACGCTTTCGGATTCCTGACCAAGGAGTATGAGCCGCGCAGCCGACTGATCACAAAAAAGGCCGGTGAGGCTCACCCCAAAGCAGTTGATGCGCTTGAAAAGGAAGCCATGCGACTGGTTCGTGTCATGGACGAGCGCCGCGCTGCCGTCACCGCCCGTGCGACAATGGCTCTCCTGCAAATTGGCTTGGCATTACTCGAAGCCTATGAAAGCGCCAAACGCCGCCGGGCGCGCCTGGATTATGATGACCTGATTCTCAAGACGCTCTCGCTTTTACGCGAAAGTATCGATGCCGCCTGGGTACTATTCAAACTGGATGGTGGGCTTGACCACATTCTGATCGATGAGTCACAGGACACAAATCCAGACCAATGGGCCGTCGTGGCCGCGCTGGCCGAAGAATTTTTCGCGGGTGCTGGCGCGCGGCAGGATCATCGAACAGTTTTCGCCGTCGGCGATCCGAAGCAATCGATTTTTAGTTTTCAGGGCGCCGACCCGACGGCATTCGCCGACATGCGGCGTTTCTTTAAAGATAAAATCGAAACAGCAAACGCCGCATGGCGTGACGTGGAGCTTAACTGGTCTTTCCGTTCTACCGCGCCGGTCCTTGCCGCAGTCGATGCCGTTTTCAATGCCGAACCCGCCCGGAATGGGGTTATCGACGACGGCGAAACCATTACACATCAAGCGGTTCGATCAGGCCATGCGGGGCTCGTCGAGCTATGGCCGTTGGTCGGGCCGCGCGACACGCCGGATCCCGCACCCTGGACACCGCCAACAAAACGCGAGCCCGCCGACGGCCCCTCCGAACGGTTAGCCCGAGCCATTGCCGAACAGATCGAATCCTGGATCGGCCGCGAAACCCTTCCTTCACAGGGAAGGCCCGTAAAAGCCGGCGACATCATGATCCTCGTTCGGCGGCGCAACAGCTTCGTCGAGGAGATGGTCCGGGCGCTGAAGGCTCTTGAAATTCCCGTGGCGGGCGTCGACAGAATGGTTCTGGGGGAGCAGCTTGCTGTGATGGACTTGGTCGCGCTGGGAGAATTTCTGCTCCTTCCCGACGACGATCTGACACTTGCCGTAGTTCTGAAGGGACCCTTCATCGGATTTGACGATGATGATGTTTTCGATCTCGCATATGACCGCGAGGAAACGTCTCTTTGGCACCGCTTGGCCGCGAAAGCACAAGATGACGAACGCTTCGCCAAAGCGCGCGACTGGCTCGGAAACCTTCTAAACCTCGTCGACTACGCCCCGCCTTATGAGTTGTTCGCGCAAATACTTACCGAACAAACTATTTCCGGCGGCTCGGGACGGCAGTGCATCGTCGCACGGCTTGGTATTGAAGCGGAAGACCCGATCGAAGAGTTCATGAACCTCACGCTTACACATGAGCGTACCGATGTGCCTTGCTTGCAAAATTTTTTGCACTGGTTGAAAGCAGGCGACGCAACCGTTACCCGTGACTTGGAACATGGCGACCGCGACGAAGTCCGGATCATCACGGTGCATGGGGCCAAGGGCCTGCAGGCGCCGATCGTCTTCCTGCCGGACACAACCACGGCGCCAAAATCGAGCCCAACGATTTTGTGGTCTGATGGTCTTCCTCTCTGGCCCCCCAACCGCTCGCTCGAGCCACCCGTCTGTATGTCGGTTCGCGCCGAAGCAAACCGAAAACGCGATCAAGAGTACCGGCGACTCCTTTATGTCGCGATGACCCGCGCGGAAGACCGGCTCCTCATTTGCGGATGGCACGGAAAACAGCAACCATCGGATACAAGTTGGTATGCCCTAATCCGAGACGGTATCGAGGATATTTCCGAGCCCTTCCCTTTTATGAGAGATGATGGCTGGGTAGGAACCGGTTTGCGCCTTGCTTCAACGCAACAGGCCGCTATTCAGGAAATGAGCCCCGCGGTGATAGCTGATCCCGTTTCGGAACCCTTTCACTGGATGCTCAAACCACCCGAAGCGGAGCCCAGCCCGCCCAAACCATTGATGCCGTCGCGTCCCGCGACGGAACCGCCAACGCTGTCTCCCCTTCACGAAGGCGGCGGTGACCGGTTCAAGCGAGGCCTTCTCGTTCACAGATTGCTCCAGACCCTACCCGAACTTGATGTCGACAGACGCCGAAGCGCCGCCGGTGTCTATTTAGACCGTCCAATTCATCAGCTCGATGAAGAAGAACGCGATGCGATCAGCAGCGAAGTCATGAATATTCTGGAAAATTCGGAGCTCGCGCCCCTTTTCGAGCCGGGCAGCCATGCCGAAGCTCCCATTGTCGGCGCCGTAGACGGACCGAACGGCCCGGAAGTCATATCGGGACAAGTCGACCGGCTAGTGATTCGCGAAAATGAAGTCATGATCATCGATTACAAGACCAACCGCCCAGCGCCACGACGAGAAAGTGATGTTCCGGACATCTATTTTCGGCAAATGGCCGCATACCGCGCGGTATTGCAGAAAATCTGGCCTTGCCGCGTAATTCGATGCATCCTCTTGTGGACAGATGGCCCGCGCACTATGTCTCTAAACGAACGACAGCTTGACCGCCTCTTTAACCCTTCTTAGAGTCTATCCGAAATAGGATGCTCCGGATCGGGCGTGTCACATAGCAATAAAAGCAGGGGTGCCGAAAATGACCACAGTCAAGGTTTCTGACGACGATTTCGACAATAGCGTTCTCGAGTCGGGACAACCGGTTCTCGTGGATTTCTGGGCAGAATGGTGTGGACCATGCAAAATGATCGCACCCGCACTGGAAGAAATCGCCACGGATATGGGCGCTAAACTAAAAGTAGCAAAACTAAATATTGACGACAACCCTCAGACGCCAGCGAAGTACGGTGTCCGCGGTATTCCAACATTGATGATCTTCAAGGATGGCCAAGTCGCGGCAACAAAAGTTGGCGCTCTGGCCAAATCTCAGCTCGAACAATGGGTGGAATCGGTCGTTTAAGGACCGAATTCTCCACTTCAATCCAAACCCCGTCGCTTGCGGCGGGGTTTTTCATGGATACCGCCGGATTTATGCGTTGTGGGCGAGGACACCACCCGCCAAATAGAGCGACCCGCAAATCATTATTCGGCCCGGGGCATCACGGCTCTTAACCAAAGATAAAATCGCGGCTTCAATGTTTTTCTCCGGTGAGGGTCGAAGATGAACGTCTCGCGCGCCTTTAGCCGCATCTTCAGCCGTTACGCTGGCTTCTTCCCCCGGTATGGCGACGCTCCGCGACGCCCGTACGCTCGGCGCGATTGGCCCCAGAAAACGCCGCAAATCCTTCGAATTAAGCATGCCAAATATTAAATCTAGCGGTCGATCCGCCCAACCTTTCGCGGCTTCGGCAAGAACAGCGCCCGCAGCTTCATTGTGCCCCCCATCCAGCCACAGCTCCCATCCAGCCGGCAGGAGTTCAACCAAAGGACCCCGCGTTAGTCGCTGCAGGCGGCCCGGCCAAACCACATTTGTTAGGCCTTCGGCAATCGCACTACTGGTGATGCCAAAACCCTCCAAGCGTTCCGTACAAGCGACGGCCATGCCGGCATTATGAAATTGATGCACGCCGAAGAGGGCTGGCGACGGAAACTGTCGGATTTTCGATCCCGACCGCACCCTTATCCCTTCACCCCCACCAGAAACACCCCATTCCGCGCCATGACGGATTAGTGGCGCACCAACCTCAATCGCGCAATCAGCGATAACCCTCGCCGCTTCGGGTGGCTGCTCCCCGATAACGGACGGAACGCCCGGCTTCTGAATTGCGGCTTTCTCACCGGCGATGGCGGCGAGTGTCGAACCTAAAAACTGAACATGATCCATCGAAACAGGCGTGATCGCGGTCAAAATTGGACGATCGACCACATTGGTCGAGTCATATCGGCCGCCAAGCCCCGTTTCCAGCAACAATATATCGGCCGGCTCCTCGGCAAACGCGCGAAATGCCGCCGCCGTCGTAATCTCGAAGAAGGTGATAGGCTGGCCTTCGTTGAGAATTTCGCAATATCCAAGGAGTTGAGATAATTGAGTTTCTGGAATTAATGCACCCGCGAGACGGATGCGCTCGTTAAACCGGACAAGGTGCGGTGAAGTGTAGGTATGAACACGGTTGCCCGCCGCCTCCAAGATGGCGCGGAGAAATGCGATTAAGGACCCTTTCCCATTCGTCCCGGCAACATGAACCACAGGCGGCAATTTGTCCTGTGGGCGCCCCAACCGCTCCAGAAGGTTCAGCGTTCGACCCAAGGAGAGATCGATCTTTTTAGGATGCAGCGTCATTAAACGCGCCAGAATGGCGTCACTGCTACGCGGATCCAATGTGCCGGAAGACAAGGTTACCTGACGGGCGTCGGTGTTTGGTCCGCCTCTTCGGCGTCACCAACGAAAGGAATTTGCAACGCCGCATCTGCGTCGTCGGATTCTTCGGCCGGACGAGGGACGCGTAACAAGCCGATTATCCGCCCCAACGTTTCCCGAAGCTCGCCCCGCGACGCAATGCAGTCGACCATGCCATGTTCGAG
>JAJFJC010000400.1 GCA_021774385.1 Alphaproteobacteria bacterium
GTAAGGATCGCTAGGGCAGATAGTCTTATTTTTCTGACTGCGGGAGAGATCGGTTCAGTCATTTCAACTATATCTCGCCGATTGCAGATCGGTTGCGAGAATTATAGGGATGCCATGCGACTAAAGCGAAAATTTTTGGTCATTGTTTGCGTTAGTATTGCCAATCTTCGGATACTACATGCCAAATTTTAGCAAATACTGTTGTATGAACGCCGCGCGGCTACAACTGTGTTCGGAAAAGTAGGAGGATAGGCGCTAGGAAGCGCTCAGCTCCAAGAGTAGCCGCCGCGCCAGCCGGGCGACGACGCGGCGGCGATACCAAGGTGTCGACATGGTGGTGCGCATTGGGCGCGTCTGTTGTCGGACGATTTCGCCGAATTCCTGTGCCAGGGTGTCATCGACCGATTTGCCGCGGAAGGCATCGAGCTTGTCGATTAGAAACGGCTTGGTATCGCAGGCTGTTAGTGCCGCACGCAATTCAGCGATCCTGCCATCGGTTATGCGTAGTCCAACCGCGACTCCGGCAAGGGGAAAATCGATGGCACCGCGGACCCGCGCCTTGCGGTAGGCGGATCGGGTATCGGTCTTCGGTACCGATACGCCTGTGACGATATCGCCTGTTTCGAGGGTCAAATACTCCGCCCCGTCTCCCCTGTAGAGGTCAGCCAAGGGAATCTGCCGCTCTCCCCTGGAGCCCGCAATCGAGACGGTTGCACCGTGCACCAACAGGGCTGGCGCCAGATCGCCACTAAATACGGCAAAACAACGCTTACTCTTGGGGGCGACATGGCAAATTTCGCCTTTGTATTTTAGGCAGAAATCGTTGCTTTCACGCCACCAACCGCTCTGATTGTAGAAAATGCACCGCGTGTCGAGGCACAGATTGCCGCCGACCGTCGCGACATTGCGGTGCGTCGATCCCGCCACTTCCGCCGCCGCTTGGGCGATGGCCGGGAAGTCGTGCGCGACCGTCCTATTATCCGCGAGCGCATCAAGGGTTACCGCACCGCCGATGATGAGGTCGTTCTCGTCGCTGGCGATGTCTTGCATCTCGGCAACATTGTTAAGGTCGATCAGCGCCGGCGTCTCAACCAGGCCTCGTCGCATATTAACGATGAGGTCGGTGCCGCCAGCGACGAATCGCGCCGCCGGTTCCGCCTTCATCGCGGCTGTCGCTTCTTCGATTGTGCTCGGACGGTGCAGGTGGAAGTTCGGCAGCGCTTCCATCAGGCTGCCCCCCGCCGTGCGCGTTGCTCTTTCTCATACGTCTCAATCGCCGCCATCAGCCGGTCCGGCGTGATCGGCAGTTCGGTCATGCGTACACCAAGCGCATCGGCAACGGCGTTGGCGACAGCACCAGGGAAACCGCTGAGAGAGCCTTCGCCCGCTTCCTTCGCGCCGAACGGGCCGTTCGGGTCGATGCTTTCGATGATTTTTACCTCAATGTCCGGCGATTCCACGATGGTCGGCACGCGATAGTCGAGCATGTTGGCGGTGACCGGCATGCCGTCGTGAAAGCGGGTTTCCTCCGACATCGCTTGACCCATGCCCATCCAGACAGAGCCTTGCACTTGGCCTTCGACCGTCAACGGGTTGAGCGCGAAGCCGCAATCATGCGCTACCCAGACTTTTTCGATTTTGACGTCGGCGGTGTCGGGATCGACCGTAACCTCGACAACTTGGGCCGCGTAGCTGAACCCCATCGTGCCACCGATCGCGGCGCCCCTGTATTTCTTACCGCCGTGCGATTCAGGAATGGTGGAGAAGGTGCCTTTGGTGGTGATCGTGCCCGTATCTTCAAGCGCCGCTGATACGACGGCCTCATAATCGATTCCCCGGTCTTGGCTTGCCGCGCGGTACACTTCGCCCAAACATTCAATATCTTGCGGTTGCGCGTCGAGCTTGCGCGCGGCGGCTTCGATCAGGATGCCTTTAAGGTTCTCGGCGGCTTCGATTGCGGCATTGCCGACCATGAAGGTGACGCGCGAGGAATAGGAACCGTTATCCTTTGGTGTCACCCGGCTATCGCTGGCGACGACACGGATGCGCGACATGTCGAGGCCCATGACCTCGGCAACACATTGCGCCAGCACGGTAGACGAGCCCTGACCGATTTCCGCCGCACCGGTCAGCAGCACAATGGCGCCGTCGAAATCAAGCTTGAGATTGACCACCGCGTGTGGTTCGCCGGTCCAGTGCACCGGTTTTGAGGCGCCGCTGACATAATGCGAGCAGGCCATGCCGAGCCCGCGCCCTGAGGGCAGTGTGCCCTTGCGCGGTTGCCAGGCGCTGGCTTCCTCGACCCAGTCGAGACATTCAGGCAAACCGTAGCTTTTCACCATCAGGTCGTTTTCAGTGAAGGTCGGTGCTTTAAGTAAATTGGCCCGCCGCACGGCAAACGGGTCGAGGCCTAGTTCGCCCGCCATCGTGTCGAGCAATGCTTCGAAAGCGAAGCGGATATTGACCGTGCCGTGGCCACGCATCGCACCACAGGGCGGTGTATTGGTTAGGGCGCGGGTGCCGGTGTAGCGGACCGACTTGATGTCGTAGAGCGCGTAGAGTAGCGATCCAGAATAGAGGTTGGTGACAATTCCGTAGCCGCTATAGGCGCCGCCACGCTGCAGACTCTCGCACTCCACCGCCGTGATGCGACCTTCTTTTGTTAGCCCAATCTTCATCCGGATTTCGGTTTCCGGCCGGCCACGATGGGTGATGAAAGTCTCTTCGCGCGTGAGCACGATGCGTACCGCGCCGCCTGCCTTGCGCGCCAGCATGGCGCAGATCAGCTCGACATTGAGGGTTTCCGTCCGGCAGCCGAAGCCGCCGCCGACATGCGGCTTGACCACATGGATGCGGCCCTTGGGCATGTCGAGGCAGCGGGCCAGCATTAGATGGACATAGAACGGGACTTGGGTGCTGCAATGCACGGTCAACTGATCGCGCTCGACATCGTAATCGGCCAGCGCGGCATGGGTTTCGATCTGCACCTGGCAGACTTCCGCGCATTGATACGTGTCCTCCCGCACCAAATCCGCCGCCGCGAAACCGGCATCGACTTCACCGAGATCGAACTCGGTCAGCCGCTCGATATTGCCGGGCCGCTTTTCGTGCAGGTCCATTGCGTCCGGGGCGATAGCCTCACGCGCCTTGTAATAGGTCGGCAATGGCTTGTAAGTCACTTTGATCTTTGCCAGCGCGGCAAGAGCAGTCGCGTCATCGATAGCAGCGACCGCAGCAATTGGCTCGCCCCGATAGCGCACGCGGTCGCGCGCCAGGGGATATTCATGCATCGCGACCGGTAGGACACCGAAGGTTTTGTCGCAATCGGCGCCGGTGACGATGGCTATGACGCCCGGCATCGCCTCCGCTGCGCCGGCGTCGATTTCAGCAACCTCGGCGTGGCCTTCACTGCTGCGCAAGATCTTGCCGGCCAACGCGCCAATCGCCGGTAGGTCGGCGGTATAGTTCGCCCGGCCGGTGATCTTGTCCGGACCGTCGATCATCGGCACGCGTTGTCCGACCGGATGGGATGGTTGCACGGTGTCGCTCATGATGCGGATGCCGCTTGAACGGCCTCGATGATTTTCACGTAACCGGTACAGCGGCAGATATTCGCACCAAGCCCTTCGCGTATTTCATTCTCGCTCGGCGAAGGGTTGCGGCGCAGCAATCCTTCCGCCGCCATCA
>JAJFJC010000005.1 GCA_021774385.1 Alphaproteobacteria bacterium
TGAGCGCAAGGCGGAAATGGCGGAAGCTGGATGGATCAGATCAACTCGCCGACATTATCGATGGAGTAGCGTTCAAGGACGGGATCAAGCAAATCAAACACGCCGCCTGATATACCCGTCACCAACTTTCGGGCATAGCTCAAGGGGGCCTGGTCTGGCTCAGCATCGGAGCTCAAGGAAATGCTAGACGGAATGGTAATCGAAAAGACTCAAAAACTACGATCCTGGCCTAAAACGGACGCCACGCTTGGCGGGCTCCTTAAACGCCTCATACCCACATTGCGCGGTGTAGGCATTTCCGTTCAGCAAAGCCGGCAACATGGCGGTCGCCGATGGACGATCGAGGCCGCACCACCGATTTGATTTCGGTGCCCTTATCGCCCGCCAGCTACGTAGGGCGCTAACATCTCCTCTACATCTCGCATGAGCGCTACGCTGTCGTCGTTACCTTAATTTGCTCTTGTTGGCGAGAACGACGGCTCACTAATTTGACTGAACCAGTGAAGAGGGTTTTGTTGGACAGGTTTGGCGGCCATTAAAACTACAGTGTGGGCCTACCGATCGGCTTTTTCATCATATTGTAACGCCGCTAAGACTGTTGGCTGGAGGGCTGTGGGCGTAATCCCGGACCACATCGTCGATAGCAGCTTGAAAATAGGTCTCGAAAGCACGACTAAGGTGCTGGCGCTGGGATTCGAACCGTACGGTGTCCGTGTCAATTCAATTGGCCTAAACTACATTGAAGCGCCACCGGCCCAGCCGGAGAAGAACGAATACGTGCTGTCCAAGATTGACCTCGGCCGCATCGGCCAGGTTGACGACATTTTGGGCGCAATAGTGTTCCTTGCGTCCAATGCCTCCGCCCTGACCGCTGGCACCGCGCTCTTGATCGACGGCGGTTGGCCGACCGGCAGCATGCGCGTCCGCTGCTAGCGTTCTCGTGTCTTACCCGTTTGCTTCGTCGATCAGCGCCAGCAATTTTGGTGGCGACATCGGAAGCGATTGCGGGCGAATTCCGATCGCGTCACCGATCGCGTTTCCAACCGCAGCTAAAGTCGGTACGACCGGGACCTCGCCGACGCCCCGCAGACCGAAAGGATGGTTCGGGTTCGGCACTTCGACGATGACGGTGTCAATCATCGGCACGTCGGACGACACGGGCATGCGGTAGTCGAGGAAGCTGGGGTTCTGCAGCCGTCCGTCTTCGCCATAGACATACTCCTCGTTCAGCGCCCAGCCGATACCCTGCACCGCGCCACCCTGATACTGGCCTTCGACCTGCAGCGGGTGGATCGCCTTGCCGGCGTCCTCGACCACTGTGTAGCGCTTTACGTCCACCCGACCGGTTTCCTTGTCGACTTCGACATCGACGATATGCAGGCCGAAGCCCGGCCCCTCGCCGGTGACGTTCATTTCGGTATGGCCGGCGATCGCACCGTGGCTGACGCTGGTTCTGGTCGCGATATCAGCAATGGTAAGCGGATCGAAGTCGCCGACATTTGCGCCCGCCGGTCGGAACTCTCCATCCTCGAACGTGACGCCTTCTACCGGCACATCCCAGATTTCCGCCGCGCGGCGCGTCATTTCGGCGATCGCTTGGCGCGCGGAATCGACGATCACCATGCCGACCGAAAATGTGGTGCGGCTACCGGCGGTAACTCGATTGTTGCCGATTGAACTTGTGTCGGCGAAAACCGCACGCACCTTGTCGAGCGGCACCCCGAGTTCTTCCGCCGCCATCATGCTGATCGAAACGCGCGAACCCGCGACGTCGGAAGTGCCCAGCAGGATGGTCACCGAACCGTCCGGCGCGATGGTGAGCGAGCCCGTTGTGTCGCCGCCCCGGTTGAACCAAAACCCGGCGGACACGCCTCGGCCCTGACCTTCGGGAACGGGCGAATTGTAGTGATCGCATGCCTTCGCCGCCTCCAGGGTTTCGACGAAGCCGATTGGCCCGAAGGTCACGCCGTAACATGTCGTGTATCCCTCTGCTGCGGCGTTCTTAAGGCGGAAGTCGAGTGGATCCATGCCGATCTTCGCGGCCATCTCGCTAACCAGCCCCTCGACGCCGAAAACGACCTGCGGCACGCAGGGCGCGCGAAACGCGTTTACCTTCGGGCGGTTCGAAACCACTTCGCGAGACACCACCTCGATGTTTTCCAACGCGTAACGGGTAAACATTGCCTGCGCCGCGTTGATATGGGATGACCCCGGAAACGCGCCGCTCTGGAAAACGAGTTGCGATTCCGCCGCGACGATCTTGCCGTCTTTGGTCGAGCCCATCTTGATCCGGGACCGGCTTCCCGAGACCGGGCCGGTGCAGCGAAACACTTCGTTGCGGGTCAGTACGATTTTGACCGGCCGCCGGGCCTTCCTGGACAGTACGATCGCCACCGGTTCTCCGTAGAAGCTGGTCTTGCCGCCGAACCCGCCACCCATTTCGGATTGCGAGACCCGAATTTTCGAGGAATCCGTCTTCAGGATCGCCGATAAGCGGTCGCGGAAGACATGAGTTCCCTGTGTAGTGCAGTACAAGTCGATCTGGCCGTCTTCGCTGCAACTTGCTACGCAGCCTTGCGGTTCGATATAGCCCTGATGCATGGGCTGGCTATCGAATTCCCGCTCGACGATTACATCGGCTTCGGCGAAGCCTTTCTCAATGTCACCCATCGATACGGCCAGACGTTCGACAATGTTGGTCGGTTTGTCTTCGGCGTCATCGTTCTTGGTGCGCAGGTAGTCGT
The DNA here is from genome assembly GCA_021774385.1 of Alphaproteobacteria bacterium. Taxonomy (GTDB): domain Bacteria; phylum Pseudomonadota; class Alphaproteobacteria; order UBA8366. The sequence continues at coordinate 2,745 of JAJFJC010000005.1, forward strand.
GTAGAATCGGCGCGTCCGGCTGCATCGCCTCGATCGGGTCGATCACGTGCGGTAAAATTTCATATTCGACCGTGATCAACTTGAGCGCCTTCTTGGCGATTGACTCACTGGTCGCCGCCACCGCCGCGACAGGGTGGCCGTCATAATACACCTTCTCGCGCGCCATGATGTTGCGGGTCATGTCGCCGAATCCGCTTCCCTGCGGTATTTCGGGGAAGTCCACGGCAGTGCAAACGGCTTTGACGCCCGGCAACGCTTCGGCCTTCGAGGTATCGATCGATTTGACGACCGCATGCGGGTGCGGGCTGCGCAGGATCTTGCCGAACAGCATACCGGGCACGATCAGGTCGGCGCCGAACTTGGCACGGCCGGTGACTTTGTCCGGACCGTCATGCTTGACCGGGTTGGTACCGACGACCTTCAGTTTCCGGTCGGGGCTGTAACCGCTATTCTCCAGGATTGCCGGCATCTCAGTTTCCCCTCATCTCTTCGGCCGCGGCAAGCACGGACCGGATAATCTTGTCGTAACCGGTGCACCGGCACAGGTTGCCGGCCAGCCAGAAGCGAATCTCTGATTCCGTCGGGTCTGGATTGCGGTCGAGCAGCGCCTTGGCGGCGATCAAAATACCGGGCGTGCAGATGCCGCATTGCAGTCCGTTGAGCTCAAGGAAGTTCCGCTGCAGCGGGGTGAGCTCCCCACCGCCCGCCATTCCCTCGATGGTCTCGACGGACTTGCCGTCGGTCTCGACCGCGAGCGTCAGGCAGGAACATACCAAAACGCCATCCACCATGACGCTGCACGCACCGCAATCGCCGGTAGAGCAGCCTTCCTTGGTGCCGGTGAGTTCGAGTTCGTTACGCAATACGTCGACCAGCGTCTGGGTTGGCTCGCACAGATACTGGTGTTCGTCGCCGTTCACTGTGGTCGTAACGTGTGTTTTACTCGCCATCAGTTAGCCCTCGCTCTTTCAAGCGCCCTTTCCGCCGCGCGCCGTGCGATGACGGCGGCGGTTTTGATTCTGTACTGCTTGGTGCCCCGCTTGTCGCTGATCGGATCGCAAGCTGCACTTGTCGCCGTGGCCATTTCGGCCAAAGCCGCGTCGTCGACTTGGGTGCCGATCAAGGCGTCGGCGGCGTCCGAAGCCAACAGCGGTGTCGGTGCCACGGCACCCAGCACGACACGCGCCGCAACACAGACGCCATTGTCATCCATGGTCAGGTTCACCCCGGCGCCGACCACGGCTATATCCATCTCGGTTCTGGGTGTTAGCCGCAGATAGCAGTCGCCGGAATGCGCTGGACTCTGGGGGAAGGTGAAAGAAACAATAATTTCGCCCTGGTCGAGCGACGTCGCGCCAGGACCGGTAATGATATCCTCGACCGGCACGACCCGCAATCCGCCGGGCCCCGCGATGTTGGCCACGGCGCCCGCTGCGATCAGGGGCGGTACGCTATCCGCCGCTGGCGAGGCGTTACAAAGGTTGCCGCCGATGCTGGCGCGGCCCTTCACCTGGATCGATCCGATCAAGGCAACGCCCTCCATCACGCCCGGCCAAGCGGCGTTGAAACCCGCATGGTCCATTAGCGCCATGCCCGAAACCGCTGCGCCGACGCGGAAGCCGTCGGCTTCCTCCGTAATTGTGCACAGTTCGGGTATGTTCTTGATGTCGACGATCAGATCGGGATCGATCAAATCCGCGTGCAATTGCACCAGGATATCGGTACCGCCCGCCATCACCCGCGCATCGCCATTCGCCGCGCCGAGCAACGATACCGCCGCCTCGACGGTTTGCGGCGCCGCGTAGCCTTCTTCGGCCATTGCCTGCCTCCGTGATCTTGATACTTAGGAATTATCCCCTAGGATCATCGTCATAGGCTCGGGCAAGTCGAGAAAAAAATTGATTTACGCAAAGTGGAGACGCTTCGAACCGCGTTTGCAGATTCAACAACAGCCTCGGTTAAGCAAGCAACATTCTCTACTTGACCCTGCTGGCGCTCGAATTAGCAATGAAGGTGCCGATGAAATTGTTTTCGGTCGCTTGGGTGGAACAAATACAAACCTTTGCGATTTATAAATTTTCCTACCGGTTGCGCGGGACCGGATGATCCACGGCGATGTTGGCTCCACGTACGTTCTCGCGCCAAAACGCATAGAGGCCGCTGCCAAAAATCAAGCCTATCCCGAAGAGAGCGATGGCGTCCGGCCATTCGTCAAAGACGATGACGCCCCACAACATAGCCAGCGGAAGAGCAATGTCTTTCTGGAGCGTTCATTTATTTGTCGAGCAATTTTGTTGAGATGGGCCTGTGAATGCACGAGCAAGTCCGTTCCCTGAGTGGCCGCGATCATCGCGTGAAGCGTTTCGTGCCCCATCGGGGAATGCTCCTGATCGATAATCGCAAAATCCGTGCCGGCGGCCGCTACGACCTTCACCGTTGATGCCTTGCGGGGCCTTGGCCTGCAACTTCTTCGATTATGGCATCAATGCTAGCTTGGCGCTCGGCATCCACTTGTCTTTCTTGCGCACGCGCCACTTTACTATTCTGGAGCGTAGCGCCCGAATTTCCTCAGCTTCGTGTCGAATATTCATCAAGCTGGACAGAGCCGAGCGATGGTTGCAATCTCCATAGTTGGACCCACGCTGCCACCGGATGCACCGACCATGTCGATGATACTTGCCGCCAACGCTAACGCCCAGGGCAGTCACGTTGGGGAGTGGCGGCACCCTGATGCGTGGGACAAACCGGCCGCGAACATCGCCAATGCTATGAGACTCGCGCAAATCGCCGAGGCCGGCAAGATGGACCTACTCTTTCTCGCCGACGGCAACGGCGTCCGAAATATGGACAAGTCGGACCTTTTCGCAGCCACCTCGCCCTCCGACCGGCCGGGGGTGTTTGAGCCCACCACGCTGCTGTCGGCGCTGGCGATGGTGACACAGCACATTGGGCTCGTCGCCACCACCACCACGACTTACGACGCGCCATTCCACGTCGCGCGGCGCTTCGCCTCGCTAGATCACATCAGCGGCGGCCGCGCTGGTTGGAACCTCGTGACGACGTCCAATTCACTCGATGCGCTGAACTTTAGCCACAGCGAGCACGTCGCGCGCGACACGCGCTACGAGCGTGCCAACGAGTTCGCCAACGTCGTAAAGGGCCTCTGGGATTCCTGGGCGGACGACGCCTTTCCGCAGGA
>JAJFJC010000041.1 GCA_021774385.1 Alphaproteobacteria bacterium
TGATCATCTTGATCAGCGCCTCGCCAGCCCGTTCGCCGGTGCCGTAATTGTCGATATGCGGATAGGTCGTATAGCCGGCCAAAGTCGTCGCGTTGTCGACGATCTCCGGATACAGGTTGGTATGCATATCGAGCGCCACGGCAATCGGCACGTCGGGCGCGATTTCGCGAAGACGGGTCATCAGCGCGCCCTCCCCGTCCTCACGGCTTTCCGTCACCATCGCGCCATGCAGGTCCAGCATAACCGCGTCGCACCCCGCGGCGACCGCTTCGCAAATGGCATCCGACATTTCCTTGTAGGCGGCGTCCTGTACCGGCGCGCTCGGTGCCGCCTGTGCGGCAATGGGCGTCACGATTTCCCATCCTTCACGTTCGGCTAGATCGATATAGGCGCCCATCGCGGAACCTGTCCCCTTGAACGCGTCGTAGGCCTCCTTGCCGCGCGGCGGCAGCGGGAAACCCCGTGCAAAACGCTCGATGGGTGTCGGTACCGGTGAAAATGTATTGGTTTCGTGTTTCATCATAGCAATGACGACGCGCATAGTAATTTCTCCCTCGAAGGCCCTTTATCTCGCGCGAGAGCACACCATCCATCGCGCACGACTCCACTTTTCAGCATCAAAGATAGAACATGGATTGGACAATGGATAGTTTCGGACGAAACAGCCGTCCTCGCTCAGGAGCGCAGCTTGATCCGCGTGATCACCGTCGAACGACGAGGCACCCTTGGCCCGCGGCTTTCACCTTCGCACACAGGTTGCGAGCCTGCTTTCCCGTATCGAAACCCGCCGCGCGGAGCCGGTAGAACGTGCCGCGTTTGGCTAGGGATACCTTTTGAACCGACGGCTTAAACGGCCCGAGGAGCGTCGCAAACCGTTTTTTCAATCGTCCCCATTCCTGGTTTGCCGCGCGCCGTGATTTCACGGAGACAAACTGGACGTAATAAATTGAATTCTTCACGGTGGCATTCCCCGGTTTCTTGACGGGTACGGTCCGTGCCGCAACTTGCCGAGGCGGTTTCACCGGTGCGGGCGGTCGCGCAACCTTCGGTCCGTCGACAAGCTTTTTCATAGTCGCCTTCGGAATTGCGACGGACGGTGATGGGGGTACAGGCACCGTGGCTTTCACCACCGGTTTTGACGCTTGCAACGGAGGTTTCCGCACAGGCTCGATAGGTATAGCGGCCTTAGCCGTCCCGACGGGTTTTGGTTTCACTGAAACCTCGATTGGCAATTTTTCCGCCACCTTGGCAATTCGAGGAACAACCGGTTTCGGGCTTGATTTGGCTTTAATAGAATTAACCCGCTGTTCGGGGGTTTTCGTCTCGCTCGAAGACGAGGTAGGCGGCGGTGGTGTGGGGGGTAGGACTAATTTGGCTTTCTCCGGCCCCGCCGCAATGGCGATGTCAGACTTTGCCGGTGGAGGCACCGCCGTAACCGACGGTAATTGCACCGTCGTTTCGGTCTTGGCGGATACCGGCGTCGTCTGGACGGATGTTTTGTTATCCAGCACCTCTTTCGCCGGCACGATCGGCGTTACTGGCGGCGCGATGGCCACTTCTTCCGCGGTAACATCGGGCCGGAAATAATACCCGATGGCAACGGATCCCGTGATCAAGGCGGCGATAGCGCCGAAAATTATCCCTTTAGGTAATCCCGTGGCGGCCGGTATCGCATCAGGATTTCGTACACGCGACGTCGCAACGGGATCGTCGGTTCCGCTTCGCTCCTCATGAAACGTACCCGCGTCGCGGACCAATAGGTCAATATCAGCGCTACGCATGGCGGAAACAGCTTCGCCCTTTCGCGCGAGCAAATCGTGCGTCAGCGGCGCCGCGCCTCTACGGCTCGTGTGTTTTTCCTTTGTGTCTATCAAAAGTATGAAACGTCCCGCAGCGTTCTAATTCTCTTCTTCGGTGCCGTCGGCGCTAGGCACGCGCTTGTCCGTAACCGAAGGCACGGCTTGCCGCCGTAAGTATTTCACCGAAGGGCAGTAATACCTTTTTGCCAAACGTCTTATTCAAACGCTCCGACAGATATACCCACAATTCCTCAATTTCCGCCGCCGCTCGTCCTTGACCCGGTATCTCCATCACCGTCCGGCCATCCGTCATGCTTGAGGCGAAGCCGATCCGCTGATGGATAATCGACGGCGATACGGTGCCATGCTGAGACAAGGCGATCGCCACTTCGGACGTCACTTTCGCGCGCGGCGTGGCGCCATTGACAACAAAAACGAGCGGTTTATTGAGCGACTCGATCAAGTCCACGGATGCTCCCACGGCACGCAAATCATGCGGGCTCGGGCGTGTTGGCACCACCACGAGATCCGCCACCTGTACGACTTCCGCGATCGTATCGGTAATTGCCGGCGGTGTATCGATAACCACGAGCTTGATATCATGATCGCGCAACCGACGTATATCCGCCGTTAAATTTGAGACAGATGTCCGCATGAAAACTGGTGTGGACGCCGATCGTTCGTTCCACCAATCCGCGAGACTGGCTTGCGGGTCGGTATCGACAACCGCGACAGGACCGGCGCCCGCCAATTCGGCCTGAACGGCGATATGTCCCGCTAACGTTGTCTTTCCTGAGCCGCCCTTTTGGGACGCAACCGCAATGACTTGCATTAATAAATTCTCCCCGCCTCGATCCACGCCGGAATGACGATTTTCAACCAGCGTCGCCGTTTTCCCATCGGATACGCCGCCGCCTTTCCGCGAAACCAGCGGAGCATTTCGGACCAATCGCGTCAATAATTTGTATGTTTAATTTATTTAGACACAGGATATGCGGTTTATTTTCACCTTATTTTAGGATTTGAATAATTCAGGATGGAAAATTTTGAACAATTCAAAGCAAACTACCACCACAAATTAATATTGCAGGCCGAATGATTCGCGCATTGATTGGCCAACGAACGAACCTTGGGCAGCCGTTCGGACGGCCCAACGGCCGGAACGGTACAAACCGCCCTGCCGGATCCGAGCGTATTTCTATTTAAGGCACCGTTCCCACAGTGCGAAGAGTTTTGCCCACGCCGCCTCCGCCGCCACGGGCGCATGGGCCGGTCGTTCAACGAATTGAAAACCATGTTCAGTGCCGGCAAAAACTTCGATCTCGTGCTTGGTGCCCGCTTTTTGCAAAGCCGCCGTTAGGTCCGGAATATTCTGTGCGGGAACGAAGGGGTCATTCTCCGCGAAAGCATAATACAGTTCGCCTTGAATCTGATCGAGCAGGAGATGTGGGGAGTCTTCCTCTTCCGTGACAATTCCCACGCCATACATGGATGCCGACGCCGCGAACCGTGTCGGAAACCGCGCCGCCACCGTCGTGATATAGCGGCCGCTCATGCAATGCCCCACGCACCCAACGGGACCAGGGGCACATTTATCCTGCGCATCAAGGAACCCGAGAATGCCCGCCGTATCATCGACAACATCCGCGTTCGTAATGTGATTCATCGCCGCCATCACAACGGCCGACATCTTTTCGCTGCGCCGCGATAAATCGAAACGAACCGTACCCAGCCGATAGTACATATCGGGAAGAATGCAGAAATAACCTTGCTTGGCGATACGGCGCGCCATATTGCACAGTTCCTCGCGGAAACCCGGCGCATCCATATAAAATATGATACCCGGAAACCGGCCCGGCTCGTCCGGGCAAACGGCAAAGCCCGGCATACGGCCATATTTCGTGGTGATTGCGACATTCTGTTCAAGCAAAGCCATTACTTTTCGTCTCCCTGAATTTTCTTTCTCCTGTCCGCTCAACTCAAGCTGGCAAGGAACGGGTCCACCGCTTCAATAAAGCCATGCGTATTCTGTGAGTGCACGTTGTGTCCGCATTTGGGCACCGTCACAAGCCTGCCTTGCGGCAAGGCCGCCTCGAAACGTTCCGCCGCATCCGGCGTCAGAATATTGGATGTCTCACCGCGGACCAGCAATACTGGGAAATCGAATGCCGCCGCATCCTCAAGCGAGATATTGTCGCGGTTTTCTTTCTTGTTCAGTGTCCCGGCACGGCGTGGGTTGGAATCGCACTTGCTGACGAACTTTCCGTCTTCACGCTGGATCATATTGTACTTTACCGTCCGCTCGATGTGTTCCCGGCTGCGATACGGATCATATTTGCGGACGTTGCGGACGAAGTGCTCCAGATCATCAAATTCCTCGTTCTCCCGAACGAAGGCCGAAATTGCCTTACGGCCCTTGTCCGAAATTTCCGGCCCAACATCGACGATGACTAAACCGCGCAACAGTGACGGATTGTGCTTCGCTAGAAGCATCGAATTTCGGCCCCCCATCGAATGCGCCATCAAAATCGGTTTCTCCAAGCCCATCGCCTGAATAAAGGCCTCCGCGTCCTGCGACATGGTGAAGTTGGAATAATCCCAACTGCGTGACCATTCACTATCCCCATGGCCGCGTTGATCGAGCGCCAAGACGCGATAACGCTCCGCAAGATGCAGACTCACGAGATCCCACGAATGCGCCGACTGATGCCCACCATGCAGAAGCACGATCGTCGGTGCATCGGGTTTGCCCCATTCCAGAAAGTGAAAGCGCTGATGCCGCATAACGATGTTGCAGGACCGATAGGGAATGTCCGGTTTGTGCGGGATTGAAAGGTCGGTGGCACTAGCCAACAGGCTCGCGAATTCGTCGGTTTGTGTCATGTCCAAGGGATCGCTGGTTTCAGAAAACGCGTTCAGATGCATAAAATAATCCTTATTTTTCCGATGCCTACCTAGCACGGAAACCGCTGGCTATGTTAATTTCGAACTTTCTAGCAGCAAAGACTAGCCGAAGAGACGGACGCGGGCGACCGTCTGGGCGAACGTTTTTTTTGTCGAGCGGTTGGGAATTTTTAGATAGCACTCTATATTACTGTTATTATAACCACCTTGCCGCGCCCAAACTACTTGGCGGACGGCTCCCCAAAATTGACGGAATTCATGACTGAAAAGCTTCGCCTCGCTCACTGCTCGGATATTCACTTGGATGGAGACGCCGCCGGGTTGAACGGCGCCTCCGGGGATTATTACCGGGACGGTTTCGCCCGTGTCCTCGCGGAAATGCGCGATCATGCGCCGGATTTGATGTTGATCGCCGGTGACCTGTTCGATTCCAATACCGCGACGGACAGCACTATAAATTGGGCAATGGATATCCTTTCGGAACAGCCGGTTCCGGTCGTCATGATCCCCGGCAATCACGATTGCCTTGAACAAGGATCGATCTATCATCGCTACGATTTCAACCGCATACCCAATGTACAAATGCTGGCGACCGAAACGGGCACAATTGCACGGGTAGACGCGCTAAACGTTGCGGTTTGGGGTAAGGGCATGCTCGAACATGCTCCGGATTACAGCCCCTTGGGCGGCTGTCCGGAGCGGCCCGCAGACTGCAGTTGGTTCTTTGGCATGGGACACGGCATCTACGTCCCGCATGGCGGCGAAACCCATCGGTCCTCGCCCATCCACATGCAAGAAATCGAGGACAGCACCTGCGATTATCTAGCCTTGGGGCATCATCACGCCGCCCTGGAATTGCTAAACGACAAAGCCGCGGCCGCCTATAGCGGATCTCCAACGGATACCGTTGGCAAGGGCGCGACCTACATCATCGTCGACCTAGAACAAGACGCCGCGCCGGACCTAACAGTGCACATGATCAGTTAAGGAACGCCTTGTAGACGGGATTGTCGGTTTCCGGCCAATGGCTGTAGCCGAGATTGCCGAGAAATTCCTGAAACTCCCGCCGATCCGATTTCGGTACCTGCATGCCGCACAGCACGCGTCCAAATGCGGAACCGTGATTGCGGTAGTGGAAAAGGCTGATATTCCAGCGCCCGCCGATTTGATTGAGGAAATTCAACAACGCACCGGGGCGTTCGGGAAACTGAAACCGATAGACAACTTCATTCGACAGGTTTTTTGGCCGGCCACCGATCATATAACGAATATGCAGCTTCGCTGTGTCGTTGTCCGATAGATCCGTCACCGAATAACCGCCGCCCTGGAATTTTTCCACGAGCGAGGCTTTTTCCGCTTGGCCGCCACTTAACTTAATCCCGACAAAAATTTGCGCCTCGGTTTCGTCAGCGTACCGGTAATTGAATTCGGTCACCGAACGTTTGCCCAATATGTTGCAGAATTTTCGAAAACTGCCCGGACGTTCGGGAATCGTGACCGCGAACAGTGTCTCACGGTTCTCACCGATATCGGCGCGTTCGGAAATATGCCGTAGACGATCAAAATTTACATTGGCGCCGCTGTTTATTGCGACTAGCGTTTTACCTTCGAGCCCGTGCTCGGCGACATATTTCTTAAGGCCTGCGATTGCCAAAGCGCCGGCGGGCTCGACGATCAAACGCGTGTCGTCGAATACATCCTTCACCGCCGCGCAAATTTCATCAACAGAAGCCAATACCATATCGTCGACAAGTTTCCGTGCGAGCCGGAAAGTTTCCTTCCCGACCTGAGCAACCGCAACACCGTCCGCGAAGATACCAACCTGCTTGAGTTTCACTCGGCGATTGCTTTCCAAGGATCGAGACATCGATGCCGCGTCCTCCGGCTCGACGCCGATTATCTTAATCGAAGGCCGCACCGCCTTAACGTATGCCGCGATGCCGGCAATCAGACCACCGCCACCGACGGGCACGAAAATCGCGTCGATATCCTCGGTGCATTGGCGCAGAATCTCCATACCAACCGTGCCCTGTCCCGCGATCACATCAGGATCGTCGAAAGGGTGTACATAGGTCAGATGCTCCGCTTCGGCAATTTCCAACGAATGGGCATAGGCTTCCTGATAGTCGTCACCATGCAGCACGATCCGGGGCGACCAGTTTCCGACGGCTTCGACTTTAATTTCCGGTGTCGTTTGCGGCATCACGATTGTGACCGGTATGCCCAACTTCTTGGCGGACAGGGCGACACCTTGTGCATGGTTACCCGCCGACGCCGCAATGACACCGCGTTCTTTTTCGGCATCCGTGAGGTGAAGCATTTTGTTGTAAGCGCCCCGCAGCTTGAACGAAAATACCGGCTGCAAATCCTCCCGCTTAATTAAAACGTTGTTGTTCAAACGCATTGACAGGGAGGATGCCACGTCGAGCGGCGATTCCGACGCGACATCGTAGACCCGCGCGTTTAGAATCTTATTTAAATATTTTTTAGGCACAACTCGACCAACCCCCATCAGATCAACGAAAACATCGCTGTTTCGCAAAGAAACTATCGATATACCACCACAAGAACACGACATAACAAGGTTCGACCGGTTTCTCCAGTCTCCGCAAGGTTTTAGCGTTGATTTGTTGCGCGTCGCTGAAGTCGCGAACCCCATCGTGACGTGGAAATACGCTGGCGCGAGGGACATCGAATATGGATAGTGTTTCCCACATAGACACAAATCCCCCCTCTCTATTCCCAATCAACGAGAAAAGCATAGGCGACGCTTCATTGTCGTTTATCGAAACAAGACAAAATGCACGACACCGCTGACTCAGGCCAGGGCAAGGGCCGCGCCTATATCATGCTTGCCACGGCCGCACTTTGCTGGGCCGCGAACGCGATCTTTGGTCGACTTGCGGTTGGTGAAATCTCACCGTTGCTGCTGGTGTCATTTCGTTGGCTGGGCGTCCTTATTTTGCTTTGCTTGTTCGCCCGTCGACACATCATGCGTGATTGGCCGGTGCTACGGACACGATGGCGGTTTGTCTGTGCAATGGGCGCACTTGGATTTGCCATTTTCAACACGTTATTTTACCTCGCGGCGCATTCAACGACGGCGATCAATCTCGGTATCCTGCAAGGTTCGATTCCGGTATTCGTAATCATTGGCATGTTTACGGCATACCGAACCCAGGTAACCAAGCTGCAATTGCTCGGTGTCCTTGTCACCATCGTCGGCGTCATTATCGTCGGATCGGGTGGCAGTTGGGACCGCCTCGCCGCTCTGGCATTCAATGCAGGTGATCTGCTGATGCTCGCGGCCTGTGCGCTCTATGCCGGCTATACGGTAGGCCTACGTCAGCGTCCGCCGGTATCGTCTCTGGGCCTGTTCACGGCGATGGTCGCTGCTGCGTTCTTGACCACGATTCCACTCGTTGGGCTTGAATCGTTTCTCGGGCAACTTCAGTGGCCAACACCGAAGGGTTGGTTAATCATCGCCTTGGTGACCTTATTTCCATCCTTTCTGGCACAGATTTGCTTCCTGCAAGGGGTCTCTCTCATCGGGCCGAACAGAGCCGGAATTTTCGTAAATTTGGTGCCGGTTTTCGCTGCAATTCTGGCGGTCGCATTTCTGCAAGAAGCCTTTGAATTATTCCATGGTATCGCCCTGTTTCTCGTGTTGGGCGGCATATGGCTTTCCGAATTCGGCAAGCCGGCGTAACGAGACCGCTCGGATAGAATAAAATAAATTTTTCGGCAACCATCGACAGCAGCGTCTGGCAACCCCGGCATTCGCTATATGTGGGTTACCGATTGATCGCTGGCCGCCCGTCTCGAATATCATTCTCGACCGACACAGGATCGCGCGCCTTCGGGTCGCCATAGCCGGCACCGCCTGGTGTCTCTATCCGCAAAATCGAATTGCGCGGCAATGGCTCCTCCTGCACGGCGGATGGTAATTCACGCGACCCTTCGTCCTCCGGATCTCGCATGAACAAACCAACAGCACCGGCCCCACCGCCAGCGACGCCGGGAGCGGCCACATCTTGACGCTCGCCACTCAGACTAACCGTCACGTCATCGCTTAGGATTCGATAGTCGCGCACGATGCCGTCGCCACCGCGAAACTGGCCAACGCCACCAGAGCCCCGGCGTAATGCATAGCGTTCAACACGGACGGGATAGGCATGCTCCAACGCCTCGACCGGGAGGTTTGCGCTGCCGGAAGTCAAGGTCCGCACCGCATCCAAGCCATCGCGATGCGCCTGTGCGCCAATCGCGCCCGCAACGGTCTCATAATCGACAAAGTAACGTCCATTTCGTGGATCGGTGCCGGACAAGACGAGTAAATGATGCGGCCCCGATCCCGCAAAGCCTCGGCCGGGAATAGCCTGTGACAAAGCCGAGAGCACCACATCTGACAGGACGCTACAGGAAATAGAACGTGTCCCGACGGGCGCGGGCGGTGTTGGCTGGACAATTGAGCCCGAGGGTGCACTGATGCCGATCACCCTAAAGGCGCCGCCATTCGCCGGAGCATCCGGATCGAGCAGCGACTTCACAACGCAAAACACCGTGGCGACCAAGGCTTGGTTGGGAATATTGCGTGCGAAACGTAATTGAGGGGCCGTGCCGCTAAAATCAAAACTCAACCTTCCACCCGACACTTCCAACATGCAGGCGAGGCGCGCCACCGTCCCGGGGTCATCGCCGCCAAGGAAATCTTCCGCCGCGTAGCGGCCTTCCGGCAGTTCGGCCACCGCCGCATGAAAGCGCCGTTCCGTAAAATCGAGGTAAGACGCCAGAGCGTTCTTAAACAAGTCCGCGCCATAACGCTCGATCAAGCCTGTCAGCGCCCGGATCCCGACATGATTTGCCGCCAGTTGAGCATTCAGATCGCCACGCCGTTCGTCTGGCGTACGCGAGTTCAGCAACACCACCTCAAAAATATCACGGGCAAGTTCACCTTCGCGCATCAACCGCACCGGGGGCAGCCGCAAACCTTCCTGAAAAATGCTTTCGCAAACCGCTGCCTCGCTGCCCGGCACCATGCCGCCGACATCGGCGTGATGTGCGATATTCGCGACATAGGCGACAATCTTCCCATCATGAAAGACGGGCGCGACAAGGTTCAGATCGGGTAAGTGTGATCCGCCACCGTTATAAGGATCATTGGCGAGAAACATGTCGCCGGGCCGAATATCCTCCTCGGGGAAGCGCTCCTTCAAACTTTCGATTGCGCCGATCATCGAACCCAAATGGATGGGCACGTGTTCCGCTTGCGCGACGACGTCTCCATTGGCATCGAAAACCGCGGTCGAAAAGTCGTTTCGCTCCTTGATATTTGGCGAAAAAGCGGTGCGCATCAGCGTGACACCCATTTCCTCCGCCGCCGCGAGAACGTGCCGCGCGATAACCTCCGTCGTCACCGGGTCGAGCATATCGGTCATATGGTGCCTTCCAGCTTGATGCGCAGGTTTGCCCGGGCATCCAGTGCCACACTGGCACCTGGCGGTATCACGGTTGTGGAATCCGTTTGCTCGACGATCGCTGGACCGGCAAAGCAATGACCCGGTTTCAGATGGATACGTTCGTAAATGGGTGTAGGAACAAATCCCGTAACCGGGAACCAGACATCCCGATGGGTTTGGATCGCAGTTTCCACCGATGTCGTGGCAGGGGTCGGGATTTCCGATTCAGAAACTGACCGCCGGGCAGCCAGGCCCAGCCGAAGCGTGACGATTTCAATAGGTTGATCCGGCATCGTGTATCCGTTCAAGCTCTCGTGGCGGCGATGAAACCCGGCGATCAGCTTCGCAAGAGCCGGCGCGTCAAAGGTACCGTTTTTCAAGGGCAGGGTAATTTCAAAAGCCTGACCGAGATATCGTAAATCCGCGCACCATTCCGCGGTCAGGGAGGATGCATCAAGCGCCTCCCCCGCTTGCCATGCCGCACCTCTTTCAGAGAGAACCTCCACACCTTCCCGCAACGCAGGCAGGTTTTCCACCGATGCCGGAAGCAACCTTGTAACGCTAAAATCGCCGCGCCGATCCGCATCCAGAAGACCGATGGCGGACAGTAAACCCGGCCGTGGTGGAACGACGATATGACCGATGCCAATTTCCCGCGCGACATCCGCGGCATGTAGGGGGCCCGCGCCCCCGAATGCGGCAAGCGTGTAGTCTCTAGGGTCCTCGCCTCGTTCAATCGAAACCACTCGGACAGCGCCCATCATGTTGACGTTTACGATTTCCAGAATGCCGGCGGCCGCGTCGACGGGATCCAGGCCCGCCCGGTCTCCTAGCGCGGTCACCGCGGCTATCGACTTTTCCGAGAACACGGTCATCGAGCCACCGATCAACGAGGCACCCGACAGGCGGCCGAGAAATACATTGGCGTCGGTCACCGTCGCTTCCTCGCCGCCTCGGCCATAGAGGGCGGGCCCCGGAACAGCGCCCGCACTTTGCGGACCGACCTTGAGCAGGCCTCCAGGGTCGACCCAGGCGATGCTGCCACCACCCGCGCCGATCGTATGGATATCCAATGCGGGAACCCGAACTGGGAATCCCGCCATCTCCAGCAGATTTCGTTTTGCCGTGCTGCCTTCGCGGATGAGGCTGACATCCGTCGACGTTCCGCCCATATCGAAGGAAACAAGATTGGGGATATCCACTTCCCGAGCAAGATTTGCCGCCGCGATGACGCCCCCGGCGGGACCCGAAAAGAACGTATTAACCGGTGCCTTACGAACGGTCGCCACCGAAACGGCACCGCCATTCGATTGCATGACAAGCGGCGATGCGGCAATTCCCGCGGCTTTCAATTCAGCTTGCAGCCGCTCCAGATAGCTGTCGATGACCGGCAGTAGGCTCGCATTCATCGCCGTGCTCGCAAACCGCTCGAACTCGCGGAATTCGCGCAACACTTCAACCGACGTGCAGACATACGCCTTCGGCCAAATTTCACGCACGATCTCCTTGGCACGATTTTCATGGTCGGGATTTGCGTAGGCATGCATGAAACAGATCGCAACGGCGACAACGCCGGAATGCTTTAACGACTCGATTGCCGGCCGGATGGCATCCTCGTCAAGCGGCACGACTTCCAAACCGGTTTCGTCCAAACGGCCATCGATTTCAAGAATGCAGTCCCGTGTCGCCGGCGGTACGGGCTTCGAAACATCGAGATTATAGAAGCTTGGCCGGCGTTGCCGCCCGATCTCCAGGACATCACGAAAGCCCGTCGTCGTCAGCATGCCTGTTTTCGCATAACGGCGCTGCAAAATCGCATTCGTTGCCAAGGTGGTCCCGTGCACCAGCAGATGCACAGCCTCGGGAGACCATTCCGCATCACCTAGCAGCACCGCGATACCATCCAGGATACCGCGTGCCGGATCGTCCGGGGTCGTTGGCAGTTTGTGGATCGTCCGCCGCCCATTGGACCGATCATGTATGACAAGGTCGGTAAAAGTGCCGCCAGTGTCGATGCTGATTACGAGGTCACCCACCAACGAACGACCTTTAGGCGGACTTGCGGGGTGTGTCCGCAGCCGGTCTAGCCGTCTCACCAAGCGACCGCAAGAGGCGGCCATAACCATCAAGACGAGGATCAATACCCAGCGTATCGAAAGCTTTCCAGAAAGAAGCCTGATTCGCGCTGTAAACCGGTTTGCCCAGATCGCGCTCCAACAAATCAACAACTTCCAGGCCGCGGACCTGCGTGCAAGCAATAAACACGGCATCGGACTCTTCCGACACCGTTTCCTTGACCTTCTGATAGACATCGCTCGGCTGAATTCGGGCATGATCGAACATATCCAGCATGTCGAAGGTACCAAGATTGGCGATTTCGATCCCTTCGCTCTCCAGATAACGGCGCAGGCGTTCGTTCGTCGTCTCCACGTAAGGCGTCACGACATCGACCTTGCGGACACCGTTTCGCTGCAGGCATTCAGCCATCGCACCCGTCGTCGAAATTGCGGGAACGCCGGCTATTTCCGAAAGTTCTTTCTGAAAGCCCGCGTTCCATGCAGCACCCTGGTAGAAACTGGCACTCGTGCAGCCAAACAGTACGACATGCGGTTCGGCCAT
The DNA here is from genome assembly GCA_021774385.1 of Alphaproteobacteria bacterium. Lineage (GTDB taxonomy): Bacteria > Pseudomonadota > Alphaproteobacteria > UBA8366. The sequence continues at coordinate 12,782 of JAJFJC010000041.1, forward strand.
GATGACACGCTCACAGGCTGCCTTTCCCTCATGTTCCATCGCACGCATCGTATCCGCGGTCCCTTCCCGCTCGCAGGCAATTCGGGCCGTGGAGACGGTCACCCCGTCGGGGACCAACGACCATAGTTCGCGTTCCATGGTATTATTTACCGCGGGAACCAAAAGCCCGATCCGGGCGCGCCATCCATGCATGAAAAGCTCCTCCGATGTCACATTTAGATCATCATCAGCATATGTCGGCCACGCTAGGTTCGTAAATCCAAGATATCGACGAAATTACTATTACCAATTCCGGTTTGATTTCTTCCATTGGCGTGTGATTATCTTTCACCTTCCAATATGACTGTTCCCAACACGCATCCGCGCCTGGGTTATCGGTACAGCAAAACAAAAGCGTGGTAATACATTCGTGAATAGTCAAAATCTGAGATTCGTATCAAAACAATCGCGCACATGACGCGTTTGAACATAAGAGGGACAGGGGAGAAAAACGGATGGCTCCGAAGAGCGACATAGAAATTGCCCGCGCCGCAACCATGCTACCGATCGGTGAGATTGGCGAGCGTTTGGGAATTCAAGACGATAACCTGTTCCGCTACGGGCCCTACAAGGCAAAGGTTTCCTTCGATCATGTAAATTCGCTACAGGGCAAACCGGACGGCAAGCTCATTCTCGTGACGGCGATTACGCCGACACCGGCAGGCGAAGGCAAGACGACAACGTCGGTGGGACTTGGCGACGGCCTGAACCGGATTGGCAAGAACACCATAACCTGTCTACGGGAACCGAGCCTCGGACCCTGTTTCGGGATGAAAGGCGGTGCGGCCGGTGGTGGCTATGCCCAGGTCGTTC
>JAJFJC010000401.1 GCA_021774385.1 Alphaproteobacteria bacterium
TGGACCATCTTGGTGCCGACATGCTCAGCCTGCTTCTGCATTTGTTCCATCAGCCAGGGCCCCTGGATCACATCGGCGAAACCGGGATAGTTCTCGACATCGGTCGTGATGGTCATCTGACCGCCTGGCTGCAGACCCGCGACAAGCGTCGGCTTCAAATTCGCGCGCGCGGCATAAATAGCGGCTGTGTAACCAGCCGGACCGGAGCCGATGATGAGAACTTTGCTGTGATGTCGTTCCGCCATGGGACGCACACCCTTTCGTCTTATTGAATTTCGCCTGATTGACGCGATTGGACGTAGTCTGCCGGAAAGGCCAATTCAAGTAAATTGAACGTTAGCCCCACCTGGGGCGCAATTAGTCACTGGGCTCTACATCGAGGCAAACGACGATGTCCTGCAAATCCGCGGATGGCGCCGGATAACGCTCTCGAACCAGCGGATCATGCCCCGGAACGATATGTTTTGGCGAATCGGCCAACAAAGCCATCGTCCGGTAGCCATCGATCATATCGCCGACATTGTAGACCAACGGAAAGGGATTCGGCGCTTCCATGTTTTCGTAATAATGCGCCGCATCCGCCGCCAGAACGACCCAGCCACGTTTCGTCCAAACGCGTACGATCTGCAAACCGTCCGTGTGGCCCCCGACATGATGTAGGGATATCCCCGGCGCGATTTCTTCCATCCCATCGATGAAAACGACACGGTTATCATAGACCTTGCGCAACACATCGATGACGTACTCTATCGCAAAGGCTTGGTTGAAGGTCTCATGCCGCATATTGCGTCCGGTCGCGAATGCCATCTCGCGATCCTGCAAATAAAATTGCGCCTTGGGAAAATCCGACACGGTCCCCGCATGATCGTAATGCAGGTGGGAGATGATGACATCCTCGACTTCCGCCGCGTCGATGCCGATCAAATTCAACCCTTCGGCGGGCGTCCGCAACAATGTCCTGCCCCGCTTCTCCGCTTCAATCGCCTCGAAACCGAGATCGACGACAAACGTCCGGCCGTTGCCGACAATTGCCCAGACGAAATAATCCATCGGCATCGGCCCATCATGCGGATCCTGATGCAACAAATGTTGGTTCCGGGTACCAATCCGCTCGGCGTAGCGAATGGCGTAGACTTCATACGGGTCGGGCATTTTGTCGCTCCAAATTTTCCTTGAGGGCCAGTCGAAAGGCGACCAGCATGCGTTAGGCGCTATTATCCAACAACACACCGCAAGAATACAGGGAGAGGCGAAGATGTCGGAGATCACAAAGATCGGGTTTATTGGAACGGGAGTCATGGGGGGGCGGATGTGCCGCAACCTGGCCACCAAGGGCGACACGCCCGTAATCGCGTTCGACCTGGATCCGGACAAGGTCGCCGCCCTCGACAATGCCGGAGTCGAAGCGGCACCGTCTATCGAGGCTCTCGTCGCCGTCTCCGACCTCATCATCATGTGCGTACCAGGCGAACCGCAGGTGCGCGCCGTCCTGTTCGATGCAGGCGGCGTGTTGGAGCATGTCCGTGCCGGCCAGACCGTCGTCGACATGACCACCGCAACCGCCGATGTCGCCCGCGAAGCGGCGGAAAAACTCACCGCCAAGTCCGTCGACTACGCCGACGCACCCATCGCACGCGGCGTCTCATCGGCCGAGGATGGTACGCTGAGCATCATGGTTGGCGGTACGGCGGAGGTATTCGAACGCATCAAGCCGGCCATGTCCTGCATGGGGACCGAGATCACCCATTGCGGCGGCGTCGGCACCGGCATGGTCATGAAACTGATGAACAACTTCATTGTGTTCTTGAATACGTCCGCGCTTGCCGAAGCGCTGCTGATCGGCACCCGGGCTGGCGTCGACGGCGAACTGCTGTTCGAAACATTATCGCGCGGCTCCGCCGACAGCTTCGTGTTGCGCAAGCACGGCATGCAGTACATGGCGAAAGGCGACTTTCCCGATGATGTCTTTCCCGTGACCTATTCGCTTAAGGATTTGAGCTATGCGTTGAAACTAGCGGAGGCCACCGGCGTAAATGCGGAAAGTGGCAATGTCGTCGAAAAACGATTCAAGGATGCCATCGAAGCAGGTTATGGCGACCTCTATGGTCCCGTCCTGTACAAGCTCCTCGAAGATCAGAATTAGGTCCGAGCATGCGATCAAACCGCGCGGCATCGCTGGCGCTCATCGCGCTCTGCGAAGTCGCGGCGATGGCGGTCTGGTTTTCCGCATCGGCGGTGGTACCCGCGTTGACGGCGCAAATTGGATTACCACCGCTTAATGCTTCGCTTTTTACTAGCGCGGTTCAGGCAGGTTTCGTAACAGGAACATTGATCAGCGCCGCCCTTGGCCTTGCGGATCGCGTTGACCCTCGGCGATTGTTTTTTGCGTCTTGCCTGATAGCCGCCGCCGCGAACGGTTTAATTTTGTTCCTCGACCCCATTTCCCCGGCCGTCATTACCATGCGGTTCGTGACGGGTGCCTGCATGGCCGGCGTCTATCCCGTCGGCATGAAGCTCGTCTCGACTTGGGCTAAGGGCGATATGGGTTTGATGATTGGAATCTTGGCGGGGGCGCTCACGATTGGTTCCGCAAGCCCGCATCTATTCAACGCGTTAGGCGGAATCGATTGGCGTTTCACCCTTGGCGCCGCATCGGTGTCGGCGTTGTTCGCCGGTGTGCTCATTCTTTTTGCGGGTGTTGGACCCAATATCGGCAAGGCGCCTCCTTTCAATCCTCGGCTTGCGCTCCGTGCCTGGACACAGAAACCTGTTCGCCTCGCGAATTTCGGCTATCTGGGCCACATGTGGGAACTCTATGCCATGTGGGCCTGGGTGGGCGTATTTTTGTTGGCCAGCTTCAAACATGTCATGGCCCCCGACGTAGCCGCCATCGGCGCGGCGTTCGCGACATTTGCAACCATCGCCGCGGGCGGCGTCGGGTGCGTGATTGGCGGATTGATCGCGGATCGTTTCGGCCGAACCTCGTTGGCGATCACCATGATGGCGATAAGTGGAACCTGCGCGGTCACTGTCGGTTTTCTCTTCGGCGGTTCCCCCACGTTATTGGTTCTGGTTTGCTTGATCTGGGGCTTCTCCATCGTCGCCGATTCCGCCCAATTTTCCGCAAGCACGGCGGAACTCTCCGAACCGTCCTTGATAGGGACAATGCTGACGGTTCAAACCAGCTTGGGATTTTTGCTAACACTCGCGACAATTCATCTCGTACCCGCCCTAGTCGACGCCGTCGGATGGCGGTACAGCTTCGCCTTCCTGGCCCTGGGACCGGTGTTTGGGATTTGGGCAATGTTGCGGCTTCGCGCCCACCCGGAGGCGCGGCGACTTGCCGGCGGGAAACGTTAGGAATGTTTACGATTTAGTAACCATAAAGAGAGAGACTGTCGGATCACGCTCTGTTTAATGCAGGTATCCGAATTGCACGATCACGACGTCTCCACGGAAAACGGCCCGACAGTCGCGCGCAAACCGCTGACACAACATGAGCTCGATGAGATTATCGAGCGTCATGGGCGATTTCTGCGGCATGAAAACGAAGGTCTCTGGGCAAGCTTCAAACTCATGGATTTGTCCTATCTCGATCTTTCCGGTCGTGATCTTAGAACCGTTGATTTTACCGGCGCGGACTTACGACACACGAAACTAATCGGTTCAAACCTTAGCGATACCATCATGTTCGCGGTTGATTTGCGCGAAGCCAATCTTACGCGGGCGACGTTGGACAGAACCGATTTACGAGGATCCAGCCTTCGTCGCGCCAACCTTACAAACGCTAGCCTGGTCGAGGCGGATTTGCGCGCGGGACGCCTCTACAACCGGGATAGCCATGGCGAACTTCGCACGGTCCGGGATAAACGGTCCCTGACGGACCTTGCCGCCGCGATTTTGACGGGCTCCAACCTCACCCATGCAAAACTGGGGGATGCCTTAGTCGTCGAAACCGATTTGACCGACGCAAATCTTTCCGAAGTCAATTTGGAACGGGCGGACATGACGTCCTCGATCCTGACCGGCGCGAATTTGGCGGGTTGCAATCTGAGCGACACAAACATGACCGACGTCATTTTGCACGGCGCGGTGTTGACCGGTGCGCGGTTGGATCATACGAATTTTACCGGCGCGGACCTGGTATGCGCCATCCTTGATGGGGTCGATTTTTCCCGCACCGATATATCGGGCGCCACGGTACCAAAGGGTATCGAGGAAATCGAAGCGGATTTGGCAATGATCTTCCAGGAACATCATATCTGGGTGACGCAAAAGGGCGCGAAAGGCGCCCGCGCCGAACTACCCCGATTTATACTGTCCGATCAGAATTTCGCGTCCGTCAATCTGTCGATGGCAAACCTCGCCTATAGCAAGTTCCGCAACACTAATTTTTCGCGGGCGCACCTGATCATGGCGGATTTGAGCTTCTGCGATCTGCGTGGCGCCGACCTCAGCTATAGCGACCTGCGCGGTGCGGGACTTACGCGAGCAAACTTGACCGGCGCCGACCTTACTGGCGCGCTTCTCGGTCCCGTTCCGATGGAGGGCACCGTGAACCGGCAATGGACCACGAACCTCCAACACGCTCGGCTCAACGAGGCGCGCTTGCGCGGCACCGATCTTCGAGCCGCGAATCTGGAAGGCGCAAATCTAACGGATGCCGCGCTTAATGATAGCGACTTGCGACGCGCCTTCCTTACCGATGCCATTATGACCGGTGCCGATTTACGGGGCGCGGACCTCACCGATGCCGACTTGCGGGGCGCGGTCG
>JAJFJC010000402.1 GCA_021774385.1 Alphaproteobacteria bacterium
AAGTAAACGCCGGTCGGCCGCGCGCGCGCCTTGGCGCGGTAGGCCGGATAGTCGGCCTTGACTGATTGCTCAAGCGCCGGGTCCATCTTGGCGTTCCAAGCCGGTACGGCGTAGGTTGCGGTTCGTTGGAACACCGTCAACTGCGCTGCCTGTTGCGCGATAATCGGTACGGATTGAACCGCCGAGGAACCGGTGCCGATGACGCCGACCCGCAGACCGGTAAAATCCACGCCTTCGTGCGGCCACTCGCCAGTGTGGAAAACCGGGCCTTCGAAATCATCGAGGCCTTCGAAGGGTGGCTTGTTCGCCGCCGACAGACAGCCCACGGCCACGATGCAAAATTTCGCCGTGACACGGTCACCCCGGTCGGTCTCGACCGTCCAGCGTTTCGTGATTTCGTCGAATGATGCCGTTGTTACCCTGGTGTCGAAACGAATATCCCGGCGTAGCTCGAACCGGTCGGCGACATGTTTTGCATAGGCGAGAATTTCCGGCTGCGGCGAATATTTTTCGGACCAGCTCCATTCCTGATCCAGTTCTTCCGAGAAGGAGTACGAATATTGCAGGCTCGGAAGATCACAACGCGCGCCCGGATAGCGGTTCCAGTACCAGGTGCCGCCAACATCGCCTCCGGCTTCATAGACCCGTGCCGACAGGCCCAGTTCGCGCAGACAATGCAGCATATACATGCCAGCAAATCCGGCACCGACGATGACGGCCTCGAAAGTCGCGCCATCTTCCCGGGGCCGGTTGTTCGAATTGGACGTTTTCTGGTTCATAGCCGACATTCTCCGTTTCACCGGTTGTTTATCAAACCGGTTACCGCGCTGCAAAGCGGGTTGTCACCGTGCCTAACGCACCGAAGTCCGCGATAACCTTGTCGCCGGGCGCCACCGGTATTGGCGTCGCGCAGGTTCCCGTGGTCACCACCTGACCGGCCTTTAATCCCATGCCGTACCGGGAAAGTTCGTTGGCGATCCAGGTCAACGCGATGCGCGGGTCGCCGAGTACGTTCGCCCCGACGCCTTCGTTGGTTCCTTTTCCGTCGACGTTTATCGCGACCTCATGTTTCGATATATCCATGTCGCGCCATAGTTCCGGCATGCTGGGACCCAGGACGAAATCATGGGTGCAGGCATTGTCCGCGATCAGCTGGCCGGCACCAGCACGTTCTACAGGATCGAAACGAGAATCCGGGACCTCTATCGCGGGGTGCAATGCACCGACCGCGGCCAACGTGTCGTCGAGCGTGTATTCCGCGGCACGGGGTGGCAGGTCGTCCTTCATACGGAAGGCGAATTCCGGCTCCGCGACGGCCAGGCGATTGTAACCGAAGGTGAGCGTGGCGCCGTCATCGAACACGTGTTCACGAAGCAATCGCCCGGCTATTGGGCCGTCGACACCGATATGCTGTTGTCCCGCGACGCTGGTGGCGGCGATTTTCCAACCAAAGATCGGTTTTCCGCTGAGGTCGCCGAAATGCGCTTGAATTGCGTAGCCTTCCCCACGGTCCGCAGGCCGGATCTCGGCGGGCAATGACTGGAGGACGGTGCCGTTCTGCCAGCATTGCCATATTGCTTTAGCTGCTTTTCTTGCCTGACCTTTACTGAGCATTGTACCGTCCCGTTCCCCGCGCCGCGCCTAATTGAGCGATCCGTACTCGGTGAGTGCTTGGTCGAAAATCGACATGGCCTTGTCGATTTCCTCCCGGTTCGTCGTCAGTGGCGGAGCTATGCGGAAAACGTCGGCCATGGAACGCCGGCCGATGTTGAGGCAGGCGCCGAGTTCCAGGCAACGTGCGCCGATAGCGCCCCCCTGTTCGGAGGCCGGGGTTTTGGCTTGACGGTCGGTGACGAGTTCGACACCGAGCAAGAGCCCGCGGCCCCGTACGTCACCGATGATCGTATGACGCTGCTGCAAGTCGAGAAGCCGCGATTTCAAATAGCCGCCCAACTCCTTGGCGCGGTCGGCAAGACCGTCGCGCTGCACAATCTCGACGACCTTGCGTCCCACGGCTGTTGGTAGCGGGTCGGCGGCGTGAGTGGTGTAGAACAGGAACCCCTTGTCGTTACAGTCTTGCTCGATTTCGTTCGATGTGATCGTGGCCGAAAGCGGCAGCCCGGCACCGAGGGTCTTCGACAGATTAAGGATATCGGGCGTCACGCCGTCGCGTTCGAAGGCGAAGTTATCGCCGGTTCGTCCCATGCCGGTCTGGGCCTCGTCGAGAATCAATAGCATGCCGCGTTCGTGCGCTTTTTCCTTCAACGCCGCCAGATAGCCCTGTGGCAGTTCGATGATACCGCCGGAACTGAGAATTGGTTCGACGAGCACGGCGGCGAGTTGCCCCGTACTTTGGCGATCGATGATATCCCACCCAAATTCGAATTCGGTGCGCCAGTCATAGTCGCCATCGCGGTTGAAGGGCGAGCGGTAGGCATGCGGTGTCGGCAGCGTCAGGACGCCCGGCATCGTTGGGCCATGGCCTCGGCGCGCGCCGGAATAGGTCGTGGAAGCGGCACCGCCGGTCACGCCATGCCAGGCGCGGTCGAAAGCGACGATTTCGAATCCGCCCGTATAGGTCTTGGCGATCCGAAGGGCGGCTTCGTTTGATTCGCCGCCGGTCGAGAGCGGCAATACCCGGTCGAGGCCATCCGGCAGCATGGCGAAAAGGTCGTCGGCGAAGGCGATGGCGGGGTCCGACAGGAAGCCGCTATGCAGATGATCGAGGTTGGCCGCCATATCCTGTACGACGGCGACGATTTCCGGATGCCCATGACCGAGAATGCCGCTCATTTGACCGGAGGTAAAATCGAGGTTCTCGTGCCCGTCGCTGTCATAGATATAGGAGCCCTTGGCTCGAACGATACGCGGGTCGGCGAAGTCCCCACCGTAGCGGAATACGTGATCGTTCATAGCGGGTTCCTCCTGTTCGTGCGTGCGTTAATCGCCGTGGCCCGGCCGGTTCATCGTGAAGACGGTGTCGCCGGTGACTTCCGTGTAATCCTGATACCCCATGCGGCCGATGGGATGCAGTTTGGCAATGTCGATTTGCCCATCGGGGCGAATGAATTCATCGTCGATATGAATGCCGATGACTTCGCCGAAAACGACGGTGTAGGTATCCCCGCCGGTCGTATTGGGCAAATCCAAGGTCTGCAGGAGCTTGCATTCGAGATGGATTGGCGACTCCTTGACCCGAGGTGCCTTCACCAGCGTGGATGCGACAGGTGTTAGACCGGCCATCGCCATCTCGTCCACGTCCATGGCGGTTGTCCTCGAAGATTCGTTCATTGATTCCCGCGTATCCCAGGTCGAGACGCTGTGGACGAATTCGCCGGTCTCGATGATGTTGCGCAGCGAATCCTTTCTTCCGTCATCCTCGATCTGTCCCTTGCCGGCGGAAAACATGACCGTTGGGGGCCGGTAGCTGACGGCGTTGAAGAAGCTGTACGGTGCCAGATTGATGTTGCCGGCGCGGTCGATGCTGCTGATCCAGCCGATGGGGCGGGGTACGACCAGACTGTTGAACGGATTTTTGGAGAGGCCGTGACCGTCTTTCGGCTCGTAGAACATGCGCTGAATATCCTTTTTGAGGCAGAGGTGGCGAACGGGAATGCAAACGGCGGCGACTGTACTTGGTTCGCTTTTGATCGGAAAGTGATTCCTTGTTTCCCAGGCTTGCTTTTGCGGTATTGCGTTGCCCATACTATCGCGCGACGACGATGAATATGCGAAGGAGGCGTACCAGATGAAACCGACCAC
>JAJFJC010000403.1 GCA_021774385.1 Alphaproteobacteria bacterium
CAAGGCGGGTTTAGCGAAGACCTTGCCTATGAGTACAAGATTCCCTTGGTCAATTTGATCGACGGCGCGGGCGGCTCGGTAACCTCCGCCAAACGGCGCGGCCATGCGGTGTTCCCCGGCGTCGATAGTTTCGACCGATCGGTTGAATTGCTGGCCGAAGTGCCGGTCGTGTCCGCTGTGCTCGGCTCCGCGGCAGGCGGTCCGGCGGGACGGGCGATCCTTTCGCATTGGTCGGTAATGGTCGAGGACACCAGTCAGGTCTTCGCCGCCGGTCCACCGGTCGTCGCCCGCTCACTCGGGCAACAGATCGCAAAGGAAGACCTGGGCGGTGTGCCTGTCGCGGTTGCCGCGGGCGGTACGATCGACAATGCGGCGCCGACCGAGGAAGCCTGCTTCGAAATGATCCGGCGGTTTTTGAGCTATATGCCGCAGAATGTCCATGAGTTACCGCCGGCCAACAAAACCGGCGATCCTGCCGACCGCATCGAAGAAGGCCTGCTCAAAGCGGTGCCCGAGGCGCGTCGCCGCGCCTACAATATGCGGCGCATTATCGACCTGATCTTCGATCAAGGATCGACGTTCGAAATTCAACCGGATTACGGCAAGGCGTTGATCACGACACTGGCCCGTCTCGACGGTCACGTTGTTGGAATCGTCGCAAATAATCCGATGATCTATGGCGGCGCGATGAATGTGGCTGAGTCGAATAAGCAATGCCATTTCATCGAACTCTGTGACACGTTTCATATTCCGTTGGTTTTTCTGGTCGATGTGCCGGGCTTCATGGTTGGCGAACAGGCGGAACGCGCTGGCGTCCTGCGTGCCGGTATGCGGGCGGTCTATGTCGCTTCCCAGGCAAAAGTGCCGGTTGTAACCGTGGTCATTCGCAAATGCTACGGGATGGCGGGGATGGCCACTTGCCATCAGGCTGGTCTCAATCTCCGGATTGCATGGCCGTCGGCGGAATGGGGGTCATTACCCGTTGAAGGTGGCGTCGCCGTTGCCTACCGCCGGGCCATCGATAACGCCGACGATCCGAAACAGCGCGAGGCGGAACTGGAAGCGGAACTCCGCGAATACGGTTCGCCGTTCCGTACGGCTGAAGCCTTCGGTGTCGAGGATATTATCGACCCGCGTGAAACCCGCGCCTATCTGTGCCGCTTCCTCAATGCCGCACAGGGCCGTCTCAAAACAGACATTGGTTTGAAGCCGCGCGCGGGCGTTCGGCCCTGAGTTGAATCGATAGGAGAAGCGCGTTGAATGATGCTCTGCAGCGGATGCTGAGCCCGAAATCGATCGCGATTGTCGGTGTATCTTCGGACTTTAACAAATTGAATGGTCGACCATTCAAGTTTCTGCTCGACAAGGGATATGCGGGCACGATTTATCCGGTAAACCCGAAATACGACAGCATCGAGGGTATTAAATGTTACGCCTCGATAGGCGATTTGCCCGAACCGGCGGATCTAGCGGTCGTGGCGGTGCCTGCGAAGTTCGTCCTCGAAACCGTTCGCCAGCTCGGCGCGGCAAATGTTCCGAGTGCGGTGATCTTCAGTTCGGGGTTTGGCGAGATGGGCGCTGAAGGAAAAGCGCTTGAAGCGGAAGTCGCGCAAGCGGCGCGGGATGGCGGTGTACGGATCTGCGGACCGAACGGTCTCGGGCTGATTAACGCCTTCGAAGGCGTGATGGCGACGTTCAGCCAGTACGCAGATGCGGACACACCCGCCGGCCCGGTCGGTTTTGTCACTCAGTCGGGCGCTTTTGGAACGGCCATCGCCGCGTTGGCTCGCCGGCGGAATTTGGGGTTTGGATTGTTCCTGAATACGGGGAACGAGGCGGATGTCGACTTCGTGGCGGGCATGGCCGCGGTTCTGGACGATCCCCGCATTACCGTTGGTGCTGGATATATCGAAGGGTTGAAAGACGGCGACGGGCTTGCCGCGTTGGCCGAACAGGCGATGGTCGCTGAAAAGCCGCTTGTCGTGACCAAGGTTGGCCGGTTCGGCGCCGGCGCCCGCGCGGCAGCGTCCCACACGGGATCGCTCGCGGGGGAAGATGCCATTTTCGATGGCGTCGTGCGTCAACTTGGACTGGTACGGGCGCGTAACGAAGAGAATATGCTCGATATAGTGCAAGTATTTGCGCATACGGCGCTTCCGGCGGGGCGTGGGATTGGCATCGTCACGCAATCCGGCGGCGCGGGTGTGTTGATGGCCGACCGCGCGGAAGAGCTCGGATTGGAAGTGCCTCGTCTTTCGGCTGAAACGACGACGGCACTTGAGGCGGTGATACCCGCATTCGGCGCGACCGGAAACCCCGTGGACGTGACGGGGCAGTTCCTTGCCGATCCAAAAATTCTTTTGGATAGTGTTAAGGCCATACTTGAGGACCCGTCTATTGATATTGCGGTTATTTGGCTGCAGCTCATGGAGGGCTATGTTGAGCAGCTGATTGACATCTTCAGTGAAATTAAGGCTACCGCGAAGAAGCCATTCGTCGTGTGCTGGGTCGCGGCATCGGATACCGCGCTGGCGCGTATGAGCGAGTTAGGAATTGCGACAATGCGGGGCGCCGATCCAACGATCGAAGCCATCGCGGGCCTGGTTCAATACCGTGAAGCACGCGACGCTTGGCGCGTTGATCGCGACTTTCGGCAAAACCCGGCATTGCCGTCATTCGATTTGCCTGAACATTTGGGTGTTGCCCCGACCGTCGCGGCGGCAAAAGCGCTTATTGCTGCCGGCATTCCTCTCGCCCGTCATTCGCTTTGTCTTAACGTGGAAGAGGCCTGTGGCGCGGCGGCGGGGATCGGTTATCCGGTCGCGATGAAAATCGAGTCGCAAGACCTTCCCCATAAGACGGAAGCTGGCGGCGTCATACTGAATGTCTTGGATGAAGCGTCTCTCCGCGAAGGCTACGCACAAATTATTCAAAATGCGATCGCATTTAATGCAAACGCAAGAATAGACGGTGTCATCGTTCAGGAGATGGCCGAGGGAGATTTGGAAATTGTCATTGGATTAAAACAAGATCCTGTTCTCGGTATGGTTGTCATGGCCGGGATCGGGGGCGTGTTTGTTGAAGTTTTGCGCGATGTTGTTTTCCGTCGTGCGCCCGTCACGCAAATGCAGGCAATCGAAATGCTGAATTCGCTGAAGGGTTCGATCATGTTCGATGGCGTGAGAGGCGCGTCGGCGGTAGACAAAGAGGCGTTGGCCGGATTGATCGTAGCCGTTTCATGTTTCGGGGCCAGCGCGGCGGGAAGGATACGGGAACTCGATCTAAACCCGGTATTGGTGGGGACCGATGGTGCGATTGTAGTCGATTGGTTGATGGTGTTAGACGCACCGGCCTAAGCCGATAAACATTTCGTTTTCGATATTAACAAAGCGTTAATCCGAAAATTGTAACCTATTCGCGAGTTAACCTCGTGAGGTGGTTGTGAGCGAACCCGGTGGGCAATCCTCGGGGCTTCAGGTCCTGGACCGAAAGGTATTCGCCAAAGGCGAGAAAATTTTCCGTGAGGGAGAAAACGGTAATCGCGCCTACATCATCCAACGAGGGATGGTTGATATTATAAAAGATATCGACGGTGAGGACGTTACCGTTGGGAGTGTCGGGCCCGGCGGTATCTTCGGCGAAATGGCGTTAATCGATGACGAACCGCGCATGGCCTCGGCCGTGGTAGCGGAATATTGTGTTTGCATTATCGTGACGAATACGATTTTTCAGAAAAAGCTCAACGCGCTTGACCCTTTCCTGGGCGGTGTTTTGCGGATTTTAGTGGAAAATATCAGGTCGATCCAGAATGCCAGACAGGATACTGAGGCAATCGAGGCGATGTTTGAAGGTGTCATGGATGAACCGGACGAGACGAGTCAAGAACCGCGAGACGAAGTTGACTGGTCCGAGGATGAGAATAGTGCCTTCGAAGTCGCTTAGTCGAGTTCTACCTTAAAGACTGGCCGCCTTGATCATTTCCTTTGAAATGATCCTTTGATGTATTTGCGATGTGCCTTCGAAAATTCTGAATAAGCGAACATCACGATACAAACGTGAGACGATGTGGTCGTCCATATAGCCGGCCCCGCCTAGAATTTGCACGGCACGATCGGCTACATGGCAAACCATTTCCGATGCGAAGAGCTTGCAGGACGACATGTCACCAAGCGGTTGTTCGCCGGCATCAATGCGGCGCGCGGTTTCCAAAATCATGGATCGCGCCGCGAGGTTCTCAGCCTGACTGTCCGCGAGCATGTTTTGCACCGACTGAAATTCCGCGATCGGCTGATTGAACTGTATTCGTTGCATGGCATAATTCAACGCTTCCTCGATAAGCCGCGTGGCTTGACCGACGCACGTCGCGGCGACATGCATGCGCGCTGCATTAATGCCGGCCATTGCATTCTTGAAACCTTGCCCTTCTTCATCGCCGAGTAACGCCGATGCAGGGACACGGCAATCGTCGAAAAAAACGTTGCTGGTATGAGACGCGTGCTGTCCCATTTTTTTGTCGGTGCGACCGGTGCTGAGCCCGGGTGTGGGGACGTCGACGATAAAGGCTGAAATTCCTTTAGAACCGGTATCGGATTCGCCGGTCCGCGCCATGACGACGAATACGTCCGCATCGGGCGCGTTGGTGATGTAGCATTTCTCGCCATTGATGACATATTCGTTGCCATCGCGGCGCGCCCGCGTGGTGATGCCTCCAGCATCCGACCCCGCACCTGGTTCCGTTAGCGCGAAGGAGCCGGTCCATTCGCCGCTCGCGAGTTTCGGTAGGTAGGTTTCGCATTGATCCGGCCGGCCGTTAAAGAGGATAGCCTGCGACGCAAGGCCTAGTGTGGTTGAGAACCGTGAGCGATAGGTCGAGGACGTCTGCGTGAACTCCATGGTCGCCCGCACTTGCTGCTCCACGGATAGTTCGAGACCGCCAAAGTCGCGAGGAATCGTCATGCCGAATAGTCCCAAATCGCGCATCTGCTGTACAATAGGTTCGGGAATTTCGCCGTCATCGTCGATTTGGAGTTCCGCGGGCTTCAATTTCTCATTCGTAAAGCGCCGGATTGTCTCGAGATATTCCGCGAAATCCGTTTCGGAGACGGGTGTGGTCATCGGGTTTTCCTTGCTGGGAATGTGGCATACGGTGAACCGGTCGGAGTGACTGGTCGATACACTAATCAGGCCTTACCACGATGGACAACTCCCATAAAATGGGACGAATTGTCTCGTTGTGCGAAATCTTGTTGCGCTGCGGTATGCGGCACGTTTAAATCTCCGCCGCTTCACAATCAGGAAATCGATGACTATGCCGAAAGATCCGAGCAGCGACGAGTATGTGATTGGCGTGTTGGGCGCCGGCGCCATGGGGCGCGGTATCGTTCAGGTCGCCGCCGCCGGGGGCATGACGGTGCGGTTGTTCGATACAAGAACCGAAGCGGTAGACGATGCCGTCTCCTTTATCGGCGGGATGTTTGGCCGGGCGGTGGAAAAAGGCCGCATGACGAAGGACGAAGCGGACGCCGCGCTGAATCGCATCAAGCCCGTCGGCGGCATGAAGGATTTCGCCGGTTGCGATGCCGTGATCGAGGCAGTCGTTGAAAACCTCGACGTCAAAAAGAAAGTCTTCGCGGAACTGGAGTCGATTGTCAGCGACAATACGATCTTGGTCAGCAACACATCTTCCTTGTCGGTGACCACAATTGCGGCGGACTGTAATTTGCCGGGCCGCGTCGCCGGCTTCCATTTTTTTAACCCCGTGCCTTTGATGCCGCTGGTCGAGGTCATTGCTGGCGTTTTAACCGAGGAATGGGTTTGCGACGCGTTGATGGCGATGGGCAAGCGGATGACGCGTGAGCCGGTGCGGGTCAACGACGCGCCGGGCTTCCTCGTCAATCAGGTCGGACGCGGTTTCAATATCGAAGCGGCGCATATGGTGCAGGAAGGCATCGCCGACACGGTGTCAATCGACCGTATCATGCGCGATGGGGCGGGGTTCCGAATGGGCCCCTTTCAACTTATGGACCTCACTGGTCTAGACGTAACACATCCCGCAACGGTTCTGATTTATGAGCAATCCTTCCACGAAGCGCGGTTTCGGCCGGCAATGATGATGGAAGCGCGCATGCGAGCCGGGCGCTTGGGCCGCAAGAGCGGCGGTGGGTTCTACAATTATGAAGGCGGCCAGGCGGACACCCTCGAGGAAGCACCGACCCCTGCCTATGACGGCCGCTCTGTGTGGGTCAGCGGTGCGGAGCCGGAAGGGCGCGCGGAGGTCCTGGGCGTTTTGAAGGCCGCGGGAGCCGCGATCGATGATGGCGAAACACCTGGCGCGGACTCGTTGATCCTCGTGACGCCAATCGGCGACGACGCGACGACGAGTGCTGTCGATCAAGGACTGGATGCTGAACGTACCGTGGCGGTCGATACCGTTATGGGATTTGGCATGCGGCGGACCCTTATGACGACGCCGATTACCGATCCAGCCTACCGCGATGCCGCGCATGGTGTCATGTCGGCGGATGGCGTGCCGGCGACGGTGGTGCGCGATGGACCGGGATTCGTCGCGCAGCGGATCGTCGCCATGATCTGCAATGTCGGCTGCTCGGTGGCGCAGATGGGTGTGGCTTCGCCGGAAGATATCGACAAAGCGGTCACGCTAGGCTTGAATTACCCCTATGGTCCATTGGCGTTCGGTGATCGCATAGGGCCGGCGCGCATTTTGCGCATTTTGAATGGAATTTACGGGCTTTACCGCGATCCGCGTTATCGGCCAAGCCCGTGGTTGACGCGCCGTGCGAAGTTGGGTGTGTCTTTGCTGACCCCAGACGCGCGGGACTGACACGTAACATTAAGAGGGAAGGAATTAGATAATGTTGGACGCATATCTCTATCTTGGTAAACGCTCGGCCTTTGGCCGATATGGTGGCGCGCTTTCGCCGGTCCGCCCGGACGACCTGCTTGGCAATGTCATGAAAGCAGTCGTGGAGGAGGCGCCATTCAAGGCGGAAGACATCGACGATGTGATTATTGGTTGCGGCAATCAGGGCGGCGAAGATGCCCGCTGTGTTGCCCGCCACGCGCTTCTCGCGGGCGGCCTGCC
Source organism: Alphaproteobacteria bacterium (assembly GCA_021774385.1). GTDB lineage: Bacteria > Pseudomonadota > Alphaproteobacteria > UBA8366. The sequence goes on from JAJFJC010000403.1 coordinate 7,103, forward strand.
GGAATCCGTGCCGGGCCAGGTTTTGCAGCGGAACTGCGCTAGCGGCCTCTCCGCCGTCGTTGCGGCGGCCCATGCGGTCACGGTTGGCGAAGGCGATCTTTTCATCGCCGGTGGCGTGGAAAGCATGAGCCGTGCGCCCTTCGTGGTCGGCAAGCATGAAAAGCCGTTCGAACGTGGCTTCGAGGTTTATGACTCGACGATCGGTTCGCGCTTCCCGAATAAGAAGATCAAGGAAGAGTATGGCGATTGGGCTATGCCGCAGACCGCCGACAACCTTGCACAGGACTATCAAATTTCTCGCGAGGAAGCTGATGTCTTTGCGCTGGCCAGCCAAGAGAAATACCAGGCTGGCAAGGATGCAGGCTTTTTTGACGGTGAGATCACGCCGATCACCGTGCCGGGCGGCCGCAAGCAGCCGGACGTTACGGTTGATGTCGACGAACACCCCCGCGCCGGTTCGACGATGGAAATGCTTACCAAGCTTCGCGTCCTCAATCCGGATGGTGTGACGACAGCGGGCAATGCGTCGGGCGTCAATGACGGTGCCGTGGCGATGTATATCGGCAGCCGCGCGGCTGGCGAGAAGGCGGGCCTAAAGCCGATGGCGCGTATCCTATCTTCCGCGTCCGCGGGCGTGCCGCCGCGCATTATGGGCATTGGCCCGGTGCCGGCGTCGCAGAAGGCGCTGGAGCGTGCCGGCCTCACGATGGACGACATGGACGTCATCGAGATCAATGAGGCATTCGCGGCTCAGGTCCTGTCTTGCCTTAAGGGGCTTGGCCAAGAAGGCACGGATAGCCGCGTCAATCAGAATGGCGGTGCCATTGCGCTTGGTCATCCGCTTGGCGCATCCGGTCCGCGCATCTTCTTGACGGCGGCGCGCCAATTGGAACGCACCGGCGGTAAGTATGCGCTCGCGACACTATGTGTCGGTGTCGGCCAGGGCACTGCCGTTGTTTTGGAGCGCTTCGACGCCTAGAGCATTTTTGCTTCGAAGGATTAGTTCGGCCGCCCATGACATTTTCCTCGGGCGGCCGGTGATCCGATGAAGGGGAAATATCCGACGACGGAATAGGGCTGGAACATTGTTCCGGCCCTTGTCGTCTGACTTGATTCCGTTATCGTGACCGACTACGGCACCGTATTGAAACCGAATAAAATGATGGGGTACTGATGGCTAGTTTCGCCTGGGAAGATCCGCTTTTACTGGAAGATCAACTTTCGGAAGAAGAGCGCCAGATCCGTGACGCGGCGCACGAGTTCGCGCAAGGTGAATTGGCCCCGTTGATCGTCGACTGGAATCGATCGGAAATGTTCGATCCCGAGATCATGAAGGAATTCGGGAAGCTCGGCTTTCTTGGTGCGACCTTGCCGGATTACGGTTGTGCCGGAATTTCCAATGTCTCCTATGGTCTGATCGCTCGGGAGATGGAGCGGGTCGATACCTGTTTCCGTTCGGCGATGGGCGTTCAATCCGGTCTCGTCATGGCACCCATCCATATGTACGGATCGGACGATCAGAAAGAGCGCTACCTCCCTGGTATGCGTGATGGCGACATCATAGGCTGCATGGGGCTCACCGAACCGAGTCATGGCTCCGATGCCGGTGGCATGCAAACCCGCGCGAAGAAGGTCGACGGTGGTTACAAACTGACCGGGACCAAACAGTGGATCACGAATTCACCACTTGCCCATGTGGCCCTGGTCTGGGCCAAGAACGAAGAGGGCGAGGTTGGAGGTTACCTGCTGGAGCGCGGTAGCGAAGGCCTCGATATGCCGAAGATCGAGGGCAAGATGGCGGTCCGAGCCTCTTCGACCGGCTTCATCCATATGGATGAAGTGTTCTGCCCCGACGAAAATAAGCTGCCGGGCGTCACTTCCATGCGCGGACCCTTGTCGGCCCTGTCGAATGCCCGTTTCGGCATCTGTTGGGGGGCGATGGGTGCGGCGGAAGATTGCTGGGTAAAGACTCGCGATTATGTCGTCGAGCGGATCCAGTTCGGCCGGCCCTTGGCGGCGAACCAGCTTATCCAAAAGAAACTCGTCGAAATGCAGACCGAAATCGCACTGGGGTTACAAGCGTGCTTGCGCATTAGCCGGTTGCGCGACGAAGACCGCGTCGCGCCGGAAATGATCTCCTTAGTAAAACGCAATTGTGCGGGAAAGGCGCTCGATATCGCGCGCCTCTGCCGCGATATGCATGGCGCTAACGGTATCTCCGACGAATATCACGTTATTCGTCATATGGTGAACATGGAGGTCATCAACACGCTGGAAGGCACGCATGACATCCACACACTAATCCTCGGCCGGGCGATGACAGGCGTGGCGGCGTTCGCGAATTAATAGTTTCGCTGTGCGGCGCGCAGGCTAAACGCAAGTAGCAGGGCAACCACCGAGCAACTTAGCATAATGACGAACGTCGTATCGTAGCTCCCATCCGCGTCGAAGATTACGGCGCCTGCCCAGGCGCCCAAGCCGCCGCAGAACTGGTGAACCATGGTGATCATGCCGCTAAGCGACCCCAAATTCCGTGCGCCGAACGCGTTGCGGACGAATACGACCGCCAGCGGTGCGGTGATCCAATAGGTAAAACCGTACAAGACCGCAAATGCGGTGACTGACCACGAGTCCTTGCTGATCAAGACCATCGCGAAAATTACGATGCGCACGATGAAACAAATTACCGTCGCGCCGATCGGGCTGAACCGGTCGCTCCAAGTGCCGGCGGCGATCACGCCAACGAGACCGGCGAGACCCATGAAGGCGAGGAGATTTCCCGCCAGCAATGGCTTGAGACCTTGATCGAGTGCGAAGGCGACGACATGGGTCGCCGCGAAGAAATCCTGGAAACCGCAGATTCCATACATTGTGATGAGCAGCCAGAAATATCGCGTGCGGAAAGTCTCGCCGACCGAGGAACCGCTTGGCGGCCGTTTGTCGGCGCTGGATCCGGTTTTCTGATCCCGAACGGCCCAGAGCACGAACGGGACGAGCGCTAAATTAACGATGCCGAGCCACAGGAAAACAGAACGCCAGCCCAATCCAACGAGAATTGCCGCCAAGGCGGCGATGATGACGAGCTGACCAAAACCCATGCCGGAAATTGCGATGGAGTTGGCGGTTCCAACTTTTTCCGGAAACTGCCTCGACACCATCACGCCGATGGGCGTTATCGATGCCAGCCCGTTGCCGATGGCGAAGGCGACACCGTAAAGCAGTAATGCGTGCCACGGTTCGGTGACCAGGCTCATCAACCCGATGCTGGTCGCGCTGATGAACAGCCCTCCGCCGAGAATCGAGCGCAATGATATGCGGTCCGCGAGATGACCGGAGAAAAACACGCACAAGGCGGATACGAACAGAAAGAGCGCGACGGTCTCACCCAAAGTCCCTCGTTCCCAACCGAATGTATCCGCCATGGGTTTGAGGACGAGGCCGATCGCGTTGCGCGAGCCGCCATTGATGAACAGCACGACGAAGCCAATCGCAACTATCGCCAAACTGCTCCTAGAAATCTTTTGGCCGAACATCGGCCCGGTCTCCCCGTGCGATGAGGCATATCCTCTAACACGGGAGGGGCGGGCTGTCTTTGGCCCCCGCGAAAATTCGCGGGCCTGCCGTTACTCGATGATTACTAGAGTGCGTAACTCAATGCTTTCGCGCGGCGGCGCATTTTCGTCCATGTTCGGTAATTCGAAGGCGCCATGGGCGTTGAAGCGGGTGCGCCCGTCGTCAAGGCTGTCCCAGCCCTTCAACAACAGCACTTCGTCTGCGGTCATTTCCGGCGCGTAGTACCAGCGCTGCGAGGGGGCATGCGCGAGGTGGTAGATTTCGCCGACCCGGTCTGGAAAAACCTGATCGGTGGCGACGAGCTCTTCCGGTTGGAGGCTTGAGGAATCGACGACCGCGAGCGGCGCCCGCTTGACCGGTCCCGTTATTGGCCGCCAGACATTGACCTGAATGATATGGGCACCCGTGTCGAACAGCCGCTGCGCCTCCGCTTCGCCCAAAACATCCTTAACCCGCTGCGGCCCGCTTTTTACGGTATAATCGGCATGGACACGCCGCGCGGGGCCGCGGAGGCCGTCGGGGTTGGCCGCGCCTTTCCCGCTGTCGGAGCGCCGTGTGACGTCGAAGACAACGACTTTGCTGGCGCCGAACCGCGCGCGCAGTAGCGCCTCGACTTCGGGATTGTATGCGTTCTCCACCGCATCGTCGTCGTAGAGATCCGTGACGCTGGTCGTATGGCGTACCAGCTCGAACCCTTCATGGTCCACGGATAACGTATCGGCAATGTCGCGCATATCCTTAATCGGAACCGTATGAGCCTCGTTTTTAAAAAAAACTTTCGGCACGTCCCCGGTCAACGCGGAGCTGTGGAAAACCGGTTTTTCGTCTTGCGGTGCGATGAAGGATAATTCTCCGCGAACCTCGGAAACCAATTGGGGCGCTTTCGCGGCCTGGAGCGTATTCGATGCGATCTGATTCATAGCCTAAATCCTTGTTTGGCCGCGAAACCTGAGGGCCGGTGGCAATCGTTACCAAGGAACATGGCCTAGCCGGTATTGAATTCCTACTTAGTTCCCTTCAAGGCATCATGAATTTTATTCAAGTTGCATTGGTCTCAATTTTCGCCGCGCCAGGACGCCGCCGTTTCCGTCAGCCACCGCTCAACGTGCCGCGCTGCTGCTGTTAGGGGCAAGTCGGTGGATTTGCATAAATAATATGCCGCGCCGGTTGGGTCGGCGGCCCCAAACGGCGCAATCAAGCGGCCATTTTCGAGCCAGTCATCGACCACGGGACGCCGTCCCATGGCAAGCCCGTGACCGTTTTCGGCGAGTTGCAACGCTTGTTCCATGGCTTCGAGAGTGATGGAATCGCCAAGTGCTGGTGGATCGATGCCATGCGCGCGCGCCCATTCCTCCCATTCGTCTGGAAAATTGGCGCTAACGATGAGCCGAATATTGCGAAACACATCGGCTGTGGGTTTCGGGAGCGGTAAGTCCAGATAACCGGGGGCGCAGACTGGCATCGCCGCTTCCTCGAGGAGGAAAGTGGAGTCGAGGCCATCCCAAGCGCCCATTCCGTGCCGAATTGCGAGATCCACTTGGTCGCGCTTTAGATCGATAACCCTCGTTGATGTGATCAATTGTAGACCGATTTCCGGTCGTTCACGCTCGAAGGCGCTGAGCTTGGGAATCAACCACGCCGTAGCCAAAGATGGTGCGAGCGTCAACCGCACGACACTACGTCCGCTCGACGGTCGAACGGCTTCCGTTGCAGCCTGTATTTGCAGGAGTGCCGGTTCGATTTGCGCTAGATAGCGCCGTCCCGTATCGGTCAGTCGGGCTCGTGCGCCGGACCGATCGATCAGGGCGACGCGCAAAAATTCTTCCAATCGTTTGACCTGATGGCTAATCGCCGATTCCGTGATGCCGAGGCTTTCCGCCGCGTCTCGGAATCGCTCATGGGTCGCGGCGGCGTGGAATGCGCGGAGCGCCGCGAAGGGCGGCAGTGAGACTCTAAAGTCAGCCATCGTTCAAACGTGCGGGATAAGTGAATTTGGTTCAAGTCAATATAGATCAGCCGACCTTAGGCAGGAGCGCTCCCGATGATCACGGTGCGGTTCAGAACCCGAGGATATCGTGCGATTTCGTAATTCGGTAGGGCGCGGTGTAAAAGACAGCGATTGTCCCACATCACGACATCGTCCTTCCGCCAGCAATGTGTGTAAACGAAACGCTCTTGCCCAATATGTTCGGTCAACTCAGCGATCAGTGATGCACTTTCAGCGCTCGCCATGTTGTCGATATGCGAGACATGTACGCCGAGGTAAAGTGCTTTTTTTCCTGTATCCGGATGGGTGCGCACGAGGGGGTGCGTGACCGGTGGGCGGGCTTGCTTCTGATCTTCGGTCGCCGGCGAGGTTCCGGAATTGAGGCGGCTCGCGACCCAATCATGCACTGCCTTTAATCCAACAAGACGTGTTTTCAATGCCGTCGGCAGAGCATCGTAAGCGAGCCGAGTGTTGGCGAACTGGGTATCGCCGCCCGAAGGCGGGATTTCGAGCGCATGCAGGATCGTCACGAAAGCCGGAACGGCGTGATAGGATTTGTCCGTGTGCCAAAAATAGTTGAGCTTGGCGACGTCCATGTTGATCAGGTTTCCCTCGGCGTTGAGGTTCGTAAGCGTGTGCACTGTGGGGAACGTGGAACCGTCCGAGAGCTTGCCGATATGGCCTTCCAGTTCGCCGAAATTTTCACTGAATTTTGCTTGTTGTTCCTTGCTTAGGGACTGGCCTCGGAACACTAAAACCGGAAACTGGAGGAGAGCCTGTCGGATTGCACCGACTTGCTTCGCGCTGATGGGTTGCGATAGATCGAGCCCCTCGATTTTGGCGACACCGGTTGGAGAGACTTCTTCTAGAGAAATGGGGTGTGGCATTGTGTGTACGGTAAGGTTGTTCTGCATTTGATTTCAAATTTTGCTATTTGAGCATGATAACGATAGCAAGATAGTTAGAATTTCCGAGAACTTTAGAAAAAGAATTGGAATAGCTGATGCCAGTCACAACGCTTCCCAACCTTTCGATCGATGCCGACCGGTTCTGGTCCACACTGATGCGTTCCGCGGAAATCGGTCCCGGATTGTCGGGCGGTCTGCGACGCTTGGCGCTTTCCGACAGCGACAAGGAGATGCGGGACCAGTTTGTCGACTGGTGCGAGAGTATCGGCTGTTCGGTTTTGGTGGATGCGACGGGGAGTATCTTTGCGCGGCGCGCGGGGCGGGAGGATGATTTGCCGCCGGTCGTGGTTGGCAGTCATCTTGACACGCAGGCCGCGGGGGGGCGCTTCGACGGGGTTTTGGGCGTGCTCTCCGGTCTCGAAATCTTGCGTACCCTGAACGATAACGGGATCACGACGCGGCGGCCGATCGAGGTCGTGAACTGGACCAATGAGGAGGGAGCGCGTTTTGCCCCGCCGATGGCGGCATCCTGTGTTTTCGCGGGGCTGCAGACCATCGATTGGCTGTACGACCTCAAGGACGATGACGGGGTTCGCTTCGGCGATGAACTCGAACGGATCGGCTATCTTGGCGACGCGCCGGTCGGTGGACGCGATCTCGACTCCTATTTCGAGCTCCATATCGAGCAGGACTCGCTGATGGAGGAGAAGGACGTTTCGGTCGGCGTCGTTACCGGCGGGTATGCCTCGCATGCGCTGACCTGCGTCTTCCATGGCGAGTGCGCGCATACCGGCCCGACTGAAATGAAGAAGCGTAAGAATGCTATGATCGGCGCGGCCTATTTTCTGGCGGCGGTGAACGATATTGGTTGGGAGCACGAACCGGTCGGACGCGCCTCGGCATCCCGTATGCAAATATGGCCGAACAAATTCGGTATTCTACCGGAATTTACGGAAGTCACGGTCGATATGCGCCATCTGGACCGTGATATTACGGACGAGATGGTGGCGAAAACGCGCGTCGCACTTAACGAGGCGGCGGAGAAGGCGCGGGTCGAGACCGAAATCACGGCGGAATGGACCTTCGGCGATGAGGTCTTCGATTCCGACTGCGCCCAACTCGTTCGCAACGCGGCATCTGCGCGTGGCACGTCCTGCATGGATATAAAGAGCATCGCCGGGCACGACGCCTATTACATCTCCCGCATCGCGCCGACGGCACTCGTCTTCAGCCCGTGTGTCGACGGTATCACCCATAACGAGGCCGAAGACGTGAAATTCGAGCCGACTATCGAGGCGGTCAACGTTTTCTTCGATGCGGTCGTCGCCCGAGCCGACCGGTAGACATATGCCGCTTTTCGATCAATCCTCTGGCCACTCGATGGCGGCAAGCTTTTCATAGTGCTGCATGATCACGGTGGAATCGTCCGCCGGTTCGCCCTTGCCAAGTGCATAGGCCCATGCCTGGCGGGTGCCGCTGCCGACGAACATGGGTACGCCGAGCGCTTCGGCTTCTTCCAGGCATAGCCGCACATCCTTGAACATCAAGCCGGTATTGAAACCGACATCGAAACTGCGCGTTAAGACAGCATTGGGGAATTTGGCTTCGGTTGCGGTGTTGCGGCCACTGCTGGCATTGAAGACATCGATCATCAAGGCGGGGGCAATGCCGGCCTTAATGCCGAGGGCGACCGCTTCCGAAGTGACCGCCAGCGCAGTGCCGGAAAGCAAATTGTTGAGCAGCTTCATGAGCTGCCCCATGCCGATCTTGTCGCCGATATAGAAAACGTTCTTGCCGATCTTTTCCAGCATCGGCTTGTGATGTCCGTGATCGTTGTGCGGGCCGGAGACCATGACCGCGAGGGTTCCTGCTATTGCGCCGGATACCCCGCCGCTGACGGGAGCGTCGAGGGCGACGATACCCGCTTCGCTCATCGCCGCCGCGATCGGAATCGACGTGCGGGGGCCGGTGGTCGACAAATCGATATAGGTCTTGATCTTGCCGCCATGCACCAATCCGTTCGCGCCAAGCGCGACGTCGCGCACAATATCCGGGGTCGGCAAGCAAACCAGCACCGTTTCGACCGTATCGGCGAGCTCTTTTGGTGTCGCCGCGGCTTTCGCTCCGGCCTTGACGCAGGCGTCGACGGCCGATTGCTGCGCATCGCATACCGTGACCGTGTAGCCTGCTGCCAGAAGATTGTTAACCATGGGGCCGCCCATATTGCCGACACCGATAAAGCCGATTTCCGTAGTCATTAATTCTCCCTTCATTTGATTGGTGTTATTTTAGATCAGAAACGCTGTGCATGCACGGCGTTGAAATTATTTGATTTTATGATGCTACTTCAAGTCATGCGACGCCAGCAACGCTGCGCTGCACATTCAGCAGGTTGCAATTGTCTCAAATTCGTTTAAAACACCGTCTGCGAACAATTTGCGGGATTTCCATGAGTAATAATACGAAAAAACCTGAAGCCGACTATAGCTTCAAGCACGAAGAAGATCGTCCGGCCAAGCGCAAGTGCCTGAATTGCAGTAGCAGCTTCACGAGCGAAGGTTGGGGCAATCGGCTTTGTCAGACCTGCCGTAGCCGTAGTTCATCTTCCATGGCCGCCTAAGGCGCCACTCGGAATACAGCATATCTGGACTGTTGCTTGCCGTTTGTTGAGCGGCAAACGCATACTGCGCCTTTCATGTAGATTGCTTGCGCGATCTATACGTTTATCCGGAGGGCCTTATGTTTCGGAAATTGCTGCTAGCGATCACGGTATTATTCAGTGTCGAGGGGTTGACGGACGTCGCGTCCGCCGAAACTTTCACGCTGCGCGACTGGAATCGAATTGAGGGTCAGGCCGGTAGTAATGACGCGCGCGCGGTTGGCTTGCGCGACGGTTATCTTGCCGGTATACGCGACGCGTTGCGGTTTTATTCAAAGGTCAGCACGACGTTTCCCATTTGCTGGCCGAAGGATCATGAAATCGATGAATCGTTGATCCGTAATATCGTCAGTGCTGTACGGCGCGAACATCCGGATATCGCAAAGCCGGAAGACAATTTTGCCTATATCGTCGTTCTATCGCTCTACGATGCCTACCCCTGTCGTTAAGCGTTAGCAGATGGTTCCGCCTGCGGTAGTTTTTGGCCTTCGCGGTCCTCGAAGACAATGCGGACCGGCATGCCGATTGCTACGCTTTCCGGTGGACAATTGATTACGTTCATCATCATCCGAAAGCCATCGTCGAGATCGATTAACGCCAAAACATAAGGCGCGTCTTCCTTGAATGCCGGCGTCGGCGCGCGATGCACAACCGTGCAGCTATGGACCGTGCCTTCGGGTTTGGCATCGCGCCAGTTGAGGTCACGGCTCTCGCATTTCACACACAGGGCGCGGGGATAGAATTGCACGTGACCGCAAGACCGGCAGGTCTGAACGATCAAGCGATCTTCGTTGCACGCCTCCCAGAATGGACTTGTGTCGGCATTCGGGGTTGGGGTCGGTTTGCCAGTCATCTCATGCCCTCCCGAGGATCAGGGAACAATGCGCCGAAAGGATGCCGCCATCGCCATGGACGAAGGCAAGTTCGGCGTCGGCGACTTGCCGTGTGTCCGCTTCCCCACGCAGTTGTCGGACCGCTTCGACGACGTGAAACATGCCGCCGGCGGCGCCCGAATGGCCGAACGACAACAAACCGCCATGGGTATTGCAGGGCAGGCGCCCGCCATGGGTTAACTCACCGTTTAGGGCGGCCTCACCGGCTGTTCCCTTTTCGAAAAATCCAATCGATTCCAGCTCGATCAGCAATGTGATGGTGAAGGAGTCGTAGATTTCCGCCACGTCGATATCGTCCGTCTTCACACCCGCGGCGGCGAAGGCGCGGGCGGAAGCGGTTCTACAGCCAAAATCGATAAGCGACGGCGCGGCGACGATATGCTCGTGGGTATGACCCTGTCCAGCGCCTAGCACGGTGACAGGCCGCTTCTTCAAGTCGGCGCGAGTGTCGCCCGCGCTGACTACCAATGCCGCGCCGCCGTCCGATATCAAACAGCAATCGAGCAGACGCAGGGGGGAACTGATTACCCGGGCGTTGGCGACATCATCCATCGTGATTGGTTTGGTCATATGGGCGTCCGGGTGCATCGCCGCATGCGCGCGATGGCTGACCGAAAGCGCCGCCAAATGTTCCAAAGTCGCGCCGGTTTCGTGCAGATAACGTTGTGCGACCAAGGCATAGGCCGCCGGAATTGAAATGCCGTAGGGCTGCTCGAACTGCGGATGTCCGAATTCGGTCAGGGCGGCGACCGCCTTGTCGCGGGTCATCCCCGTGAGGCGGTTATCACCGGTCACGCACAGCACATGCCGGCACGTGCCGGACTTTACTAGTGCGGCGGCCTGCATCACCATCATCGCCCCGGTCGCGCCACCGCCATGCAGGCCGGCGTTGAAATTCGGTTCAGCGCCGACATATTCGCAGAATGCGGAACTCAACATCGGATAGTTCTCGCTCAACGCATAAGCGCAAATGACGCCATCGATGTCGGAAAGCTTCAATCCCGCATCTTCAAGTGCGCCGAGCGCCGCTTCGGTATGGAGCGACATGCAGGTGCTACCCGGTACTTCGCCGACCTTGGTGTTGTGAACACCGCTGATGATCGCTGTCTGAGACATCCCTATTGCTTCCTTCGTTGCATAAAGGTGCACTGTTTCATGTTTGGGAGGGGCGTGACGATTGCATTCTCGTGGCCTGTTCCGTATTTGGTCGCAATGTGGGCGATGATGGGTTTCGTATCGTGCGGCGACTAAACGCAGGGACGCAAGGTATAGGCCGTGTCATCATTGGTTTGAATAATTTTATGAAGGATTCGAGGAATGGCGGAAGAAAAAATGCTCGAAGGCAAGGTCGCTGTCGTGACCGGCGCGGGCCGGGGAATTGGGCGCGGTTTCGCAATGTTGATGGCGAAGCATGGCGCCAAGGTCGTCGTCAATGATTTGGGCGGCTCGGTCAGTGGCGAGGGCGAGGATAGCGGCCCCGCCTACGAGGTCGTGAATGAAATCCGGGGCGCCGGCGGCGAAGCGGTCATGAATGCCGACAGCGTTTCCGATTGGGATGGCGCGCATCGAATGGCGCAACAGGCCGTCGACGAGTTCGGCAAGATCGATATCGTCGTCAACAATGCCGGTATTCTCCGCGACAAGATTTTCCACCGCATGTCAGAGGCGGATTGGGACAGTGTGATCAGCGTGCATCTCAAAGGCAGCTTCAATGTCAGCCGCGCCGCCGCCGATCATTTCCGGGCACAGGAATCGGGCTGCTTCATGCATATGACGTCGACTTCCGGTCTTGTCGGGAACTTCGGACAGGCGAATTATGCCGCGGCGAAACTTGGCGTTGCGGGGCTTTCGAAGTCGATCGCCTTGGATATGGCGCGCTTCAACGTGCGCTCGAACTGTATTACGCCCTTTGCCTGGAGCCGCATGATCGGCTCTATCCCGCAGGATACCGAAGCGCAGCGCGCGCGTGTTGAGAAGATCAAGGAAATGACGCCAGAGAAGATAGCGCCCATGGCCGTCTTCCTGGTCAGTGATGCGGCGTCCGAGGTAACCGGTCAGATATTTGGCGTCCGCAACAATGAAATTTTTCTAATGGGGCAGTCCCGTCCCTTACGCTCGGTGCATCGCGCCGAGGGCTGGACGCCGGAAACCATTGCCGAACACGCCTACCCGGCAATGAAGAACAGCTTCTACGCGCTGGACCGGTCGGAAGACGTGTTCAGTTGGGATCCGATCTAAACCGGGTAATGCCAACCCAGCATGGCCCGTGAGGGTATGCTGGGTTGGTGTGCGGTGCGGGCTAAAGCGCCGCTGTAACCATGATTTCAATCGAGAGTTCCGGTACCGCGAGTTTTGCCTCGACCGTGGCGCGCGCCGGCGGATTGGCGGGATCGATCCATGCGACCCAAACTTCATTCATATCCGCCCAAGTGCCGATATCGGTCAGCCAGATTTGCGCCGACAATAGTTTCGACTTATCGGTGCCTGCCTGCGCGAGATAGTTATCGATGCCGTCGAGAATCTGCTGGCACTGGCCTTTGACGTCGAGCGAGCGGTCGCTGGCGGTGAGGCCCGAAAGATAAACCGTGTCACCGTTGACGACGGCCTTGCTCATGAGTTTGTTTGTATCGATGCGTTTGATGGACATGCTGTCCCTCCCTGAATGATGCACGAACGTGATAATAGTACTACGGGCGTCGCAGCGTTCGGACAAGTAAGAAGGGATCGAAGATGATCGAAGTGCTGGCCGAAAAGGTGAACGCAGACCCTGGATTGGTGCGCCGGGGCCATTATGTCAGTTTGGATTTTCTGGTTGGCGTCGGCGAAACCGACTACATCGTCGCGGTACGGGAAGGTCGCATCGTCGCGACTAACGAGCGCCGCTTGCCGATGGACTCGGTCAGTTTTGCAATCCGGGCGGAACGTGACGTTTGGAATGAGCACTGGAAACCGATACCCCGGCGCGACCGGCACGATTTGTTCAGTATGGTTGCCGCCGGACTGGCGACGCTCGATGGCGATCTTTTGCCCTTTATGCAGAACCTGCAATACTTCAAGGACGTGCTCGCGGCGCCCCGCACCGCCATTGTGGAGGGCAAATAGATGCCGGAGTTCGAACCCATCACGGGACGTTATTTCACGATGACCGTCGCCGACGAAGCGATGCGTATCTATATGGAAGAAGCAGGGAGCGGCGTGCCGCTGGTTTGTCTCCATACCGCGGGGTCCGATGGCCGGCAGTTCCGTCATCTTATGTGCGATCCGGCCATCACCGATCATTACCGGGTCATCGCCTTCGATATGCCGTGGCACGGCAAGTCGAACCCGCCTGTCGATTATCAGAATCGCGAATATCAACTCACGACAAGTCTATACAAGGAGACGGTGACGGCATTTTGCCAGGCCATGGAACTGGACAACCCGGTTGTCATGGGCTGTTCGATGGGAGGTCGGATCGTCCTGCATTTGGCGCTCGAGAAACCGGATGAATTCCGCGCCGTAATTGCCCTTGAAGGCGCTGACCGCCTGGAGGCCTATTACGACACCGAGTGGCTGCACCGGCCGGATATCCATGGCGGCCAGATAAGCGCCGCCTTCGTATCCGGTCAGGTTGCACCGCAAAGTCCGGACGCCTATCGCCACGAAACACTTTGGCATTATATGCAGGGCGGGCCGGGAATTTTTAAGGGTGATTTGTACTTCTACTGGATTGACGGGCATTTCGATGACCGTTCGGCGCAAATCGATACCAGCCGTTGTCCGGTTTATCTACTATCCGGTGAATATGATTGTTCCTGCACACCGGAACGCACCGAAGCGACCGCTTCCCGGATCAAGGGATCGAAGGCCATTATCATGGAAGGTATGGGCCATTTCCCGATGTCCGAGAACCCAGCGCTGTTCCGCGATCACATTCTGCCGGTTCTCGACGAAATACGCGCATGATCAACCCACCGAACGAAAGAATTTAGATGGCTGCGATTCCTTTCTATATTGATTTGAAGAGCCCGTACTCCTATGTCGCGGCCCATCGCGCCTTGGCGTTGTCGCGCGCGGGGCGGGCGGAATTCGATTGGCTTCCCTACACGTTGGATATCGCGGGACGGGCCGGCGGTCCTGGATGGCGGCAAAGGATACGATATCTATATCGTGACGTACGTCGTTTCGCGACACCGCTCGGTTTGACCATTCGAGGACCGGAACGCGTCTATGATTCGACAATCGCGCAACTTGGCTTGTTATATGCCAAGCAGGCTGGCGCGCATGAAGCCTTTATCGAAACGGTTTTCTCGTTGTTTTTTCAGCGGGAATTGGCACCGGATGACATATCCGCGGTGCAGGCACAGCTTGGCGCCTGCGGTTGCGATGCCGAGGGTTTCCCTGCGTTTCTGGACGGCGCGGGGCCGCTGATGCTTAAGACGATTCGGGAGGAAGCAGAGGCGGCGGGTGTGTTTGGTGTCCCGAGCCTTGTCGTCGATGGTGAGTTGTTTTGGGGACAGGACAGGCTGGATATGGCCCTGGCGAAAGCTGGCATTTCGCTGTCGTAGAAGGCGAAACCTAACTGATTGTTGCGGCGTCGACGAAGTTGGCTTGCACGGTGCCTAAGGTGCCAAAATCGGCGACGACGGTGTCGCCCGCTTTAATTTCGAGCAAACCGGAACAGGTCCCCGTCGTGACGGTCTCTCCAGTTTTCAGACCATTTCGTTTGCGCTCGCGGTTGGCGAGCCAAATCAGGACGTTCAACGGATCGCCAAGCGCCCGCCGTCCTTCGCCTTCGGCGCGAACCGTTCCATTCAGGGTCACCAACAATCGATGAGAAGGTAAATCAAAGCGCTGCCAATCCGTAACGAATTGACTGGTGACAAGTGCGATATTCGCGCCGCCATCCGCCGTGACCGCGTACCGTCCAGCGCCGGTCAAGCCGCTGGAGAGCCTGGAACCGACGACTTCCAATGCCGGGGCGACACCCGCGACCGCTTCTGCAACTTCGCTTCGCTGATAATCATTGTCGCGTGGCGGCAAATCGGCACGAAGGAGAAACGCAAATTCCGCTTCCAACTTCACATCATGTGCGGTGAAAATCGGAACGTCCGCGGGACTGGTAAAACAAAAGCGTTTGGGGATGCGCGCTGCACCGGGCTCCGTTGTTCCCAGAGCAGCCTGCGCTTCGGCGCTTGTCGAACCAATCTTCCAGCTATCGGAAATGTCGCCGATTTGTTGGAATACCTGTTTCTGCAACGTATAGGCCTCTTCCAATGATGTTACGAATTCGCCGGGCTCGATAACAACCGTGGTTCCGTCAAGTCGTGCTTGACTGAGTTTTGAGGTGAGATTTGGCATCAGTGTTTCCATATTTGCGAAATTTGAACGAACTTTGTTGCAAGCATAGGGCAATGACCGAGCTTCGATCGTAAAATTTTTTGGCGAGAATTTTGGGTGGCTCCTAACCGAAAATTAACAAAGTTTTTGAATCATCAAATGGGTAATGGACCTATCGGTGGGCAAGATTCAGGAAAGAGATTGAGTGTGAACACGAACATGCAACAAGGCTTCAAATGCGCCTCTGTACTGGTTGTGGATGATGATACGGATATAGCTGGACTTATCGAAGCCCTGTTGCGTGAAATGGGAGTGAAACATGTCGACCGTGCAAAGAATGGCAAGCATGCTATAGGGCAGCTACAAAGAAACGTCGGTCGGTATGATTTGGTTATTTCCGATTGGAATATGCCGGAGGTAAGCGGTCTCGAATTGTTGAAGGAAATTCGGCATCGTAGTCCAAATTTGCCATTTCTCATGTTAACGGGACGGAGCAAGAAAGAAGAAGTTCTCGCTGCGGTCAAATCTGGTGTGTCGGGTTATTTATCGAAACCGTTTGCGCCACTTGAATTGCAAAAACAGGTTCTCGCGCTTTGCAAGCGACCGGAACCTTCTTCCGAAGACAAAGATTTCCTGGAAATTTGTTAGCCGTTAGGCCTGTGGATCTCGGGGTTCATTTTTAGAGCCAGACTCAATTTTTCGCCGAAATTAGGCACGATTCGTAGAGTGCTTTCGTCTGCGCGACGATAACGCCTTCGGCGAATTCGGTTTCTGACAAACGGCGCGCGTTGTTACCATATGTTTCGCGGAGCGATGCATCCTTGGCCAGTCGGGCCAAGGCATCGGCGAGTGGCTCGACGGAACGTGCCGGCACCAGTAGGCCGGTATCTTCGTGCAAACATATTTCACGGCACCCCGGCACGTCGGTTGCAATTATCGGCAACCCTGCGGCTGCGGCTTCCAATAATGACTTTGGTAGACCTTCACGGTACGAAGGCAAAACCGCGATATGCGCGCGTCCATATTCACCGGGGATGTCATCACTTGCACCGGCAACGTCCACGATACCTTCCGATGCCCACGCTTCCAGGGTCGTTTGTGGAATTGCGGCGGGATTGTCATCGCCAGGCCCGACAAGCCGGATGCGGAGAGGTACGTGTTTTTCCGCCAAGATGCGGGCAGCCTGGACTAATTCTCCTACCCCCTTGTCCCACAACATCCGCGAGATGCACACGGCGACTGGTATGCCGGGGACTTCTGGCTGGGGTTTGTAGCGGTTGGTGTCTACTCCAGACCCGCGAATGGTGGTGATGCGTTGCGGGTCCACGCCAATAATGTCCACGAAAAGTGCCCGGTCGTCTGGGTTCTGGACAATGACGTGGCTGCCTGACCGGTTCAGCAAAACGCTGTAGAGGGTCCGAATGAATGGCCTTAGCAGGCGGGCGAATAGGCCCGTGGAGATAAACATGAATCCCATACCGGCAAATGCGTTTACGACGGCCGGGATGCGGGAAACCCAAGCGGCAATGGAACCGTAGAGCGTTGGTTTGAGGGCGACATGGTGGGCGATGCTGGGACGTTCACATCGGTATATCTTGATTAGTGAGATTATCGTGAGGATGTCGTTAAAGGGATTTCGGCCACTTCGGGACAGCGCGAGAGGGATCAAACGGAATCCTTCTTTTTCGATTTGAATACCATGGTCGCGGACACGTGTTACGACGACAATTTCCGCACCGGCATCGCGCGCCGCCCGTGCAATTGGCAAACGATGAGAGCAAAAGTACCAATCCTCGCTGACAAAATAGAGGATTTTACAGCCGTTTAGGCTCATAGTTCGACACCTGCCGACCAACGCTCGCGCCAGGCCTGGGCCATGCAGATATTCCAGAGCGCTTCCCAATGATTGCCTTCGCCTGCAAGATGGTTTGACCAAGCGCGTCGAACCGTGGGAGCGTCGAACCATCCCTCTTCGTTGAGGCGTTGCTCGTCCAGTAAGTTTTCCGCCCATTCACGCAACGGTCCACGAAGCCAACTGGCGACCGGTACGGCAAAACCGCGCTTCGGGCGATCGATAATTTCCGGTGGGACATGGCGGTATAACACCTGCCGCAACAACCATTTACCCGTACCGTTGCGCAGCCGCATTCGCTTTGGCAGAGACCATGCGAATTCCAGCAGTTGGTGGTCGAGCAGTGGTACTCTTGCCTCAAGGCTTACCGACATGCTGGCGCGGTCGACTTTGGTCAGAATGTCGTCCGGCAAATATGTCATGGTGTCGAGAAACGCCATTCGTTCACCGAAATCGGCAATCTGTCCGGCCGCATTCCATGGTGTGGACCGCACTGTGCGGCCGCCATCGACGATGGGCTCGTTCCAGTGGCTTACCAGGCTGCGATAAATTTCATCCTCGCTTGATTGTCGCAATCCCATGGCGAGCTTGTGCGCCTTGTCGCCGGCCATGCTTGGACGATGCGATGCCGGGACCAGCTTGGCGAACGAGTCCCAGTAATTTGTTGGAACGCCGCCAAGTATGCAGGCCGCTATTCGTTTCATCGCCGGTGGCGTTCGTTGCATGCGTTGCCAAAGGGCGTCCGCCGCGTGATAGCGATTATAGCCAAGGAAGGTCTCGTCACCGCCATCGCCGGTCAGTGCGACCGTAACATGCCGGTGGGCGAGCTCTGATACGAGGCGCGTCGGCAACGACGACGAATCCGCGAATGGTTCGTCGTACCAATCCGCCAATCTTGGGATGATATTGCGCGCATGCTCCGGTGCCATGGCAATTTCGGTATGATCCGTTCCCAGATGATCGGCGACGGCACGTGCGTGTTCTGTCTCGTCAAAACCATGTTCGTGAAAGCCAATCGTGAAGGTGCGGATTGGGCGGTCGCTGGATTTTTGCATCAGGGCAACGACAGTTGCCGAATCGACGCCGCCGGAGAGGAGTGCGCCAAGTGGTACGTCGGCGACCATGCGACGCGATACGGCGTCGGAAATATGTGCCTCCGCCTCTTCGATCGCCTCGGAATCGTTGATTTCACGGCGGGTTTGCGTCGCTACCGTTTCCATGTTCCAGTATCGCGAAACTTCGAATTTTCCGTCGAAAGAACAGGAAACCAGGGTGCCGGGTTCCATTTTACCGATTCCGGCATAGATGCTCTGCGGTGCGGGGATATAGTTAAATGTCGTGTAGGCGGCCAAGGCGTCGCGGTTGATTTTTGGTTTCCAGCCAGAGTTGGCGCGAAGGGCCTTGAGTTCGGATCCGAAGAGGACAATTCCGTCTGACTCGCCATAATATAGTGGCTTAACGCCAAGCCGATCTCGCCCGAGACAGAGACGTCGTTCCTGCCGATCCCAAACCGCGAAGGCGAACATGCCGGTAAGTTTCTTTACTGTCTTTTCTACCCCCCAATGTGTAAATCCTTCGAGCATGACCTCCGTATCCGAGTCACCCCGGAAGCTGTGGCCGGCGGTTTCGAGTTCAATGCGCAGCTCTTGGAAATTATAAATTTCGCCGTTAAAGACAACGACATGACGTCCATTGGCGGAAACCATCGGCTGGTCGCCGGCTTCGGAAAGGTCGATGATCGCCAATCGGCGGAACGCAAGCGCAATACCGGCTGCCGAGTCCGTCCATTCGCCGCCACTATCCGGACCGCGATGGATCAACGTGTCGGCCATTGAACGTGCCTCGGCGGCAAGCTCCTTGGCTCCCGTCTGGCGTTTTAAATCAAGGAATCCGGCAATACCGCACATGGCCGCTCCGGGCTTCGGCAGGTTTTCCGCACTGTATAGCTGGAGCGATTGGAATGAAACCGCTGCAATGACGCTTGCCTTCGTATTTTTCCCACGAACGGATTGCCTCGCGGCAATACGTCACATGTGGAAGGCTTTTGGTTACAGGGAGGAAAAGCTATCATTTATTATTGCGAATGCGTCGCATAATCATTTGCGGCCAGTACCGCATAATGCGAAACTGGGAAACAATTATGGAATATACACTTATGACAAGAATAAAAATCTATCTTTTGACGGCATTGATAGTAATTTGTGTACCGATATCCAGCGCCTTAGCCGCAAATGAAGTGAATATTTACTCGTATCGGCAAGCATTCCTGATCCGACCTTTCTTGGACCAATTTACAGAGGAAACCGGCATTGCGGTAAACGTGGTTTATGCAAAGAAAGGAATACTCCAGCGTTTGCAGCAGGAAGGCGAAAATACGCGAGCAGACCTCGTCTTAACGGCGGGCTTTTCACGATTGAAAGCGCTAAAGGAAGCCGGTTTACTGCAGCCAGTAAGCTCGGGTCCTTTGAAAGAGAACGTGCCCAAACGCTACCGAGACCCCGAAAATGAATGGTTTGGGTTAACATTGCGCAGCCGAATTATCGCCTATTCGAAGGCTCGTGTTCCCGCGGGGGCATTGCGGCGGTATGAAGATTTGGCGGATCCAAAGTGGAAAGGAAAAATCTGCGTCAGGACAGGAAGCCACTACTATAATCGCGCCCTCGTCGCATCAATGGTCTCCGCGCATGGCGAAGCGAAAACGGAAGCTTGGGTAAGAGGACTTGTTGCGAATTTTGCTAGAAAACCACAAGGCAACGACCGTGCTCAAGCAAAGGCCGTTTTTGAAGGGGTTTGTGACATTGCTATCATGAATACCTATTATTTTGGTAAAATGAAGTTCAATAAGAAACAGCCCGGACAACGCGAGTGGGCGGCGAGTCTCGGAATCGTTTTCCCGAACCAAGGTGACCGTGGCGCGCATGTGAATGTATCGGGTGCTGGTATCGTGAAGCATGCAAAGAACAGGGAAAACGCGGTGCATCTCCTGGAATTTTTGAGCGACGAATTTGCGCAAAAAATGTATGCGGCTCGAAACTATGAGTATCCCGTCAAGGACGGTGTTGGGTGGAGCGACGAGGTTAAATCGTGGGGTGAATTTAAGGCTGATGACCTGGCACTTGTCGAGCTCTTCAAGCTGGGACCAACGGCGCAGCGGGTTATCGATCGAGCGGATTGGCGCTAACCACGTGCGTACCGAATAGTGAACGCCGATGCGATAAGGAAAATGCCAGGCATGCATTTGCGTGCCTGGTTCGATGGATGGTCCATAGGTACCGTTGTTCTGGCGATCATTCTTGTTTCTCCGGTGGTCGCGCTTGTTGGGCTCGCATTTCTGCCAACCGAAAATATTTGGCCGCATCTCGTTTCCACGGTTCTGTGGCGTTATATCTTCAACACACTCGTACTCATGGCCGGCGTTGGAGTCGCCATCCTGTTCGGTGGGGTCTGCACGGCATGGGTAATTACCATGTGCCGTTTTCCCGGCCGCCGTATCTTTGAATGGGCACTACTGATTCCGATGGCGATGCCGGCCTATGTTATCGCCTACGCCTATACGGATTTGCTCGAATATGCCGGGCCGGTACAGAAAATGCTCCGTGGATTATTTGGTTGGCAAAGCTCCCGGGATTATTGGTTTCCGGATATCCGTACGATCGGTGGTGCGATTTTAATGATGTCGTTGGTCTTGTATCCCTATGTCTATTTGCTTTCACGGGCAGGGTTTCTTAGTCAGTCGGTGTCGGTTCTCGAAGCGAGTCGTTTGTTGGGGCATGGACCCTGGCGAACATTTTGGAAAGTTGCAATGCCGCTCGCACGGCCGGCAATAGCGGTTGGCGTGGCGCTTGCGCTCATGGAAACGCTGAATGATTTTGGCACGACCGACTACTTCGCAGTGCAGACATTTACGGTGGGGATCTACAATACCTGGTTGGGAATGAACAGTTTGCCAGGCGCGGCGCAACTTTCGACGGTGTTGCTGATCTTCGTATTGGTGCTCATTGGAATTGAAAGGGCCGGCCGCCGACAGCAGCGGTTTCATGAGACCGCAGGTCGACATGCCCCGTTGCCCGGTTATCGCTTGACCGGTATTCGTGCCGTTGCGGCGATCGTGATTTGCGCGACGCCGCTGATTTTCGGATTTGTGGTTCCCGCATTCGTCCTTGGTGGATATGCATTGGAACATTACCAGACGACCTTGGACAATAATTTCCTCAGGCTTGTTGAGAATAGTATTTTATTGTCTGCGGGCGCTGCGGGTTTGGCCTTGTTGATCGCGCTTTTCCTAAATTACGGTGCCCGACTAAGCGGGACCGTGATCGTGCGAGTGGCGTCTCGATTTGCAAGTATCGGCTACGCCGTGCCTGGTGCGGTTCTCGCCGTTGGTGTGGTCATGCCCGTTGCTTGGTTCGATAATGCCGTCGATGGTTTTTCACGAGCTGTGTTTGGCGCGTCGACCGGGCTTATTTTAAGTGGGACCGTCGCCGCATTGTTGTTTGCCTATGTGGTGCGGTTCCTGGCGGTATCGCACGGCACGATTGAGTCCGGTTTAAGCCGCATCACACCGAGCATGGACGACGCGGCGCGCAATCTGGGTGCGACCGGATTGGCGACATTGCGGCGCGTACATTTTCCCATGATTCGTGGTAGCGCGTTGACGGCTGTCTTGCTCGTCTTTGTCGAGACGATGAAGGAATTGCCGATGACCTTGCTGTTGCGCCCGTTCAATTTCGATACGCTGGCGACCTTCGCCTATCAATATGCAAGCGATGAGCAAATCGAGGAAGCAGCACTTGCCGCGCTTGCAATCGTATTTACGGGTTTGGGGCCGGTATTGCTTTTATCGCTGGCGATACGCCGGTCGCGGCCCGCGCATCAAAACGTTTAAACATCCAGTTGGCGTTAGTGCGCGGCGCGCGTTATGCCGCGCGCAGGAGCTGAATCTTCATGTGCAGTATCTGATAGATATCGAGACCGGTAATCTTCGCAATCTCTTGATATGATAGTTTGGTTTCGCGAACCAGGGCCCAAGCATGCCTGTGGGGTTCCATCCTCGCGTTACTGCGCCGGGTCTGGCGCGGCGGTGGTGATCCAGCTTTCTTCGATTTGTTATTGTCGAGGCCGCGTTCCTCGGCTTCGCGCCTTGCGGCGTCGCGCCGCTGTTTTTCCAGAAAAATTTGATAGTCCGTCATATGCACGAAGGCGGCGAGATCTTTCGCGAACTTCGCGGCGTCGGCGTTTGTCGTTCCTGTTTGTGACGGAGATATGCCCGTCGCGGCTTCTTCCAGCGTTAAGCCATGCCTTGAGGCGAGCCGCTCCGCCGCGGCAAGCGCATTTTCTCGCTCGCCAGAGAACGGGCTTTCCTTAGCCAATTTGAGCAGGTTATGGAAGCGAACCTGCTCATCTGGTGTTAACTGTTCACGAATGGACTTTCCCCAACACCTTATCGTCGTCGCGCGCGAATTATAGCAGGTCCGAGCTAAGCTTGCCTACTTGTACGCTTCGCTACGCGGCTTCGTTGATAGTCGCGCAAAGGCGTTGGGCGGCAATTCTTTCGGCGGCCGCGTCTGGTGTAATGCCATCGGCTCGTGCGAGGGCAAAAATTTCAATTAGCGTATCGTAAATTTTAGAAACCTGGCCGAACGCCGCGGCGCGATCGTAGGTGGGGCCTTCATGCGCGATATTGATAATGCCGCCAGCGTTAATTGCATAATCTGGCGCATACAGAATATTTGCCTTCGACAAGGCTTGTGCATGGCGTTGTTCGGCGAGTTGATTGTTAGCGGAGCCCGCCACGATGGTCGCGCGCAATCGTGCAATCGTGTCATCGTTTATAACCGCGCCAAGGGCGCATGGTGCGAAGACATCGATATCCAGGTCGTAGACCTTATCCGGGCTAACGGACGTGGCGCCGAATTCCTTGGCGGCCCGGGTTAGCCGAGAGCTGTCGATATCGGCGACATAGAGCACGACACCTTCGGCCGCGAGCAGGCGGCACAATTCATAACCGACATGTCCGAGGCCCTGCACGGCTATACCGATACCTCTGATATCGCTGCGATCGAGCCGTGTCCGCACGGTCGCTTTGATGCCAACGAACACACCCCATGCGGTGGCGGGCGAGGGGTCGCCGCTGCCCCCTTCCTCGATACCCGCGACATGAGGTGTTTCCCGGCGGACTAATTCCATGTCCGCGGGACTTGTGCCAACATCCTCGGCGATGATGTATTGCCCACCGAGCGACTCAACAAAACACCCCATAGCATGCCATAGAGGATCGGATTTATCGGTCGCCGGATCGCCGATAATGACGGATTTTCCGCCGCCGAATGGCAACCCCGCGAGTGCTGATTTGAAAGACATACCGCGCGAAAGGCGAAGGGCATCAGTGAGCGCATCATCTTCATTCGCGTAAGGCCACATGCGGCATCCGCCGACAGCCGGTCCGCGTATTGTGTTGTGCACCGCGATAATCGCGCGCAACCCGGACTTTATATCTTGATGGAACGCGACGGTTTGATGTTCATCGAAGGAAGGATTTTCAAATACGCCCACTGTGCATCTCTACAAATCGTTCTCGCCGCGTCTTGCTATTCTATAGTAGCCATAATTAATTGTAGGTTTATTTAGCAACGTTGAAAGAAACGCAGGAATTGATATGCGCGCGCGGCGGATTCGTAATATTTGGTCCCGGGTATTCGAATTCGAGACGATTAGTTTCGTTATTGCGTCGCGACTTTCAAATTCGTTCAGGGTTCGTACTACCGTCAGAGGGAGAATGCAGTGGGAGATTATCTAGGGTATCGCGCGAAGATTGGCGTCACGACGCCATCGACGAACACGGTTGTGCAGCCGGAATATGACGATATGCGGCCTCCGGGCGTGACCAATCATCTTGGTCGCATGCATATTCCCGATATCGATATCCATGACAATGATACTTTTGATGAGTCAATCCGCCTGATCGATGCGGGGTTGGACGAGGCGGTCGACCGGGTCATGACCTGTGATCCCGATTATCTCGTGCTCGGCATATCTGCTCTATCGGTCTGGGGAGGTACCCTACAATCAGTCGAGGATCTAAAGCAGCGCATGAAAAACCGGGCCGGTCGGGAGATTGGCGTTTCGACCGCTGTCGATGGATTGCGCGAGGCCTTGAAGCTGCACGGCGTTAAGAAAAAAATATCGATCATGGAACCGTATTTTGCGTCTATCGAACCACGCATGGCGGGCGTCGTGGGCGAGCTTGGCTACGAAATCGTGAAATATCAACACATGCGGGGCAAAAGCCCGTCGACTTACTCACACGTTACCGAGCGAGACATGATTGAGGCGATCAAGTCGATCGATGATCCCGAGGTTGAATGTCTGGTGCAGTTTGGCGCGGCACTACCCATGGCGCGCATAGCGGATGAGGCGGAACGCTGGCTCAATAAGCCAGTCGTCAGTATCAACGTCGTGAGTTATTGGCATGGGTTGCGGGCCCTGGGTATCGACGATCAATTTAGTGGATTTACGCAACTCTTTTCGCGTTTCTAGCCTATGCTAGGATGAACTGCGTGGATGAAGGAGGCTTGATATGGACGGTATGATCGGTGGGAGTGGCGACCGCGAGGCGATGTTGCAGGTGGCCCGAGAGCTCCGCGGAGAGATTCGTGCGGGGCGATGGCTTGACCGAACAACCGGCATGGCGCGCGGTATGGTCCAGGGCAATCTGGTCGTGCTGCCGTCTGAATATGCGGCGGACTTTCAGAAATTCTGCGAACGCAACCCGAAGCCCTGCCCGCTGATTGGTATGACGAAGCCGGGTGACCCTGGCGTACCAGTTTTGGGCGATGATATCGATCTTCGTACCGATTTGTCATGCTATCGCGTCTTTGAGAATGGTACCGCAACCGGGGAAGTTAGCGATATTTCCCGCTATTGGCGCGACGACATGGTTGGCTTCGTGCTCGGCTGCTCCTATTCCTTCGAGGAAGCGCTGATGCAGGATGGACTAATCATCCGGCATCTCGAAAAGGGCACCAAGGCCTATGTCTATTTGACGAATGTCCCGACCGAGCCGTCCGGCCCCTTCAGTGGTCCGACCATTGTGTCGATGCGGCCCTTCACACCGCCTGATGCGATCCGTGCAATCGAGATCACCTCGCGCTTTCCGGATGTACACGGCGCGCCGATCCATTTCGGCGATCCGTCGATGATCGGTATCGAGGATATCGCCAACCCCTATTCCGGCCAGCCGCCGGAAATCCGGCCCGGCGAGGTACCGGTATTCTGGGCTTGCGGGGTGACGCCGCAAATTGTCCTGGAGGAGGCGAAAGTACCGTTCGCGATAACGCATAAGCCAGGACATATGCTGGTGACGGACCGTCTAAACGCAGAATTCTCAACGACCTAATGGTGCTTGGCGTCTACTTCCATGCCTCCACGGCCGATAATTATCGATTGCGACCCGGGACAGGATGACGCCGTCGCGTTGTTGATGGCGCTGGCGTCGCCGGAATCCTTAAAAGTGCTTGGCATTACCTGCGTGGCGGGAAACGTGCCGCTCGAGTTGACGCAGCGAAATGCGCGCCGGGTGTGCGAATTGGCGGGCCGTCCGGATTTGCCCGTGTTTGCGGGTTGCCCCCGTCCGCTCATCTTGCCGCTTGGAACGGCGGAGGCCGTGCACGGCCAATCCGGGCTCGACGGGTCCGGCCTTCCAGATCAGCCCACGATGCCGTTGCAGGACCGGCATGCCGTGGACTTTATCATCGATACCTGCCTGTCCGCCGCCGACGGTGAAATCACGCTCTGTCCTCTTGGGCCCATGACGAATATTGCCGTGGCCATTGTTAAGGCGCCGAAAATCGTTGGCAAAATCCGTGAAATCATTTTCATGGGAGGCGCCGCGCTCGGACCTGGTAACCGGACACCATCGGCGGAGTTCAATATCGCGACCGACCCTCATGCGGCGCGGATCGTTATGGAGGCGGGTGCACCATTGGTCATGTTTGGTCTTGATGTGACACATACCGTAATCACCACGCCAACGCGGTTGGACGCAATTCGTAAGATCGGAACGCCCGTAGCCGAGGCGGTCAGTGGCATGCTGAGCTTTTACGACCGGCATGATCCGGAACGTTATGGTGAGCCCGGCGCGCCATTGCACGACCCCTGTGTCATCGCCTGGCTACTGCAGCCGGATCTGTTCCGTGGCAAGGAAACCCATGTCGCGGTCGAGACAACCTCGCCACTGACGTTGGGGCGGACGGTCGTTGATTGGTGGGGCGTGACCGGCAATGAACCCAACGCAATAGTCATGGACCGTGCCGACTCAGACGGGTTCTACGCACTCGTCGTGGATCGGTTGTCGCGCTTATAGAAAACGATCAGTCGCGTGCGAGCGCCCGCTCGACGAAGTCCAATCGGTCTTGCCCCCAAAAGGGCTCCCCTTTGTAAATATAGGTCGGTGCACCGAATACCTGCCGGTCGATCCCTTCCCGAGTATAAGCGTCGTACAAATCGCCAATCTCGGCCGATTTGCCCGCCGCGAGAAGCGCCGTGCCATCCATGCCTTGCGCATTCGCAACGGCGATGAGAGTATCTTCGTCGGCGACATTCTTCTCTTCCACCCAGACTGCGCGAAGAATCGCATTTGATAGTTTGCCGGTATCGAGTCCTTGCTTGTCGGCGGCGATGACCATGCGGTTGCCGTTGGTATCGTCGACGGGAAAAAAGGCAGGCTCGAGCGTTATGTCGACGCCGAGATGGTCGCGCCAGCGTTTCAGTTCAAACATCCGGTAGCGCTTACGCTGTTCCGCGCGCTTGCCCAGGGGCAACCCCCCAGACAATGGAAAAATCTTGCCCAAATTGACTGGACGGTAGGTGATTGTCGCGCCGGCAGCCTTGGCTAATTCATGAATCCGAACCGAACCGAGATAGGTCCACGGAGACGCGTGCGTATAAAAATACTCGATGTTCTTACTCATGAACGTCGCTTTCCTTTGTTGATTGTCGCGGCCATAGCAGCATTTACCGTGTCCTATGTCTGCGCAAATTTTCGCGAGTTAGGCCAAAAAGCGGTTCAAGACATTCTCCAAAATACGCGACACGTTATTGTCGTAGCCATTGTGCGAGAGCGATCCGCAAAAAGTGATAGAGCCGACCGAGAAAACCGCGCCACCGCCGGGGCAATCGAAATAAATCATGTCGGCGCGCGTAAGGTCTTCATGCGACCCGCCGGGAATTGTGGTGACGTGGGTCAGCCATTCTTCCGGCACCAAGACGAAATGATCGGGCGGATTTTCTGAAGCCGCCAGGATAACGGCGTTTTCGGGCGTGCCCAGGCCGCAGTCGGCGCGGTCCAGTTCGAAGCCTGCGGCACCACCACCCGAAAGGCCAAAGTCGCCGATAATTTCATCCGGCACGCCTTCGAAAATCCAACTTGTCCGGGGATCATTCGCGCCGGGGGCTCGGCGATAGTAAGTACCCTCGAACAACCCTTGGGCCGAGAACCCGACGCCCGCAAGTTGTTGTGGCGGCCGGTTGTTGCGCCGCCAAAGTCCACCGTATTCACCGTCGAACGCTTGATAATATTCGCCTGGTTCGGCGGCCCAGGCGCGAATACCGCCTTCGGCGCGGCGCACTTCGATCAAGCCATCCATTTCGGGATGTAGCGCAACCCGCCAATAGAATCCATTGCCGCCGAGATAGGCGAAATTGCCGCCGCCATCGCGGTAACCCGTCAGGGCATCGAGGGTTTCCGAGGTATGGTATTCTGGATGGCTGCCGGTGACGACGGATTTGTAGGGCGTGAGAAGGTCCGCGCCTTCATGATGTAGTTCCCAATCCGTGACGACATCATAGGCAATGCCTTTTTCCTCCAGCCAATCGAGCAAATGCGTGTCGGCGGGATAGTGACGTAATCCGGAACCATTATCCTCGGCGATTGGGAAATAGCCGGGCCGCACGTTTAACATCGGCCGCCGCCAGCTCGCATGACAGATACCGGAGCCATCGGTATGGAAGTTATACGTCGATAGCCCGTATTCCCGGTGCTCCATCGGGTTCCAAGGAAACGCCCCCCATTTCTTTGCCCTCTGCCGCCAGGTTTCGCCGAAATCGACGCGTGCCTGATTGGCGTAAATAACGTAGGTGAAGGTCGACACTAGGACGCAGAGGTCGGCGGTCCGCGTTCCTTTTGGTGGGCAGACGAAAAACGGAATAGCTTCCCAATACTCACCACAGGATAACCGGGCGGCATAGGCGCCGCTTGGCAAATTGTCCGGAACGGTAAAGGAAAAATCCGTTTCCCACTCGCAGTCGGCCACGTCGTCCTCGTGAAAATGGATCGCCCCGTAACTTTCGGGCGCGTGGTTCCAGTTCCGTTCCGTTCCGTTCCAATTGGAGCCGGTCATGGCGCGGGCCGGGGCATTGACGAGCATACCATGCCATCCGTTCGGGCCAGTATCGACGGCCCGCATTGATGACATTTCCTGTGCGAAATCCCAGGACGCAATCGGCGATTTGGCGTTGGGGGCGTCGAAGGAAA
This sequence comes from Alphaproteobacteria bacterium, assembly GCA_021774385.1. Taxonomy (GTDB): domain Bacteria; phylum Pseudomonadota; class Alphaproteobacteria; order UBA8366. The sequence continues at coordinate 35,824 of JAJFJC010000403.1, forward strand.
CCGTGCCTTCGAATAGTGCCGGCGCTTCGATTTTGCCGTTGAAATGGCCCGAAACAGGCGCTCCTCCGATTGCCGCGATCAGTAGCGATACATTGGTGGAGAGATCAGGTGTGGCATCGAATGTCTGGGAACTGACCCCTTCGTCATCTTCAAGGGTTGCTTCCCCGAGGGCGCGCTGACCTACGGTGACCGCGCCCGTATCCGCATCGTAGGATGCCCAGACGCGATACCAGGCGCGTTCGCGTACCGGTTTTCCCACCGCTAGACGAAACGGTTCGGTACCGCTTTGGCCAAACCGGATTTCCGCGCCGTTGGGACCGAGCGCGAGGGTGAATCCTTGATTCGATGTGGGGTCGAAGCGGCTGACAATACCCTGATTTTCCTTCTTTGGCCTCGTCGGCCAAATCGTTGCGACCACGGTGAAACTTTGCGGCAGGGCCTCGTTCACCGGGACCCTGATGTGGGACCCTTGAACCGCGTCTTGAGTGCGCGAGGGGTAACTGCCCGCGAAATCGGCGGTGATTTCTTTCTCCTTGATTCCCGGCCCATTGGGGTTTGGGTCGCCACTGATGACTCGGACCAGCTTCGCCTGATAAGGCTCGGATCCTTGGCTCGAAACCTTGAAATTGATTGTTTCACCGGCGCGAAGTGAAAGCCGGTCAGCATATCCGATTAGTGGAATCATGGAGTAGAGCTTCCTGTTTGAAAAGGCGTGTAGATGTTCCGTTTGCTTATTAACCGCTGGAACTATGCCTTACGAAGCGACATACGCGCCATAAAGGAATCACACAGAAACGAAGAAGCGGCTCGCTTTAGGCAGCATCGTTGGATTAGTCTTAGGGAATTCTGGACGGTGTGAAACGGGAGGAACGAGGCATGAGCGGGTCATCCGAGCAATTATTCGAACAAGCCCAGGCACGTTTGGCTGGCGGTGTGTCGCATGAAAGCCGGTTCGCGGCGCCTTATCCAAAATATATCGACCGCGCGGAAGGGTCGCGCAAATGGGAAGTCGATGGCACGGAATATATCGACTATGCCATGGGCAGTGCGTCGTTGCTGCTTGGCCATGCCCATCCCGATGTCGTTGCGGCGGTAACCGAACAGGCGGCAAAAGGCAGTTTCTTCGCCGACTGTCATCCGCTTGAAGTTGAGTGGGCGGGCTATATCCAGGAACTAATCCCATCGGCGGAACGTGTCCGGTTCGTGGGGTCGGGAACCGAAGCGACCATGCTCGCGATACGTATTGCGCGCGCCTATTCCGGTAAGAACAAAATTCTACGCTTCGAGGGGCATTATCACGGGTGGCATGAATTCGTCGATTTGGGCATGAAGGCGCCTTACGACAAGCCGTCATCCCTCGGTATCTTGCCTGGTACCGTCGCGGCCACCGTCGTGGCGCCGCCGAATGCGGAACGAGTCGCCGAAGTCTTGGCGAACGACGATGATATTGGCACCATCATTTGCGAAGTTTCGGGCGCGAATTACGGTAGCGTCCCGTTACCGCACGGACTCTTGGGTGAACTGCGCCGTTTGGCGGACGCGCATGGCGCGGTATTGATCTTCGATGAGGTGATTACCGGATTCCGCTGGAGCCCGGGAGGATTGCAAGCCAGAGACAATATTCTTCCAGACCTGACCTCGATGGCCAAAATCGTCACCGGTGGCATGCCGGGTGGTGCGGTTGGTGGCCGCGAGGAGTTCATGCGGTTGCTCGATCCGACACATGAATTCCGTGGCCGCAAGCCCGGCGTGACGCATAAGGGAACGTTCAATGGCAATCCGCTTGTCGCGGCAAGCGGGGCCGCCGCATTAAAGCAGGTCAAGACCGGCGAGCCGAACCGTTTGGCCGATGCGGCCGCCGACCGACTGCGGTCGGGAATGCGGAAAATTATCGAGGAGCACCAGGTCGCCGGTGCAGTTTATGGCGAGGCCTCGACATTCCATGTTTATCTGGGCGAGGGCGCCGAAAACGGGTCCGTTGAAGGGCTTGGTGCGGAACAAATCCGCGGCGTCGCACCAGAAGTCATCTACGCGATGCGGAACGGTCTTCGCCAACGCGGCGTTGACCTCATGTCCCAAATCAGCGGTGTTACGTCGATGGCCCATAGCGATGCGGATATCGACCGGACACTTGACGCGTTCGAGGACACGCTACGCGGCATGATCTCCGATCAAATTGTCGGTCGGGCTTGAGCGAAAAATCCTGCTGTTTTGGTCCCTTCCCGCTGCGGCGGGTGGAGATTGCATCAGGGCTCCAAAACCCGAACGGGATTCCCGTCAAGAAACGCGGTGATGTCCTCGACCGCATGGGTATACATTTGGATCAAATTTTCCCGCGTCACATAGCCGGTATGCGGTGTGAGGATCGTGTTCGTTAGCGAGCGGAAGGGGTGGCTCACCGGTAATGGCTCAACATCGAACACATCCAGTCCCGCGCCGGCGATGCGTTTGTTCTGGAGGGCGTCGATTAAAGCCGCTTCCTCGACGATGGGACCTCGTGACGTATTGACCAGAAAAGCCGATGGCTTCATTAGTGCCAATTCCGGTGCGCCAATCAATCCGCGTGACCGGTCGCTTAACACCAGTTGGATGGTGACGATATCCGCTTCGGACAGTGCTTCTTCCTTGGTGACGCGTCGGACGCCAACTTCGGCGGCGCGCTCGTCGGTTAGGTTTTGGCTCCAGGCGATGACATCCATCTCGAATGCCAATCCGATTTTCGCAACATAGGCACCAAGCTTGCCGAGGCCGATAACCGACAATGTTTTGCCGCCCAGGCTGCGGCCAATGTTCGGTTGCCATTCGCCATTGCGCATCGATTGGTCGTCGGCTGGAATGTTCTTCATCAATGAAATGATCAGGGCCCAGGCCAGTTCACCTGCCGGGGCGCCAAGGCCAGAAGTCCCGCACACGGTAATGCCCTGATCGTGCGCGGCTTGCATGTCGATTGAGCGATTTCGCATTCCCGTCGTGATGATCAGTTGCAAGCCTTGTAAACGTTTGATCAAGCTCGCGGGAATAGGGGTTCGTTCGCGCATGCAAACGATGACATCGTAGCCTTTCAGCGCGCTTGCGACGGCATCTTCGTCGCCAAGCGGTTTGTCAAAAACCTTAATCGTTGCTTTATCGTCGAGTGAACGCCAATCCGCCAGTTTTTGAGAAACATTTTGATAGTCGTCCAGAATTGCGATTTGCATATCGCCTCCCCTAAATTCAATTTTTTTGATTCAGACGCCGCGGGTACGCGACAATAGACCCCGGTTCAGGGTCCGCGTTAAATTTAAACTTGCAAGTCCAATTGCGATCCGGTGGTCGCGTCCGTTTCGTCCGCTCGTTGGTTTTCCTCGGCTCGCGCCGTTGTTTCGGCTCGTTCCGCCTCAAACGCAGCCTGTTGCCGCTCTTCCGCTTCAATGGCCGTCGACTCGGCTTCCTGCGCACGAAGCAGGACTTCTCGGTCGGCGCGACTTATGCGTCGGGAGGAAATGACCTCGACATCGATAGTCTCCGCCCCGACTAGGTCATCACCACGCACGACTTGTAAGGGGAAACCGTCGGAATCCGGACCAAACTTTGCGGTAAATGCAACGCGGGTTGGTGGATCAACAAGCGGGGCTTCCGTAGCGTCGGACCGCCGCGGCTCTTCCCGTAACGCATCGCCCTCGTCCACAGGCGTGACTCGCTCAGAATCCGGGCCGGGAGCCGGCTGCCGCCGGCCTTCCGAAGGGCCAGCCGGGATTAGCGAAGGGTCGAATCCAGCTGTCTGAACCATGTCTATTAAGTAGTCTAAATGTGTTAATTTTGCAAGTTGCGGTGTTAACGTTTGCAAATATCGAGGGCAATTTTAACCAAGATTTGGGAGTGTCACCGCGGATTTCTAGCTATCGCGCAATATTATTGCGAAATTTAAAAGATAATCCGAGCATCAAATTCCAGTTCGCGTCGAACAAATATGGTTAATATATGATATTTTAGTTATTTACTCGGATGCAGTCTTGCACGTTTGTTCCGCGCTATATAAGTAAGCGGCAAATTGGCCAATTCATCGTATCGGGCCGATATTCGGCTTGGAGTGAAATTCATGGGAATCGTATTGCCTATCACCGCAATGGCAATCATCGTTGCGGTTTCAAATTATGCCGTACAGTTTCCCCTGAACGATTGGCTGACTTTGGGCGCGTTGACTTATCCGGTAACATTTTTGGTCACCGATCTTACCAACCGCAGGCATGGCGCCGCGGTAACAAGGCGCGTGGTTTATGTCGGATTTGCGTTTGCCGTAATTTTGTCCATTTGGCTCGCGACTCCGCGGATCGCCTTCGCATCCGGGACCGCGTTTCTCATAGCGCAGTTAAGTGACGTCTTCATCTTTGATAAGCTGAGAGCACGGCCATGGTGGCAAGCGCCACTGGGATCATCTGCGGTAGCCTCGGTGCTCGATACAGGGTTGTTCTTTTCCTTAGCTTTCTTTGGAACGGCTGTTCCTTGGCAGACATTGGCGATGGGCGATATCGCGGTGAAGTTCTCGATCGCGGCCTGCATGCTGATTCCCTTTCGGATGTTGCTATCACGCGTCCGGCCGGTGTCGGCAACAGCGGATTGAAGCTTACCGCGATGCGGTTCGATGCGTTCGATTTTAATCTGCCTCGAGAGTTGATTGCGCAACAACCCGCCAACCCGAGAGACTCCGCACGGCTACTTTTTGTCGGTACAGAATGCCAGGACAGGCATGTTAGCGACCTGCCCGAATTGCTCGAACCGGGAGATTTGCTGGTCGTCAACGAAACCCGCGTTATGCCCGTTCGCTTGTCCGGCCGACGTGGTGAAGCCTCTATTTCCGTTACCTTACATACCGACCTGGGAAACCGGTGCTGGCTCGCCTTCGCCAAACCGGGGCGACGACTTCGTATCGGTGACCGCATCGACTTTGCGGAAGATTTTTCGGCGGAGGTTGTCGAAAAACGGGAACAGGGCGACGTGGCGTTAGACTTCGATATGCCCGAACGGGACTTTGCGCGGGGGTTGGAATCTTATGGAGCAATGCCACTGCCACCCTATATCCGTCGCGATGAGGGAGCGGATCCAAAAGACCAAGACCGCTACCAGACGATGTTCGCGGCGAAAGACGGTGCGGTCGCGGCTCCCACGGCGGGGCTTCATTTTACACCGGCGCTTTTGGATTGCTTGAACGCGCGCGGTGTCGGTTTGGCGCGCGTGACGTTACATGTGGGCATTGGTACGTTCTTGCCCGTCAAGGTCGATAATTTGGCGGACCATCGAATGCATTCGGAATTCGGTTCGGTCGATGCGGAAACGGCGGCGTTAGTCAACATAACCCGTAAAAGCGGTGGACGTATCGTTGCCGTGGGAACGACGTGCGTGAGGCTTTTGGAGAGCGCGGTGGACAAAAACGGTATCGTGCACCCCTATCATCAGGAGACGGATCTGTTCATCACGCCAGGATGGAAATTTCGCGCGGTCGATTTGATGATGACTAATTTTCACCTGCCGAAATCGACCTTGTTCGTATTGGTCTCGTCTTTTGCCGGCGGACGCCGGATGCAGGATGCCTATCGCCACGCTATCGATGAAGAGTATCGTTTTTATTCCTACGGAGACGCCTGTCTGCTTGCTCCGGAAACGATTTCACGATGAGCGACATAAAATTTGAATTTGAGCTTGTTGCACGAAGTGGCGTCGCCCGCCGGGGTCGCGTTTGCACGGCGCACGGCATTATGGAAACCCCGGCATTCATGCCTGTCGGAACAGCGGGCACGGTTAAGGCGATGACGGCCGATGCCGTCCGGACAACCGGCGCGCATTGTGTTCTTGGCAACACTTATCATCTGATGCTCCGGCCCGGTGCGGAACGAATTGCCCGGCTCGGCGGCCTCCATGGTTTTATGGATTGGCGTGGCCCAATCTTGACGGATTCCGGCGGCTTCCAGGTGATGTCGTTGGCGAAGTTACGGCAGATGAGCGAAAACGGCGTATCGTTTCAGTCGCACATCGATGGCTCACGGCATGAACTGACGCCGGAACGCTCGATTGAAATTCAGCATCATTTGGGCGCGGATATCACCATGGTGCTGGATGAATGTACGCCGCATCCGGCAACGCATGAAGAAGCCGCGCAATCGATGGCCCTGTCCACGCGATGGGCCGCGCGCAGCAAGAATGCGTTTGTCGACCGGTCGGGCCATGGTTTGTTCGGGATCGTCCAAGGGAGCATCTATGACGATTTGCGCGCGGAGTCGGCGACGTCATTAGTCGATATTGGGTTCAATGGCTATGCGGTTGGCGGTCTTGCTGTGGGGGAGGGGCAGGAGGCTATGCTGGGCGTGTTGGAGGCGACGGTTCCTCATTTGCCCGATGATAAGCCCCGCTACCTGATGGGCGTTGGGCTACCCGATGATATTGTTGGCGCGGTCCTTCGCGGCATCGATATGTTTGATTGCGTCCTGCCGACACGGTCAGGCCGGACTGGGCGGGCCTATACGGCACGCGGGTCGCTCAATATCCGCAATGCCCGGCATGGTGATGATCCGCGCCCGCTTGAGGAGGGGTGTGCTTGCCCGGCATGTCTTCGACATAGCCGCGCCTATTTGCACCATCTGCACCGGGCTGGAGAAATGCTCGGCGGCATGCTTCTGACCTGGCATAATCTGCATTACTATCAGCAGCTCATGGCGGGGCTTCGTCAGGCAATCGAGGACGGAATGTTGAATGAATTCGCTATAAGGTTCCGCGACCGGCAGGCCGAGGGCGATATCGAACCGTTGTAAAAGGGTGACAGGATGACGGAAACGAATTCACTAACCCAATTGGGCAGCGCTACGACGCTGCCGGAATCGCCGGCGGCGGCGGTGCTGGAGCGTGTTCCCAATCCGCAACCCGATGCCCGGTATGTCGTCCGGTTTACCTGCCCGGAATTCACGTCGATCTGTCCCGTGACGGGGCAGCCTGATTTTGCCCATCTGGTGATTGACTATCTTCCAGGTGAATACATCGTCGAAAGCAAATCGCTGAAGCTTTATCTCGGCGCCTTCCGCAACCACGGCGCCTTTCACGAGGATTGCACGGTATCGATTGCACGCCGGTTGGAGGCGGAAATCGCGCCCTCATGGCTGCGGATTGGTGGCTATTGGTATCCGCGGGGCGGTATGCCAATCGACGTCTTCTATCAAACGGGTCCGGCGCCGGAAGATCTCTGGATTCCGGATCAAGGGGTGCCGTCCTATCGTGGCCGGGGATAACCGGGCCGGATCCGAGGCGCGTCAAGAGATACGCGATGCGGCGTTGGCGGCGGGGTTCGACGCTGTCGGCTTTGCCGCGCCGGATGCGGGGCCGGAAGCGGGCGAACGTCTCGGTGCTTTCCTGTCCGCCGGATGGCATGGCGATATGGGATGGATGGAGGCGAAGGCGGATCGTCGTGCTAGTCCGCGCGTGCTGTGGCCTGATGTTCGCTCGGTCGTCGTGCTGGCAATGAACTACGGTCCCGATCGATCCCCCCTGGACATTTTGGCGCGAAAGGATCGCGGGGCGGTTTCGGTGTACGCGCAGAGCCGTGACTATCATGACGTCGTCAAGAAGCGGCTGAAGCGGGTCGCCCGTTGGATGCATCAACGTTTCGAGGCCGAAGTTAAGGTGTTCGTCGATACGGCGCCGGTGATGGAAAAACCGCTTGCGGCACGGTCCGGGATCGGCTGGCAAGGCAAGCACACCAACCTTGTATCGCGTGACCATGGCTCATGGCTCTTCCTTGGTGAGATTTATACGGCGCTTGAGTTGCCCGTGGAGACCGCCGAAACCGATCACTGCGGCGCCTGCACACGATGTCTCGATATCTGTCCGACGCATGCATTTCCGGCGTCCTATCGTCTCGATGCCAGGCGCTGTATTTCCTATCTGACGATCGAGCATAAAGGACATATCGCAAGGGAGTTTCGGGCGGCCATGGGCAATCGCATTTACGGATGCGACG